>NZ_JBQQCF010000008.1:0-165791 GCF_052245755.1 Mycobacterium sp. 4D054
ATGGGGCGCCGCACTATGTGCGTTTCGACAACGGGCCTGAGTTCGTCGCGCATGCCGTGTCGGATTGGTGCCGATTCAACAGTGCCGGTTCACTTTTCATCGATCCCGGCTCGCCGTGGCAGAACGCCTGGATCGAATCATTCAATGGCCGACTGCGGGACGAGCTGCTCAACCTGTGGCGCTTTGATTCGCTGCTGGAAGCCCGCGTGATCATCGAGGACTGGCGAGCCGATTACAACGCCAATCGGCCCCACTCCGCCCATGGCGACCGCACCCCAGCCGAGTTTGCCCTACAGTGGGCCGCGACCCATCAACCGAAAGTCGCATAACGACTGGACCACCAAACGGGTCCCTCTCACACTCGTCGGCGCCACCGCCCACTACGTGACGGACGACCTCGACGAGGGCCCGATCATCGAGCAGGACGTGGTGCGCGTCGACCACCGCCACGACGTCACCGATCTGGCGCGTCTCGGCGCCGACGTGGAACGGGCGGTGCTGTCACGTGCGGTGCTGTGGCATTGCCAGGATCGCATCATCCGCTTCGGCAACCAGACCATCGTCTTCTGAAGACCTGCGATTCTGCCGGCGCCGCTCGTACCAGCCGAGCAGGGTGATCACCGCCGCGGCCAGCGCCCAGCCGAGCAGCAGGTCGATCACGTAGTGCTCGGCGCTGTAGACGAGGGCGAACGCCATGATCAGCGGATACGCCACCAGCAGCGGGCGCCAGCCGCGCTGCACCCGGTTCCACAGGAACGCCGCGAGCGCCGCCGACATCCCGGCGTGCAGCGAGGGGATGGCCGCGACCAGGTTGACGCTCGCCTGCCCCTGATCGAGCAGCGCCGTGGCCGAGTGGAGGTTCAGCTTGCCCCAGCCACGGCCGACGATGCGTTCCACCCAGTCGTGGGCGCCGTCCTGACTGAACTGCATCGAACCGAGCACCCCGCCGTCGGGGACACCGCGGGCGGAACCGAACATGCACCGCGGACCGGACGGGCCGCCCTGGACGTCATCCGGTGTGCAGCGCGCCGCCGCCCACGGCGGCGCGGCGGGCAGCAGGACGTAGACGATCAGCGCCGCGAAGTTCAGGCCGACGAACAACCGTACGAACGCCTTCCATTCCTCGCGGTCGCGCAGCCACAGGATCCCCGCGATCACGTACGGGAGGATGAAGAACGACATGTAGACGCTGCTGATCACCACCTCCCACCACGGCGGGTACGGCAGCTTCAAGCGCTCCTGCAGCCATACGGTCGGCATGTTGCCGAAGAACATCCAACGGTCTGCGTCGGCCTGCCAGTGCCACAGTGTGGGCCGGCCGACGAGCGTGGCGGCACCCCTGCTGAGGTCGTAAGCAATCAGCACCAGCGCGAACGGCAGCCAGTCCCGCACGACGTAGAAGACCCGCCTACCCTGGCCGATGCTCGCGGCAGCAAGTCCGGTGCAGATATAGAGCAACAACAGTTCTCGGTTGAACGCGAACCCGTCGGTGACGGTGCGCCACACCACGACCGTCGCCCACACCCCGACGGTGACCCATCGGACGATCCGCAGCCTGCGGCCACGCCGGTCGACCGGCGGTTCGGTGGTGACCTCAGACGTCAGCGCAATCGACGGCTGATCGTCAATCGCGGACACGGAGGCCTTTCGACAGGGCGCGCCGGGTTCCCGGCGCTTCCCTATTTAACCGCCTCGCCACCAGGTGTTGGATAACCGTTCAGCGACAAAGCGGGTGGCAGGGCCTCTAGAGGTGTTCGCGGAGGAAAGCGATGTCGTCTTTGCGGCCCTCGTCGGAGGTCTCGCAGATGACCGGCGCACCGGCTGCCTTGACCACGGCGACCAGCAGTTGGGGGTCGATCTGGCCCGAGCCGAAGTTCGCGTGCCGGTCGGCGCCGGAACCGGCCGCATCGCGGGAGTCGTTGCAGTGCACCAGGTCGATGCGGCCGGTGATTCCCTTGATGCGTTCGACGGCGTCGACCAGCGCTTCGCCGGCCGCCCAGGCGTGGCAGGTGTCCAGGCAGAACCCGATGCCGGTGTCGCCGATGCGGTCCCATAGCCGGGCGATGGTGTCGAAGTGCCGCGCCATGGCGTGGTCGCCACCGGCGGTGTTCTCCAGATAGACCGGCACGTCGGTGTCCAGATGATCGAGCGCCTTGACCCAGCGCTCGAAGCCGGCCTCCATGTCGTTGTCGTCGGCGTGGCCACCGTGCACGATCACCGCGGTGGCGCCGACGTCGGCGGCCGCATCGCACGTGTCCTGCAAGATCTTGCGCGACGGGATGCGCACCCGGTTGTTGGCCGACGCGACGTTGATCAGATACGGCGCGTGCACATAGACCGGGATCGGCGAGGCCTTGAGCGCCTCGGCGTCCTCGCGGGGTTTGGGCTTCTTCCAGCTCTGCGGATTCCCGAGGAAGAACTGCACGACATCGGCGCCGTCGGACTGCGCCGCGGCCAGGGGGTCGTCTCCGTGGACATGCGAACCTATGAGCACGTCGCCGAGTCTAGTGACGGGCGCCGACGGACCGGCCTCATGTCTGCGCTGCGAGCAGGAAGCCCAGGTATGCCAGGTAGGCCCCCACCATGCCGCCGCCTTCCGCCCGGCTCACCCTGCGGCCCGACAGGAAGATCGGAATGCAGATCAGCGCGACCGCGACCATGATCGGGATGTCGATGTCGACCAGGCTGGAGGGCAGCCACAGGCCCTCGGCGGGCACCAGACACGTCACGCCGAGGATCAGCAGGATGTTGTAGATGCTGCTCCCGATGAGGTTGCCGATCGCTATGTCGCGGTCGCCGCGCACTGTCGTCACGACGGTGGTCACCAGCTCGGGCGCCGAGGTTCCGATGGCCACCACGGTGAGTCCGATCAGCGCGTCCGAGACGCCGAACTGCCGGGCCATCCCGACCGCTCCGTCGACGAGCCAGTCGGCGCCGATCACGACGACGACGATGCCGCCGATCGTCATACCGACGTGGGTCATGGTCCGGCGCCGGACGTCGGTGACCGTCGCCTGGACCGGCTCCGTCCCGAACTCGGCGGCAAACTCCTCGGCGATGGCCCGCGATTCGCGCCTCGCTGACCAGATCACCGCGGCGGTGTAGCCGACGGCGGCGGTCACCAGGATGGCGCCGTCGAGCCGGGAGAGCCGGCCGTCGGCGGCCAGCGCCCACAACAGCAACGCCGCCGCGGCCATCATCGGCAGCTCGAACCGGTTCGTGCGCATCTGAAGACTCAGCGGGACCAACAGCGCGCTCAGGCCGAGTATGAGCAGGATGTTGACGACGTTGGTGCCGGCGATGTTGCCGACCGCCAGCGCACCGTTGCCTCCACCGGCCGACACCACGCCAACGGCAAGCTCGGGCATGCTGGTGCCGATCGAGACCACGGTCAGCCCGATGATGATGGGGCTGATGCCCAGCCGGGCCGCGACCACGGCGCCGCCCCGGACCATGATCTCCGCGCCGGCGATCAGCACCGCCAGTCCGATCAGGAACCACAGCGCATCGACCAGCATTCCGGGAGATTACTCGCCGCAGCCCGGTCACACCTACCGTGCACCGTTTACCTGCCGCAGCCCGGTCACACCTACCGTGCCCGCGCACGAAAAAGCCCCCACCCCGGCGGGGTGAGGGCTCTTTCGTCGACTTACCGGTAGTCCGAGTAGCCGTAGTCGTCCAGCGGCACCGCAGCGCCGGTGGCCTGACCGAAGTCCGGGCTGTAGTACTGATCCTCGTAGGACGGGATCGTGTACGCCGCGGCCCGGGCCTCCTCGGTCGGCTGAACCTGGATGTTGCGGTACCGGTTGATGCCGGTACCGGCCGGGATCAGCTTGCCGATGATCACGTTCTCCTTCAGCCCCTGCAGCTTGTCGCTGCGGCAGTTGATCGCCGCATCGGTCAGCACACGGGTGGTCTCCTGGAACGACGCCGCCGACAGCCACGAGTCGGTGGCCAGCGACGCCTTGGTGATACCCATCAGCACCGGACGACCGGCCGCGGGCTCGCCGCCCTCGGCGACCACCCGACGGTTCTCGGTCTCGAACTCGCCACGTTCGGTCAGCGAACCGGGCAGGAACTCCGTCGAGCCCGAGTCGATGATCGTGACGCGGCGCAGCATCTGCCGGACGATGACCTCGATGTGCTTGTCGTGGATCGACACACCCTGGGCGCGGTACACCTCCTGGACCTCCTTGACGAGGTGGATCTGCACCTCGCGCGGGCCCTGGACGCGGAGCACCTCGTGCGGGTCGGCCGAGCCTTCCAGCAGCTGCTGGCCGACCTCGACGTGATCGCCGTCGGTCAGCAGACGCTCGGAGCCGTCGTCGTGCTTGAACACCTTCAGGCGCTGACGACGCGAGAGCTTGTCGTACACGACCTCCTCGCCCCCGTCGTCGGGAACGATGGTGATCTTGTAGAACTTGTCGCTCTCCTCCAGGCGCACGCGGCCGGAGACGTCGGCGATCGGAGCCCGGTTGCGCGGGATACGCGCCTCGAACAGCTCCTGCACGCGGGGCAGACCACCCACGATGTCGGCACCGCCGGTGACGCCACCCTGGTGGAAGGTACGCATGGTCAGCTGCGTGCCGGGCTCACCGATCGACTGCGCGGCCACGATGCCGACAGCCTCACCGATGTCGACCAGCTTGCCGGTCGCCATCGAACGGCCGTAGCACATCGCGCACACACCGGTGCCGGTGCCGCAGGTCAGCACGGAGCGGACCTTGACCTCGGTGATACCGGCGGCCAGCAGCGCATCGATGGCCGGGTCACCGAGGTCGTGCCCACGCTCGACGACGACGTTGCCGTCGGCGTCGACCGCATCGGTGGCCAGCGTCCGCGCGTACGCGGAGGTCTCGATGTGCTGATCGCGCACCAGCGAGTCGCCCTGCAGCTCGGCCAGCGTGACGGTGATGCCGCGCTCGGTCTCGCAGTCGGTCTCGCGGACGATGACGTCCTGCGACACGTCGACCAGACGACGGGTCAGGTAGCCCGAGTCGGCGGTACGAAGCGCGGTGTCCGCCAGACCCTTACGGGCGCCGTGGGTGTTGATGAAGTACTCCAGCACCGTCAGGCCCTCGCGGAACGAGGACTTGATCGGACGCGGGATGAACTCACCCTTCGGGTTGGTCACCAGACCCTTCATGCCGGCCAGCGTCCGCGTCTGGGTGAAGTTACCCGTGGCACCCGAATCCACGATCGTGATGATCGGGTTGTCCTTCGGGTAGTGCGCCCGCAGCGCCTGACCGACCTCTTCGGTCGCGTCCTGCCAGATCTTCACCAACGCTTCGTTGCGCTCGTCGTGGTTGAGCTTGCCGCGCTGGTACTGCTTCTCGATGCCGTCGGCCTCGGCCTCGTAGCGCTCGAGGATCTCCTGCTTCTCCGGCGGCACCAGCACGTCGGCCATCGACACGGTGACACCCGAACGGGTGGCCCAGTAGAAGCCGGCATCCTTGAGCTTGTCCACGGTCTGCGCGACCACGATCATCGGGTAGCGCTCGGCCAGATCGTTGATGATCCGCGCCTGCACCTTCTTGTGCATCTGCTCGTTGACGAACGGATAGCCCCGTGGCATCAGCTCGTTGAACAGCACACGGCCCAGCGTGGTGTCGGCGGTCCAGGCGTCGCCCGGGTTCCAGCCGTCCGGGAACCGCTCGGCCTCGACGTCGGCCGGCGGGCGCAGCTGCGTCAGCCGCACCCGGATCTTGGCCCGCACACTCAGCGCGCCACGGTCCATCGCCATGATCGCCTCGGCCGGCGAGCTGTACACCCCGCTCTCCGGCTGATCGTCGGCTGCCGGGGTGTACTCGCCCTTGTCACCCTCGATCTCGGTGGTCAGGTAGTACAGGCCGGTCACCATGTCCAGACGCGGCATGGCCAGCGGGCGGCCCGACGCCGGCGACAGGATGTTGTTCGAGGACAGCATCAGGACGCGGGCCTCGGCCTGCGCCTCCGCCGACAGCGGAAGGTGCACGGCCATCTGGTCACCGTCGAAGTCGGCGTTGAACGCCTCACACACCAACGGGTGCAGCTGGATGGCCTTGCCCTCCACCAGCTGCGGCTCGAAGGCCTGGATACCCAGGCGGTGCAGCGTAGGTGCACGGTTCAGCAGCACCGGGTGCTCGGCGATGACCTCTTCGAGGACATCCCACACCTGGGGGCGCTGACGCTCGACCATGCGCTTGGCGCTCTTGATGTTCTGCGCGTGGTTCAGGTCGACCAGACGCTTCATCACGAACGGCTTGAACAGCTCGAGAGCCATCAGCTTCGGCAGACCGCACTGGTGCAGCTTCAGCTGCGGGCCGACCACGATGACCGAACGGCCCGAATAGTCGACGCGCTTACCGAGCAGGTTCTGCCGGAAGCGGCCCTGCTTGCCCTTGAGCAGATCGGACAGCGACTTGAGCGGGCGGTTGCCCGGCCCGGTCACCGGACGGCCGCGGCGGCCGTTGTCGAACAGCGCGTCCACCGACTCCTGAAGCATGCGCTTCTCGTTGTTGACGATGATCTCGGGCGCGCCAAGATCGATCAGTCGCTTGAGCCGGTTGTTGCGGTTGATGACGCGGCGGTACAGGTCGTTGAGGTCCGACGTCGCGAAGCGGCCACCGTCGAGCTGCACCATCGGGCGCAGTTCCGGCGGGATCACCGGCACGGCGTCAAGGACCATACCCATCGGCGAGTTCGAGTTGGTCTGGAACGCGGCGACGACCTTGAGTCGCTTGAGCGCCCGCAGCTTCTTCTGGCCCTTGCCGTTCTTGATGGTGTCGCGCAGCGACTCGGCCTCGGCGTCGATGTCGAAGTTCTCGATGAGCTTCTTGATCGACTCCGCGCCCATGGCGCCCTCGAAGTACTCGCCGTACCGGTCCTGCAGCTCGCGGTAGAGCAGCTCGTCGACGATCAGCTGCTTGGGAGCCAGCTTGGTGAACGTCGTCCAGATCTCGTCGAGCCGGTCGAGCTCACGCTGGGCCCGGTCGCGCAGCTGGCGCATCTCGCGCTCACCGCCGTCGCGCACCTTGCGCTTGACGTCGGACTTGGCGCCCTCTTCCTCGAGCTCCTTCATGTCGGCCTCGAGCTTCTGGGCGCGGGCCTCCAGATCGGCGTCGCGCTGGTCCTCGATGGCCTTGCGCTCGACGGCCATCTCGGCCTCGAGCGTGGACAGCTCGTTGTGCCGCATCTCGTCGTCGACCGCGGTGATCACGTAGGCCGCGAAGTAGATGATCTTCTCGAGATCCTTCGGGGCCAGGTCCAGCAGGTAGCCCAGCCGGCTCGGCACGCCCTTGAAGTACCAGATGTGCGTGACGGGTGCGGCCAGTTCGATGTGGCCCATCCGCTCACGACGCACCTTGGCACGGGTCACCTCGACGCCGCAGCGCTCACAGATGATGCCCTTGAACCGGACGCGCTTGTACTTGCCGCAGTAGCACTCCCAGTCGCGAGTCGGTCCGAAGATCTTCTCGCAGAACAGGCCGTCCTTCTCGGGCTTGAGCGTGCGGTAGTTGATGGTCTCCGGCTTCTTGACCTCACCGAAGGACCAGTTGCGGATGTCGTCCGCGGTCGCGAGACCGATGCGGAGTTCATCGAAGAAGTTGACGTCTAGCACGTAACTCCCTTTCCCCTTGCGGGATTTGTAGCCAATAACACTTAGCGCCGCGGCGGTGCCGCGAGTCAGGCGAGATCTTCGACAGAGGCAGATTCGTTGCGGGACAGGTTGATTCCGAGGTTGGCAGCGGCGCGCTCCAGGTCCTCGTCGTCGCCGTCACGCATCTCGATCGCCGCGCCGTCAGAAGACAACACCTCGACGTTGAGGCACAGCGACTGCAGCTCCTTGAGAAGCACCTTGAACGACTCCGGGATGCCCGGCTCGGGGATGTTCTCGCCCTTGACGATCGCCTCGTACACCTTGACGCGGCCTACGGTGTCGTCGGACTTGATCGTCAGGAGCTCCTGCAGCGTGTACGCCGCGCCGTAGGCCTGCATGGCCCAGCACTCCATCTCACCGAACCGCTGACCACCGAACTGCGCCTTACCGCCCAGCGGCTGCTGGGTGATCATCGAGTACGGGCCGGTCGAGCGGGCGTGGATCTTGTCGTCCACCAGGTGGTGCAGCTTGAGGATGTACATGTAGCCGACCGTGACCGGGTACGGGAACGGTTCGCCACTGCGGCCGTCGAACAACACCGCCTTGCCGTCGGCGTTGACCATGGTCTCGCCGTCACGGTTGGGCAACGTCGCACCGAGCAGGCCCTGCAGCTCGCCTTCCTGCGCACCGTCGAACACCGGCGTGGCCACGATGCTGTCGGCCGGGGCCGAGAGCATGTGCTCGGGCAGCTTGGCCGCCCAATCCGGGGTTCCGCCGGCCACATCGATGTTCCAGCCGGCCTTGGCGACCCACCCGAGGTGGGTCTCCAGGATCTGGCCGATGTTCATACGACGCGGCACACCGTGGGTGTTCAGGATGATGTCGACCGGGGTGCCATCGGGCATGAACGGCATGTCCTCGACGGGCAGGATCTTGCCGATGACGCCCTTGTTGCCGTGGCGTCCGGCGAGCTTGTCGCCGTCGGAGATCTTGCGCTTCTGGGCCACGTAGACGCGGACCAGCTCGTTGACGCCGGCGGGCAGTTCGTCGTCGTCCTCGCGGCTGAACACGCGGATGCCGATGACCTTGCCGGACTCACCGTGGGGCACCTTCAGTGACGTGTCGCGGACCTCGCGGGCCTTCTCGCCGAAGATGGCGCGCAGCAGGCGCTCCTCGGGGGTCAGCTCGGTCTCGCCCTTCGGGGTGACCTTGCCGACCAGGATGTCGCCGTCACGGACCTCGGCGCCGATGCGGATGATGCCGCGCTCGTCGAGATCGGCCAGCACCTCATCGGAGACGTTCGGGATGTCCCGGGTGATCTCCTCGGCGCCCAGCTTGGTGTCGCGGGCATCGATCTCGTGCTCCTCGATGTGAATCGAGGTGAGCACGTCCTCCTCCACCAGACGGTTCGAGAGGATGATCGCGTCCTCGTAGTTGTGACCCTCCCACGGCATGATCGCCACGAGCAGGTTCTTGCCCAGGGCCATCTCACCGTTCTCGGTGCAGGGCCCGTCGGCGAGGACCTGACCGGCCTCGACGCGCTGCCCGGCGTCCACGATCGGACGCTGGTTGGCGCAGGTGCCGTGATTCGAGCGGGCGAACTTGCGCATCCGGTAGGTGTGCCGGGTGCCGTCGTCGGCCATCACGGTGATGTAGTCCGCGGAGACCTCCTCGACCACACCGGCCTTTTCGGTGACGACCACGTCGCCGGCGTCGATCGCGGCGCGCAGCTCCATACCGGTGCCGACCAGCGGGGCCTCGCTGCGCACCAGCGGAACCGCCTGGCGCTGCATGTTGGCACCCATCAGGGCACGGTTGGCGTCGTCGTGCTCGAGGAACGGGATCATCGCCGTCGCGACCGACACCATCTGGCGCGGCGAGACGTCCATGTAGTCCACCTCGGCGGCCGACACGAACTCGACCTCGCCGCCCTTACGGCGGACCAGCACGCGCTCCTCTTCGAAGCGGCCGTCGGCGTCCAGCGGCGAGTTGGCCTGCGCCACGACGTGGCGGTCCTCCTCGTCGGCGGTCAGGTAGTCGATCTGGTCGGTGACCACACCGTCGATGACCTTGCGGTACGGGGTCTCGATGAAGCCGAACGGGTTGACCCGGGCGTACACCGACAGCGAACCGATCAGGCCGATGTTCGGACCCTCGGGAGTCTCGATCGGGCACATGCGGCCGTAGTGGCTGGAGTGCACGTCGCGAACCTCGAGGCCGGCACGCTCACGGGACAGACCGCCGGGGCCCAGCGCCGACAGGCGGCGCTTGTGGGTCAGACCCGACAGCGGGTTGTTCTGGTCCATGAACTGCGACAGCTGGCTGGTGCCGAAGAACTCCTTGATCGCCGCCACGACGGGACGGATGTTGATCAGGGTCTGTGGCGTGATCGCCTCGACGTCCTGGGTCGTCATGCGCTCACGCACGACGCGCTCCATACGCGAGAGCCCGACCCGGATCTGGTTCTGGATCAGCTCGCCGACGGTGCGCAGGCGACGGTTGCCGAAGTGATCGATGTCGTCGACCTCGACGGGAACCTCGACGCCGCCGGGGGCGGTCATCGTGTGGTCGCCCTGGTGCAAGCGCACCAGGTACTCGATGGTCGCGACGACGTCCTCTTCGGTCAGCGTCGAGCTCGTGATCGGCTGGCCGGCGTTCAGCCCCAGCTTCTTGTTGACCTTGTAGCGGCCCACGCGGGCCAGGTCGTAGCGCTTCTCCTTGAAGAACAGGTTCTCCAGCAGGGTCTGCGCGGACTCCTTGGTGGGGGGCTCGCCCGGCCGCAGCTTGCGGTAGATGTCCAGCAGCGCCTCGTCGGTGCCTGCGGTGTTGTCCTTCTCCAGCGTGCTCATCATGATCTCGGAGAAGCCGAAGCGCTCGGTGATCTGCTCGTTGGTCCAGCCGAGCGCCTTGAGCAGCACGGTGACGGGCTGACGGCGCTTGCGATCGATGCGGACGCCGACGGTGTCGCGCTTGTCGACGTCGAACTCCAGCCACGCGCCGCGGCCGGGGATCACCTTGACGCTGTGCAGCGTCTTCTCCGTCGACTTGTCGATCGACTCGTCGAAGTACACACCGGGCGAACGCACCAGCTGGCTCACCACGACACGCTCGGTGCCGTTGATGATGAAGGTGCCCTTTTCGGTCATCATCGGGAAGTCACCCATGAAGACCGTCTGGCTCTTGATCTCACCGGTGTTGTTGTTGATGAACTCGGCCGTGACGAACAGCGGTGCCGCGTACGTCATGTCCTTGTCTTTGCACTCGTCGACCGGCGCTTTGACCTCGTCGAAGCGCGGATCGGAGAACGACAGGGACATCGAGCCCGAGAAGTCCTCGATCGGCGAGAGCTCTTCGAGAACCTCCTGGAGACCGCCCTTGGGGTCTACGTCGCCGCGCTCGGCCGCGCGCCGGAACCAGTCCTCGGCGCCGATCAGCCACTCGAACGACTCGGTCTGAACGTCGAGAAGCCCCGGAACCTCAAGCGGTTCGCGGAGCTTGGCAAAGGAAATTCGGTTTGGTGCTCCGGGAACGGAGTTGTTAGTGGTTGACTCGATCTGGCGGGACCCTGCCAAGATGCATCCTTCCAGCACCTAATGCGGCTGTTCGGGAACCGGAGAAGCCGATCCCGTATTCGCCGCGTTTCTGCGTCGGTTCGGCCGGCTTCACCAACCACCCGGACGCACGGCATGCGTCTAGATCGCTGAGCGGGGGCTCAGGCTAGGACCACATGATTAGTGCGGGTCGGAAAGAGCGAGGTGGGCAGGATTCAGCCAGCGCAACGTCCAACGATAGCGCAGGACGGCCTATTCCTCAACCCTCGAGGCAGCACGGTGCGCTACGGAACTCCGGTCGCTGGCCGGCGGTCCCAACTGCTGTCATCCATGCACACATTGCTGGCCAATAGATTGGCGCGGTTTCGCCCTTCCGTCAAGAGATGACGCGGTGTTTGTGGAGTTTTCTGTGAAGACTTCGTCCGGGTCGACCGCGCAGGTGGCGAAGTCGATCCCGAACAAGATCGTCGCACCGTAGCTGAACAGCCAGTCGAGAAAGGTCTGACGCTCGGCCGGTCCGGGAAGCACGTACGCGGTCGCCGCGCCCCGGCTGGTGTGGATCGTCAGGGTGTCACCGGGAGCGCCGTAGTAGCCCGACGACGGCGACGGCGCCCCGGCGAACATGTCGGTGAGCCACCCGGCGCTGATCATCTCGGCGGCCCTGACGTTCGCCGGCCTCGGCCATCCGGTGATCAGGTTCATCGACGCCTGGATCAGCAGGTTGCCGCCGGTCATCGTGTCGCCGTGGGATCCGTGTGCGAGCTTGACGCCGTTGAAGCCGCCGGGCCGCCACTGCTCCAGCGCGGTGTTGGTCGCCCCGGACAGGTTCCAGTAGTAGGACTTCGCCCCGAGGTTGTAGATGGGAAAGTCGGCGGGCAGCTTGGCCAGGGCGCGCGGCGTGACGTCGCCGAAGCCGACACCGTCGAGCATGACCACGCCGGCGAGCTTGGTGAACGTCGCGTTCTGGCTCATGTATCCCGCGGCGCCGGCTGCGAGCCCGCCGCCGGCGGAGTGGCCCACCAGCGCGACCTTGCGCACGCCGTCGAGCAGTGTGCTGCTGTAGCCGGCGGCCAGCGCGCTCTGCGCCAGCGCGGTGTTGCCGTCGGTGAACAGGCCGGCCACCGCCTTGTGCATCGGCGATCCCCCGACCCAGCAGCCGTCACAGGCCAGGAAGTTCGACGTCAGCGACGTGGCGACGACGATGCTGTGGGTGGCCTCGGCCAGCCGGGCCGCGGTGTGGCTGTAGAACGCGCCCGACGCGAGGAAGCCGTGCTGCAGATGGATGAGGCGCGTCGGCGGCGTACCTGCGGGCACGTACCAGTCGGCCGGAACCTCGTAGCCGTCCCCGCAGTCGATCGTCAGCGACGAGCTGCGGACGGTGACGGTGCTACCCCACGGCAGCAGCGGCGGACCGCCGAGGACGCGGACGGCGAAGGTATAGATGTTGAACACGACGGCGCCCAGGGCGCTGAGCAGTGTCTCTTGTTTCGGGGCCGCGGCCGTGGACTCCGCGGCCACTTCGGGTCGAGTCGCGGTGAACGAGGCCAGCGTCGTCTGGCCGGCCTCCCGAGCGGGCGCGGCCACCGCAATGTCATCGCGGCGTTCGGAAGCAGCGATCACGTCGGTCCGCCGCTGTGTGGGTTCCTCGGCTGGTTCCTCGGGGGCGACCTCGTCGGGTTCTTCGGCCTCCGCGGGTTCTTCGACCTCCGCGCGTTCTTCGGCCTCCGCGCGTTCTTCGACCTCCGCGGGTTCTTCGACCTCCGCGGGTTCTTCGGCTTCGTCGGCGCTCTTGTCCTTGTCGGTGTCGGTGGGCGCACTCGGTTCTGCCTGCGAGGACTCCGACGTCGTCGTCGCGTCGGCCGTTTCGGACTCCGCGGCCGCCGCGCCGGCGCCGGCCAGCAATGCCGCCGACACCCCGGCGGTGATCACGCCGGCACCCACCAACACCGACAGCCGGTCGCCCATCGCTGACCCCTTCGTCCGATCGGGCAGAAACGTATCGCGGTGGCCGGGGCCCCGTCGTGGTTTGCCTAAATCACACCCGGACGGGATCGCGGCGCGGCAGTGGATCCGTGCACACGGCCACGACCGGAGCCACCGGACACACGTCCATCGCGGCTGCCGCATACGCGGTCGGGTCGTTGAGCTGCACGCTCGATGGCGGCGCGAACCAGGATCCGGTGACCAGGCTGACCGGTGACACCGACGACCGGTACAGCCGTTCGGTGTAGGTGCCGTCAAGCATGTCGTTGATCCAGCCGGCGGTCAGGATCTCGTTGGCCTCCACGTTCCACGGTGACGAGAAACCGGTCGCGAGATAGGCCATGAACTGCACGATCCCGCTGGCGCTCTGCATCGAGTCGGAGTGGTGCCCGCCCTGCACGAGCACGCCGGTGAACATGTCGGGCCGGGCCTGCTGCAGGCGTGCGCTCGCATGCCCCCGGTTGTTCCAGGAATCGGGGGCGGCGGCGAGGTTGTACACCGGAATCGATCGCGGGATCTTCGCCAGGTCGGCGCTCAGCACGCCGACCAGGCCCGCACCGTCGAGCATCACGACCCCCGCGAGAGCGTCGGCTCCACCGCGCTCGACCAGGTATCGCGCCGCACCGACGGCCAGGCCACCGCCGGCAGAGTGGCCGGCCAGCACCAGCCTGGTCGGCAGCACGCCGTGAAAACCGGCCTCGCGCGCGCTGGCAGTGAGCGCGGCGCGGTCACCGGTGAACAGGTCGGCGACGACGCGGTGCGTGCTCGGCAACATCAACGGGTAGTCGTCGGTGTCGAAGACGTTCCAGGTCAGCGTCGGCGCGACCACGATGCTGTTGGTCTTCTCGGCGAGATACGCCGCGGTGGCGCTGTAGAACGCAGCACTCGCGAGCATGCCGTGCTGCAGGTAGATCAGGCCTTTCGGCTCGGTCTTACCGGGCGGGAAGTACCAGTCGGCGGAGACCACGACGCCGTTGGCCAGCGTCAGCGAAGACCGCTCCACCCGGACCCGGCTCCCGAACGGTGCACGTGGCGGCCCGGCCAGGAACTGCATCGTGCCGGTGTACCAGTTGTAGAACATCGTGCTGAGGTCCTCGACGACGTCGAAGAGGTTGAACGCCGAGGCGCCGGTCCACGGCGACCCGGCGGCGGCGACCCGCATGACCGCGGCGCCTTCGGGCGCCGCGAGGTCGGTCTCGATGGACTCCACCAGCGTCGACGGCGCCTCGGGCGCGGACTCCACCACATCGGGCGCCGGTTCTGCGGCCGGCACCGGTTCTAAGGCGACAGGGTCGGCCTCGGCCTCGGCCTCGGTCGCGGGCTCGGGTTCGGGTTCGGCGGAGGGGTCGGTCGCCGGGATCGCATCGTCGGGCTTGGGGAACTCCCCGGCGGGGGCGTCTTTCCCGTAGTCGCCGCCCTGGTCGTCGTCGCTGGACTCGTCGTCGTCCTCGGTCTCGTCGTCGTCCTCGGTCTCGTCGTCGTCCTCGGTCTCGTCGCCTTCGGTCTCTTCGCCGCCTTCGGTCTGGGTCTCGCCGTCCTCGGACGGGCCCGCGTTCGACGCCGCGTCGTCGTTGTCGTCGGCCCCGGTCGAGGCCTGACTGCCGCCCGCGGACGGGGCGCCGTCATCGGCGGCCGCGACGCCGGCCCCGGCCAGCATCGCCGCCGAAACCCCGCCTGCGAGGACGCCTGCTCCCAGCCACACTCGATAGCGGTCGACCATCTCTCTCCCGGGTTTCGTGCGCCGATATGCGATTCTGGCAAACTGTATAGGCAAGCGGCTTAAATTTTCAAGAGGAAGTTGACGCTGATGCTCATGTCGGTTGAAACCAGTGTTCTACGCGCTGCTGAAGCCGACTGCACCTACTCCTGGAGCAGGTCCGATGCGCGTTTTGATTCCGTCGACACAGAATCAGCAACGCGGGTGTCGGGGAATGGCGCGACAACGCGCCAGACGGACACAAAAGAAGACGCGCGCGTCACAGGGACGCGCGCGTCAGCGCAGCCCAGCAGACGCCGGGCGCAGGGACTTACCTAAGGACGGCGATCAGCGCTCGCCGGCGACCGGGATACGGCCGGTCGGAGCGTCGTCGTCGTGGCGGTGTGCCGGTTCCCCAGCGAACTCGTGGGTGGGGTACTGGTGTGTGCCTTCGAGGTCGTCGCGGATCGCGGCCTGCGCGGCCGGCGGCAGGGTGTGCATGATCTCGCGCACGCGGGCCTGGCGACGGCCCACGGCCTGGCGCTCCGGCATGCCCGGGGTGGCCTGGACCTGCGGCGGCACCCCTTCGATCTCCTCGACACCACCGTCGTGGTGACCGGCGTCGATCATGGCCTGCTCTTCGGCCATCGTCGACTCGTCCTTCTCCTCCGACATACCGATCGGGCCGATACGACGGCCGTTGAGGAACTGCTTGACCACCGGCTCATCGCTGGTCAGCAGCACCTCGCGAGGCCCGAACATCACCAGCTTCTTGCGGAACAGCATGCCCATGTTGTCGGGCACCGTGCGCGCGATGTTGATGTTGTGCGTGACGATCAGGATCGTGCAGTCGATCTGGGCGTTGATGTCGATCAGCAGCTGGGACAGATACGCGGTACGCACCGGGTCCAGGCCCGAGTCCGGCTCGTCACAGAGGATGATCTGCGGGTCGAGCACCAGCGAACGGGCCAGGCCGGCACGCTTGCGCATACCGCCGGAGATCTCACCGGGGAACTTGTTCTCGTCACCTCCCAGACCGACCAGGTCCAGCTTCTCCATGACGATCTTGCGGATCTCGCTTTCCTTCTTCTTCGTGTGCTCACGAAGAGGGAACGCGGTGTTGTCGTAGAGGCTCATCGAGCCGAACAGCGCGCCGTCCTGGAACATGACGCCGAACAGCGTGCGGATCTCGTAGAGCTCCTTGGCCGAGCACTCGATGATGTTGGTGCCGTCGACGATGATCTTGCCGCGCTCGGGGCGCAGCAGGCCGATCAGCGACTTCAGAAACACCGACTTACCGGTACCGGACGGGCCCAGCAGCACGCTGACCTCACCGGCGGGCAGGTCGAAGGTGACATCTTCCCAAATTCGCTGGGCTCCGAAGGACTTGGTCAGCCCCTCAATCTGAATGCCAATGCCCACGCGAATTCCTTCCACCAAAGCCGAACGTGTCGCCACAGAATTTCACACCTGTGGCTTGAGTCACTGTAACCTACGCGCTTGCGCGGCAACACTCGGTCCGCCGAGACCGCCTGCCCGCTTTCCGATCAGACAACTGTGGGGCCGGTCTGTTTGCCAGACCGGCCCCACAGCTTCGCGATTGCGGCGAACTACTTGACGGTGACCGACGCGCCGGCAGCCTCGAGCTTGGCCTTGGCGTCCTCGGCGGCCTCCTTGTTGACCTTCTCCAGCAGCGGCTTGGGGGCGCTGTCGACGAGGTCCTTGGCTTCCTTGAGACCCAGGCCGGAGACGATCTCGCGAACGACCTTGATGACGCCGATCTTCTTGTCGCCGGCACCTTCGAGGATGACGTCGAACTCCGACTGCTCCTCGGCGGCCTCGGCGGGGGCACCACCGGCGGCGGGGCCGGCAGCGGCGACGGCGACCGGAGCCGCAGCGGTGACGTCGAAGGTCTCCTCGAACTGCTTCACGAACTCAGAGAGCTCCAGCAGGGTCATTTCCTTGAACGCGTCGAGCAATTCGTCGGTGGACAGCTTGGCCATGATTGGTCCTTCCTAGTTACTTCTGTGGGTGGTCTTGGTATCAAGCAGCGGATTCTGCTGAATCCCCTGCGGCCTTCTTTTCCTGCAGAGCTGCGGCCAGGCGAGCGACCTGGGACGCAGGCGCCACGAACAGCGCCGCGGCCTGGGACTGCTTCGCCTTCATCGCACCGGCCAGCTTGGACAGCAGCACCTCGCGCGACTCCAGGTCGGCGATCTTCTCGACCTCGGAGACGGACAGCGCGCGACCGTCCATGTAGCCGCCCTTGACGACCAGCGCCTTGTTGTCCTTGGCGAACTTCTTGAGCGCCTTGGCGGCGTCAACCGGCTCACCTTCGATGAACGCGATCGCGGTCGGGCCGGTGAAGAGCTCGTCGAGCCCCTCGATGCCGGCCTCTGCCGCGGCACGCTTCACCAAGGTGTTCTTGGCGACGGTGTAGGTCGCCGACGAACCCAGCGACCTACGCAGCTCGGCAAGGTTGGACACCGTCAGGCCGCGATATTCGGTGACGACGGTGGCCGTCGCCTCCTTGAACTTCTCGGCGATGTCGGCGACCGCGGTGGCCTTGTCAGCCTTGGCCATGCTTGCCTCCTCGTGATGGTTGGGACGTCCACCAACCGGCAGATCACGAGGGTCCGGGAAAACACAAGCGCCCCGACGCAGACAGGTCGGGGCGCATACAGAAGCACGTCAGAACGTGCCGGCCTCGTCCTCCTGCGTGGGCCGCCCGGGTGAACCCGGGACCTTCAACCGATACTTGAGCACTCGAAGCAAGCGCTCATCGGTGACCGACGGTCTTCGGTGGAACCGAGCCAGGATAGCGTGCCGCGCCGCGATCAGCCAAAACGGTGTGATCGCGCGCTGTGCCGCGCCAGTGCGGCGGCCCCCACCAGGCCGGCGTCGCCGCCGAGCGCGGCGGGCACGACCTGCAGACCGTGCAAGAAGTCCAAGCCGGCGTAGCCGGCCACCGCCGCGCGCAGCGGGTCGAACAACAGCGCGCCGGCCTTGGCGACCCCGCCGCCGACGACCACCAGATCGAGGTCGCACACCGCGCCCACCGACACGATCATCCGCGCCAGGGCGTCCGCGCCGCGTCCGAACGCGCGCAGTGCCACCGGATCCCCGCGGCCGGCCGCGTCGGCCAGCGCTCGGGCATCGGTTCCGCCCGCCCATCCGTTCTCCCGGGCCCACGCGGCCAGGTGTGGACCCGACGCAACGGTCTCGACGCAGCCGCGGCCTCCACACGCACACGGCGCACCGCCGGGTTCGACGACGACGTGCCCGACATGTCCGGCGTTGCCGCTGCGGCCCCGATAGGGGGCGCCGTCGAGCACCAGCCCGCCGCCGATCCCGGTCGACACCACCATCCCCAGCAGGAACCGGGCGTCCCGCCCGGCGCCCCTCCACCATTCGCCCAGCGTCATACACAACCCGTCCCCGCCGAGCGTGACCGGCAACCGGGTGAGCTCGGCGACGCGCTCGACGATCGGGAACCGCAGCCATTCGGGGATGTTGATGGGGCTGACGGTTCCGGCCGGGACGTCGATGGGTCCGGCGGACCCGACGCCGACCGCCGACACCGGGCCGGGTGCGGCGTCCACGGTCTCGGTGAGCAGTGACGCGACGACGGCCCACACGGTTTCGGCGTCGCCGTCGGGGGTGGGCCGCTGGGCGCGGTGGAGCAGGGTGCCGTCGGCGGCAACGACACCGGCGGCGATCTTGGTGCCGCCGATGTCGAGCGCAAGGGTGAGATCGGACATCAATGCCTATGGGTGTTATCGGGCTGCCGGGGATCCCCGGGGTGCTCATATCCCTCGTAGAGCGTGACCATTTCGGCACAACGGGAATCGAGCCACCTGCGATAGGCCCGCCGTCGGGCAGCGGCCAGCAGGTGCGTGGCGATCTCCGCGCGCACATCGCCGAGTGCCGCCGCGGTGGACGGACGGCGCCAGCCACCCCCGGCTGGCTGGGTGTGGCTGAACCGCAGGGGATTTCGGGCGTGATAGGCGGCGACGGCCTCGTCGGTGACGGTCACGTCGGAAGTGACCGCGACGTACACCGCGCGGGCAGCGGGGTCGGCCAGGGTGGCCGCGGCGACGCTGCCGATCTCCAGGCGGGCGACGGTGTCGGGCAGCAACTCGTCCTCGGTGGGCACGGCCGCCGCATCGAGTCCGGCCGACGCGGCCGCCACGACTCGTTCGGCGACGAGCACCTGGGTGAGCCAGCGGCGCAGTTGCCTCGCTTCGGCGGTGCCGGGCCGCGGCAGCGCGTACTGCCGGGGTCCGGCGCGCAGGGCCTGTTCGCGCGCGTCGATGTCGGCGACGGTGACGGTGTGCGCTCCGACCGTCGCCGCGATGGCAGTCACGACACCCTCACCCGGACCGCCGGGGAGTACACCAGCTCCCCGGCAGCCGCGACGCGGATCAGCGCCCACCACTGCCCCGGCTCGGTCCATCTCGGGGGGGTGACGTCGAAGACCAGCTCGCACGTGCCCCGCGGGGGGATCACGCCGCCGGTGATGTTGGGCGTCAGCCACTCCCACGTTCCCCACGGTGAAATCAGGTGCGCCTCCACGGTCAGGTCGGTGTGGGCGTCCGTGCCGACCGTGACGCTCAGCCGCGCAGCTGACCCCGCCTCGACGTCGACGTCGCCGGGGTCGGCGACCAGTCGCAGCAGCCGGTCGTCGTGGCGCCCGACCGACAGCACCGCCACGTCCTCGACGGTCTGATGCCAGGACGTGGGGATCGCCGCGCCGGTGGCGGCGAGCTCGGCGCGCACCGGATACAGGCCGGGCGCGACGTCGGCGGGCACCGCGACATCGACAGTCGATTCCAGATGATCTCCGGGCGGCAGCATGAACGGCAGGTCGACAACCCCGGTGTCCCAGCCGGGCGGCGCGAGGACGCGCACCATGCCGTGCAGCGCGGTGTCGGTGGCGTCACTGACGGCGGTGAGCCGGAGTGGGACGAGGGCACCGGCGGCGACGTCCAGGCGGTGCGGGTGCAGGTGCGCCACCGCGGGGAGTCCGCCCAGCGGCGCCGGCCCGCGGTTGTGCAGCCAGTACCTGGCGTAAAGGGGCTGCACCGGTTCGGCATCCGGGGCCAGTGACACCTGATCGGCGTGCGCCACCCGGGGAAAGTTCAATTGCGTTCTCAGGGTGGCGATCTCGTATCCGTCGAGCGGGCCGTGCGCTGCTGTCAGCGGCTCTTCGACGAGGTTCAGCCGCTGGGGTTCGGCGATGTGGCGCAGTCCGGACTGCAGCGAGACCCGGGCCGGGCGGCCCAGCGTCTCGGCGATCCGCACCACGACGCCGTCGGCCGGGTCGGCGTGCCGGGCACTGCCGCGCGCCGTCGGATTGCCCGCCGCCTTGAGCGCGGTGACCCGCACCGCCCCCTCGGGCTGCACCTCCAGCAGCGAACCCCAGGGCGGCAGGCCGCCGGCGCCGGCGTGGCGGCGGGCCGACACGGCGACCAGCGGCTGACTGAATTCAGCACTGCGGGAGGGAATGCCGCAGTCCCGCCAGTCGCCGTCGCCGGCGACGAGTGCGTAGTCGAAACGGTGAGTCCAGTGCTGCAGCCCGAAGCCGGATCCGTCGGGGGCGGCGCGTCGGGGCGGGTCGATCCAGGTGCCCGACGGCCATCCGGTGCACGAGCGCATCAGCGACGAGTGCAGCGTGCCGTCGGACTCGACGGCGAACCCGGGCACACCGCGGTTCATCAGCGCGACGGTGCGGGCTTCGAAGGGTTCCACGACGTCCTGGTCGACGAGGATCTCCGCGTCGGCCAGATCCTCGACCAGCGCCGCCACCGCCGCCGCGGTGTCCCCGACGGCACCGACGACCAGTACCGGCAGCGCGGCGGGATCACGTAGGTCGGCTCCGGGCACCCACACGTCGCGCAACGGCTGCGCGGCCGGCACCCACAGCCGCGCTGCCGCCGGGGCATCATCGAGAACCTGTGCCGTGAAAGAGTTTTCGTCGACATGCCCGATGGTGATGCGCATATCGGGCAGGTTGGAGTCCACCGACAGGTCACCGTAGCGCGGCGCGTCGGCCAAGCTGCAGGTCGCGGTCACGCCGGCACGGCCGAGGGCGGCGATCAGAGCGCGGACGTCGTCGTCGACTACCGGGCAGACCACCTCGGCGACCGACACCGCGCGCACCGCGCCCCCGCGGAAACGCACCCGCATCGCCGAGGACAGGCCGAACCAACCGTGGGCCGGATTGTCCAGCGTGTACGGATGCACCGCGGTGTCGACCGACGTGGCGGATCCGGGCTCGTGGAGCAGGGCGAAACCGCGGCCGACCACCGCGGCCCCGGCCTCGCTGACCGGCATCGCGCCGGGCACGGGGCAGGGCCAGCGCAACCGCACCAGCTGGTCCCGACCGCGGAAGTCGTCGATCGTGGTCCGGCAGTCCACCCTGTCGACACCGCGCCACAACGTCACTGTCTGCGTGTAGCGCAGCAGTCCGGGGATCGCGCCGCGCACGACGACGCGTTCACCGAGGTCGCTGCGGAAGGCGCGCACCGCGGTGGCCGGATGTTCGGCGGAAGTGACCAGCGGCCCCATCGGCAGCAGGTGCCAGGGACCCTCCCCGGCCACCGGATGCGCCGGATACTCCTGATAGACGGCCAGCTCGTTGCCGACGCGGCCGTCGGCGATCAGTTCCCGCCCGCCGGCGCGCAGCGAGCTGATCCCGCCTCCGCGGGCGCCGTCGACGGCGAGCCGGTAATGCTCGTTGCCGATGTCGGCGCCCTCGGCCGCTTCCCACGATGAGGACACGCCGTCACGCACCAGCCGGTAGGAGCACCAGCCCATCGACGGCACGTCACGGGCGATCCAGGTCAGCGTGTGCCCGTCGTCCTCCACCAGCACCGGCACGTTCCGGCCGTCGCTGTCGACGAGGTGCCCGGCGAGCGGCTCGTCGACGTGAAGCGTAACCACGTCGGAGCGTTTGTGCGACAACGAGTTCCACACCACGATCGACCCGCCGACCACCCTGGACAGCAGTGCCAGTGCCCCGTCACGGGCCGCCGACCCCAGCTGCCACGCGTCACGCCACCCGGTTAACAGGTCGAGGTAGACCTGGTCGGATTCCGATCCGGTGATGGCGTCGTGGTGGGCGCCGTACGCCAACTGCACCCAGGCCTTGGCCAGCGCGGCTTCGGGGTAGGTGGCACCGGTCAGCAGACCGGCGAAGACCGCGAACTGCTCGCCCTCGGACACGGCCAGTTCCGCGGCGCGGTTGGCCTGCTTGGTGTCGATGTAGGACACGTCCTTGCCGGTGTAGATCGGGTTCATGTCCCGGGTCTGTGGGGAGGCCGACCTGCCCGTGGCGTCGAGTTCGGCCCGGACCGCAGCAAAGAACTCCCGGGGCAGCGCGCACACGAACCGCGGCCAGGTGTAGCGCGCGTTCCAGTCCCGGTGGATGTCGGTGACCCACTTGTTGGGCGGGGTGTAGTCGGTGCCGACGGGCAGCAGCACGTTCCGGGTCAGCGCGACCTTCTTCATCCCGGTGAACAGCTCGTAGGTCGCGGCCTCGGCGTCACGCAGCGACGCCGACGAGTCCATCCACCAGCCCGCCGCGTAGTGCGCGGGCATGTAGTGGGTGAGCAGTCCGCGCCCGGACGGCGCCATCCACTCGAACTCGCTGGCGAACTGCATGCGCCCGGGGTCGCCGGCCCGACCGTTCTCGGAGGCCATCGGACCCCACTGGTGGTGCGGTCCGCGTGCCCACGAACTCGACGTCAAGCCGGCGTCGGCGGCCATCGCCGGGAATTGGGGGTCGTGTCCGAACACGTCGAGCTGCCACGCGGTGGCCGGCGCGGCCCCCAGCACGTCGCGCTGGAAGCCACTGCCGTGCACGAAGTTACGGATGGCCGTCTCCGGTCCGGTCAGGTTCGTGTTGGGCTCGTTGTAGGTGCCGCCCATGATCTCGACACGGCCCTCGGCGACGAGTCTGCGCAGGTCAGCCCGGTCTTGCGGATGGGTGTCCCAGTACGGCTTGAGGTAGTCGACCTCGGCGAGCACGAACTTGTACTCCGGTTCACGTCTGGCCATCTCCAGGTGCGCGCAGACTAGTTCGAAGCCGTTGGTCTGCCGGCAGCGCCCGGGCGGGTCCTCGGTCCACACGCTGGTGTAGGCGGCCTGGGTGTTCCACCACACCGGGTCGTAATGGAAGTGGCTGACCATGAACATGGTCCAGCCGGGTTCGGCGTCGACGAAGTCGAATTCGGCCCAGCTGCCGTCGGCCTCCGCGCGGGCGGCGCGACGCCGGCCCGGCACCGGATCGGAAACCCGGACGGACACCTCGACGGTCGACTGGCCGGGACGCGCCGGCGGGTCGCCGACGGTCTGCAGACCCGGCCCCACCACCCGCACCGGCACCGGCACCGGCACCGGCACCGGCACCGAGCAGTCCCGGTAGCTCACCCGCACCACCTGACACGGCATGTCGGACGGCCCGGTGAACAGCTCCGTCGACTCGGCGGAGGTGATGTCCACGCCAGCACCCTACGGCTTCCGGGAGGCCGAATATCGGTGATCAGTTAAGCCTGTGACCCGCGTGGCTGTGGATTAGCTGTATGTGAACAGACACCCTGTGGCATCATCTGCGGCGACCAGGTACGAAACGCTCGCTGACCCGTGACTGAAGGAGATTGCCGATGACCGCCCCCTCCCGAGCCCTCGCCCGCACCGCGAAAGTGCTCGGAATAGCAGCTATCGGCGCGTTCGGCGCGGCCGCGTTCATCGGCCTTGGCGCAGGCTCGGCAGAGGCGGACGTTCGGAAGGTGGCCCCCGGCCCGACCGTGAAGAGCCGGCAGGCCTCGGAGAACTCCGTGATCCGGATCAACGACTTCGGTGTCGCGCGCGGCATCTCCGAGGCGCGCGTCGCCGACGCCGGGATCGTGCACGCGCAGGGCGAGGTCCGCGACAGCACCAAAGCGGTCCAGGGCAGCAAGTCCCGGCCGTTCCGCGGCGGCTTCCCGACCGGCCCGGCCATCGGGGACTGGTGATCTGACGGGCTGACCGTCATCTGCGGGCCGCGCGCGCGATCCGGTCCGCCACCACCCGCACCGCGGCGATGACCTCGGGCGGTTCCAGCACCTCGAAGTCGCAGCCCGGCATGGCCAGCCACGGCACCATGCGTTCAGGGTCGTCGGCGCCGGTGGTCAGGATGCACGCGTACGGCCCGTCGGACTGCACGGTCACCGACGCCGCGGGGAACACCCGAGCGACCGCGTCCCGCGGGGCGAAGTACCGCACCCGCGCCACGTACGGGTAGGGCGACGACGAGATCGCGTGCTGCACGTAGGCGGCGGCGTCGGGCGCTTCCCGCGGCGTGAACGTCGTTCCCACCGCGTGCACGTCCGACATCCGGTCCAGCCGCAGGCTGCGCCAGTCGTCGCGGTCTCGGTCAAAGCACAGCAGATACCAGCGCCGCCCGGTCGTCACCAGCTGATACGGCTCCAGCCGCCGCCGGGTCACGTTCCCGCGGACGTCCACGTAGCCGGCGGTGACGTGCTCGTGGTCGCGGCTGGCGCGCGCGAGCGTCATCAGCACGTCGGGCTCAACCGGGGTGTCGGTCGCCGATCCCAGCGTCACCGTCGTGTCGTGGACAGCGGCGACCTGCGAGCGCAGCCGCGCCGGCATCACCTGATCCAGCTTGCTCAGTGCCCGCAGCGCCGACTCGCCCACCCCGGCCACGCTGCCTCCCGCAGCCACCCGCAGACAGACCGCCATGGCCACGGCCTCGTCCGGGTCGAGCAGCAGCGGCGGCAGCGCGGCGCCGGCGCCGAGCTGGTAGCCGCCGCCGTGCCCGGTGCTGGCGTGCACCGGATAGCCCAGCTCCCGGAGCCGGTCGACATCGCGCCGCACGCTGCGCGTCGTCACCCCGAGCCGCTCGGCGAGTTCCTCGCCACTCCACACCCGGCGCGACTGCAACAGACCCAGCAGCTGCAGTGTCCGGCCGGTCGTCTCCGCCATGTCGACAGTCTGCCTCAGTTGTAGGACAGAAACTGTCCTCAATGGCTGCCAGGGTGTACTCCATGAGCACCGACGTCGCTTCCTCCCTGGCCGAGCAGCTCGACTGGCACTGGACCCGTCAGCTCCGGCCCCGCCTCGACGGCCTCACCGACGAGGAGTACTTCTGGGAACCGGTGCCCGGCTGCTGGACCGTGCGCAGGGACGGCGCGCGGCTGTTTCCGGACTTCGCGTATCCACCGCCGCGGCCTGAGCCGTTCACCACGATCGCCTGGCGGATGGCACACGTGATCGTCGGCGTGCTCGCGATGCGCACCCACTCACATTTCGGCGGCCCGCCGGCCGACTACCAGACGTGGGACTACGCCGCGGACGCCGAGACCGCACTGCGCCAGCTCGACGACGCGTACCGCGGCTGGACGTCGGGCGTGCGCGCCCTCACCGACTCCGACCTCGCCGCGCCGTGCGGCCCCGCCGAGGGTCCGTACGCCGACGAGCCGATGGCGACGCTGGTGCTGCACATCAACCGCGAAGTGATCCACCACGGAGCTGAAATCGCTTTGCTCCGTGACCTTTTCATCCACACCTCCAAGGAGAACTGATATGCCTGCCATGCCCCCTCCGATCGCCGACGAGCGAGCCGGACTCACCGAGTACCTGCGCGCGCAGCAGTATGCGTTCCACGCGATCGCGTACGGCCTCACCGACGCCCAGGCGCGGTCCAAGCCGTCGGTGAGCGCGATGTCGATCGGCGGGCTGATCAAGCACGTCACCTTCTGCCAACGCGGCTGGATGGAGCGGGTGGCCGCCGCGCCGCACATGTGCGAGAGCGACACGCGTCCGATTCAGGATCAGGCCGCCGATTACGACGACCAGTTCGTGATGCGCGACGACGAGACCCTCGCCGACCTCCTGACCGCGTTCGACCGGCAGAACACCTAGACGCTGCACCTGTTGCAGACATGCGACCTCGGTGCGGCAGTACCCATTCCGCAGCAGGTGCCGTGGTTTCCCAAGGATGTGCCAGCCTGGTCGGTGCGCTGGGTGTTCTTCCACATGATCGAGGAGCTCGCCCGGCACGCCGGCCAGGGCGACATCATCCGGGAGAGCATCGACGGCGCCACCCTGTACGAGTTGGTCGCCGGGCTGGAGGGCTGGCCCGAGACCGAGTGGCTCAAGCCGTTCACCCCGGCGTCTTCCCCAGCCTGACTGACGAGCCGCCCTTCTCAAGCGCCGAAATCGCATTCCACGCGCGTCAAGTCGCCGAATCATCGCGCTGGGTGCAATTTCGGCGGCAGAGGAGTTAGCGCAGCACGAGCCGCAGCGCGTAGCCGACCACGGCCTCGAGGTCGTCACCGAGGTGCCCCGCCAGCCACTGCTGGGCGAGTTCGGCCATCGCGCCGGTGTACATCGCGGCGCCCACCACCGCAGCCGTCGGGTCGGAGTCGGGGTGCAGCCGCCACCCTTCGGTCAGCACCGCCTCCCGCAGCAGATCCTGGGTGGCGGCCCGTCGCGCCGTCAGCACCGGGTTGGCCCGCGCATCAGTGAACAGCACCCGTCCGCGACGCGGGTCGGCGGAACTGAAGTGCAACACCGCGGTCATCCCCGCGCGGGTGCGCGCGGGCAGGGACTCTCCGGCCCGGGACATCGCCTCCTCGACCACCGCGGCGAGTTCGGCGCTCACCCGGTCGTACACCGCGCCCAGCAGGTCGTCGGTGTCACGAAAGCTCTCATAGAAGTAACGGGTGTTCAGCCCGGCCTCCCGGGACACCGAGCGCACCGACACCGCGGGCTCACCGCCGTCGCCGAACAGCCGGAACGCGGCTTCGACGAGCAGCGCGCGACGCTCGGCCCGTCGGTCGGCCAGCGACACACCCGCCCACCTCGTCGGGCTCGCCACCGGAATGGCCGCCGGCGGGGTCGCCGCCGATCTGGACGGGGCATTGGACACCGCTACAGCGTAGTGGTTCTGGCCACAGGCGTACCCAGACGATATTCTGGGCACACCCGTGACCAACTTTTCGGAGGCGCCCGAATGTTCCTGCCGCATCAGATCGCCCAGCAGGCCGTGCAGAACGTGGTGGACAAACGGTTCGACCAGGACATCCGTCGGCACTTCTTCAAGGGGATGGACTTCGCCGGTCCGCTCGGCGATCCCGGCTGGTTCGGGCCCGGCAGCGCCGTCTGGCACGTGCACTCGCACATGGAGGCGCTGGTGTTCGGACTGCAGTGCGCGGCGTTCATCGAGCGTCTCGACCCGTCGATCTACTGGATGGGCATCCACCACTCGCGCCTCGTCAAGCCGGAGTCCAGAGACGATCCGATGCCCGAGATCGACCCCAAGGGCGCGCTGGTCCGGCTCGGCCATTCGGTCGCGTTCTTCATCGGCACCGCCTACGGCTCGACCGCGACCGCGGAACGCCTCGCGCTGGCGGTGCGCTCGATGCACCACACCGTCAAGGGAACCCGTCCGGACGGCGCCAGGTACGACGCCGACGACCCCGAGTGGCTGCGCTGGAACTACGCGACGGTGGTGTGGGGTATCGCCACCGCCCACGAGCTCTACCACCCGCAGCCGCTGCGCGGTAAGAAGCTCGACCGCTACTACGGGGAGTTCGTTCGGGTCGGGCACGCGCTCGGCGGCACCGACCTGCCCACCACCAAGGCCGAGACACTGGACTGCCTGAAGTCCTATCTGCCCAAGCTGGCGGTCACCTACGGCACCGCGATGGCCACCGGCCCGAATCTGCCGCTGCCGCAGGCCGCACTCAACTGGGCGATGCGCGACGCGATGCCGTCCTGGGCGAAAGGCCTGATCCAGCATCGCGATCCGAACATCCTGGAGCGCACGGCGCGGCGCGCCATGGTGTGGTCTGTCATCAACGGATTGCACGCCGCATCGGGCCCGGTCCCGGAATTCGAACAGGCCAGAGCGCGCGTCACCGACGGTCTCGACCCGGAGCTGGCGCCGCACACACTGCCGTCCTACCGGCCGGGCGACGATCCGGTGCGGACCCGGACCGAACTCGAAGACGCCTTCGCCTGAGCGCGGCACATGGGTTAGCGTGAGTGAGGGCCGGGGGGCCGAACCAGTCACCGAGGGGGAGATCGATGCGAAAGTTCCTCGCCGCGGGCTGTACCGCAGCCACGCTCACCGCCGCAGCGTTGGGAATGGCCAGCGCCACCGCGCAGCCCGAGCCGATGGAAATGCCCTCGTTCGAGGGCATGACGCTGCAGACCGCCAAGGAGATGTTTTCCGGGATCACCGGTCGCGAACTCGGCACCAGGGTCATCAACACCACCGCGCACACGCCGATGAACCCGGCGACGTGGGAGGTGTGCGGTCAGAAACCCTCACCGGGGGCCAAGCTGACCGACAGCACCTCCGCCGCGGTCGCCGTCGCCCCGCCCGGCATGTGCGCCGCCTGAGCGACGCGCTTTCTGCCGTGTGACCTGATCCACAGCTTTTTCGCCCGCCTCGCGGCTTTTGAGACACTGCAGAGATGACTGCACCGCGGAAACCATCCCACCGCGACGTTGCCAGGCTGGACCGGGTACCGCTTCCGGCCGAGGCAGCCCGCATCGGAGCGACCGGCTGGCAGATCACCCGGACCGGCGCGCGCGTCCTGACCAAACTCACCGGACGCGGCTCTCTTGCGCAGAAGATCGTCAAAGAGGTCCCGCAGGCATTCGCCGATCTCGGACCCACCTACGTCAAGTTCGGCCAGATCATCGCATCCAGCCCGGGTGCCTTCGGTGAACCACTCAGCCGCGAGTTCCGCAGCCTGCTGGACCGGGTGCCGCCGGCCGACACCGACGCCGTTCACAAACTGTTCAGGGAGGAACTCGGCAACGAGCCGCAGAATCTGTTCAAGTCGTTCGACGAGAAGCCGTTCGCGTCGGCCTCCATCGCCCAGGTCCACTACGCCACCCTGCACACCGGCGAGGAGGTGGTGGTCAAGATCCAGCGGCCGGGCATCCGCCGCCGGGTCGCCGCCGACCTGCAGATCCTCAAGCGCGGCGCCCGCCTGGTCGAGTTCGCCAAGCTCGGGCAGCGGCTCTCCGCGCAGGATGTGGTAGCCGATTTCGCCGACAATCTGGCCGAGGAACTCGACTTCCGGTTGGAGGCGCAGTCGATGGACGCGTGGGTCGCGCACATGCACGCCTCCCCGCTCGGCAAGAACATCCGGGTGCCGCAGGTGTACTGGGACCTGACCAGCGAGCGGGTGCTGACGATGGAGCGCGTGACGGGTGTGCGCATCGACGACGTCGCCGCGATCCGCAAGAAGGGGTTCGACGGCACGGGGCTGGTCAAGGCGCTGCTGTTCAGCGTGTTCGAGGGCGGCCTCCGCCACGGCCTGTTCCACGGCGATCTCCACGCGGGCAACCTGTACGTCGACGACGACGGCAAGATCGTGTTCTTCGACTTCGGCATCATGGGCCGCATCGACCCGCGCACCCGGTGGCTGCTGCGCGAACTGGTGTACGCGCTGCTGGTCAAGAAGGACCACGCCGCCGCGGGCAAGATCGTCGTGCTGATGGGCGCGGTCGGGACCGTCAAGCCCGAAGCCGAGGCCGCCAAGGACCTGGAGAAGTTTGCCACCCCGCTGACACTGAAGTCGCTGGGCGATCTGAGTTACGCCGAGATCGGCAAGCAGCTCTCCGCACTTGCCGACGCGTACGACGTGAAGCTTCCGCGCGAGCTGGTGCTCATCGGCAAACAGTTCCTTTACGTGGAGCGCTACATGAAGCTGTTGGCGCCGAACTGGCAGATGATGAGCGATCCGGCGCTGACGGGGTACTTCGCGAACTTCATGGTGGAGGTCAGTCGCGAGCATTCCGACGAACTGGAAACCTGACCGCTATCGCGCCCGCACGCTGAGCATGTCGGTGACGTCGGTCCAGTCCATGTTCGCGACGCGGGCAAACCGGTGCTCCATGCCGTACCGGTTCCACGACGTGCCGAAGCACGACTCGACGGCGACTTCGGGCAACAGCTCACCGGCCTCAGCCGGCCGCGCAAAACGCTACACGGGCAGGCGCACTCTCACATCTCTTTCCTCACGGGGTACCTGCTGTTCGCCGCAGATGTCACACATTGTCATAGTGGTAAGCGGGCACATGAACAGCGACAAGACACTGGAGGTTTGGTGGAGGTCCGGGTAGGGACGGCGAAGTCGGGTGAGCTGGACATCCACT
The DNA here is from genome assembly GCF_052245755.1 of Mycobacterium sp. 4D054. Lineage (NCBI taxonomy): Bacteria > Bacillati > Actinomycetota > Actinomycetes > Mycobacteriales > Mycobacteriaceae > Mycobacterium > Mycobacterium sp. 4D054. Next base: position 29,993 of record NZ_JBQQCF010000008.1, read on the forward strand.
ACGAGGACATGGGCGACCCGAACGACCCGGCCGTTCTCCTGATCATGGGCCTGGGCGCCCAATTGCTGTTGTGGCGCAAGGGTTTCTGCGAGAAGCTCACCGACCAGGGCCTGCGGGTCATCCGGTTCGACAACCGCGACGTCGGCCTGTCCAGCAAGCTGCCCCACCACCATTCCGGTGCCCCGCTGGTGCCGCGGATGGCGCGGTCACTGGTCGGGCTGCCGAGCCCCGCCGCGTACACGCTCGAAGACATGGCCGACGACGCGGCGGCGCTGCTCGACCACCTGTCCATCGACAGCGCGCACGTGGTGGGCGGGTCGATGGGCGGCATGATCGCCCAGATCTTCGCCGCCCGCCACCAGGTCCGTACCAGATCGCTCGGGGTAATCTTCTCCAGCAACAACCAGGCGGCACTGCCGCCTCCCGGACCACGCCAACTCGCCGCGATTCTGCAGCGCCCCAAGGGTTCTGATCGCGAGGCGGTCATCGAGAACGCGGTGCGGGTGGCCCGGATCATCGGCAGCCCGGGTTATCCGGCGGCCGAGGAGCGGCTGCGCGCCGATGCGATCGAAGGGTACGACCGCAGCTACTACCCGGCCGGGGTCGCCAGGCACTTCGCCGCGATCCTGGGCAGCGGCAGCCTCCGGCGCTACAACCGGCAGACGACCGCGCCGACGGTGGTCATCCACGGCAAGGCGGACAAGCTGATGCGGCCGTCGGGCGGCCGGGCCGTCGCCCGGGCGATCCCCGGCGCCCGCCTCGTGTTGTTCGACGGCATGGGCCACGAATTGCCCGAGCCCCTGTGGGACGACATCGTCGGAGAACTGAAGACCACGTTCGCCGAAGCTCCCTGACTTTCGCGTCAAAGCACGTTCGGTGAAGTGCGCGTAGCATCCTCGGCAGGGCACGACGCGCCGTCTTACAGGAGATTCTCTTCGGGCTGTGTCCGGGGAAGGCCGTCTTGGCCTCGAAACGCAATCTCACGCCTCACTTCGACGACGTGCAGGCGCACTATGACCTCTCGGACGAGTTCTTCCGCTTGTTCCTCGATCCGTCCCAGACCTACAGCTGCGCGTACTTCGAACGCGAGGACATGACTTTGGAGGAAGCGCAGCTGGCCAAGGTCGATCTCGCACTCGGAAAACTCGGTCTGGAGCCGGGAATGACGCTGCTGGACGTCGGCTGCGGCTGGGGGTCGGTGATGATGCGCGCCGTGGAGTCCTACGACGTCGACGTCGTCGGACTGACGCTCAGCGCGAACCAGAAGGCTCACGTCGAGCGGCTGTTCGCGGAATCAGGCGACAGCAGACGCAAACGCGTCCTGCTGACCGGCTGGGAGCAGTTCGACGAACCCGTCGACCGCATCGTCTCGATCGGCGCGTTCGAGCACTTCGGGTTCGACCGCTACGACGACTTCTTCGCCATGGCCGCCCGGGCACTGCCCGAGGACGGCGTAATGCTGCTGCACACCATCACCGCGCTGACGATGCCCCAGATGACCGAGCGCGGGATGCCGCTGACCTTCGAGGTGGCCCGGTTCGTGAAGTTCATCCTGACCGAGATTTTCCCCGGTGGTCGGCTGCCGTCCATCGAGAAGGTCGAACAGCATGCGAGACCAGCGGGTTTCGACCTCACCCGCACGCAGTCGCTGCAGCCCCACTACGCGCGCACGCTGGACTGCTGGGCCGCGGCTCTGCGCTCGCGCCGGGACGAGGCGATCGCGGTGCAGTCAGAAGAGGTCTACGACCGGTACATGCACTACCTGACGGGCTGCGCAAAGGGCTTCCGGGTGGGCTACATCGACGTCAACCAGTTCACCCTGGCCAAGTAGCGCGGGCCTGCGGGTTGGCTCCCGTGCCACGCCGAACGCTAGTCTGATGCCTTCAGGACGCGTGTTTGCAGAAGCGCCGAGCCGCGTCTTCGGTACGGTCTTGCACAGTTGATATGGACCGGAAGCGGCGAAGCAGGGGAAATATGTCTGACCAATCCAGCGGCACGAAGGATCTGACGCCTCATTTCGAGGACATCCAGGCTCACTACGACCTGTCCGACGACTTCTTCGGTGTCTTCCAGGACCCGACCCGTAAGTACAGCTGTGCGTACTTCACCGGGCCGAATGTGACCCTCTCGGAAGCACAGATCGCCAACGTCGACCAGCACCTCGACAAGCTCGACCTCAAGCCCGGCATGACGCTGCTCGAGGTGGGCTGCGGCTGGGGCCTGACCCTGCAGCGCGCGATGGAGAAGTACGACGTCAACGTCATCGGCCTGACCTTGTCGAAGAACCAGAAGGCCTACTGCGATCAGCTGCTGGGCAAGCTCGACTCCGAACGCACGTTCGATGTCCGGCTGGAGGGCTGGGAGCAGTTCCACTCCCCCGTCGACCGCATCGTGTCCATCGAGGCGTTTGAGCACTTCGGCTTCGAGCGCTACGACGACTTCTTCAAGATGTGTTACGACGTCCTGCCCGAGGACGGCCGGATGACGATCCAGAGCAGCGTCGGGTACCACCCCTACGACCTGGCCGAACGCGGGAAGAAGCTGACGTTCGAACTGGCCCGGTTCATCAAGTTCATGATCACCGAGATCTTCCCCGGCGGCCGTCTGCCCACCACACAGATGATGGTCGAGCACGGCGAGAAGGCCGGATTCGTGGTGCCTGAGACGATGTCGCTGCGCAACCACTACATCAAGACGCTCGGCATCTGGGCCGACCGCCTTGAGGCCAACAAGGACGCGGCGATCGCGGCGACCGACGAAGAGAACTACCAGCGCTACATGCGTTACCTCAAGGGCTGCCAGTACTACTTCATCGACGAGTCGATCGACGTCAGCCTCGTCACCTACCTGAAGCCGGCCGTCGCCGCCTAGTCAGACCGCAGAGCCGGACAAGAAGAATCCCCCGCACGCCTGAATGCGGGGGATTCCTCCTGTCGGCCCTCAGGCCGCGGCCGGTGTGCCGGTGTCGGCGGTCTCGGTCTCGGTGTCGGCGGTCTCGGTCTCGGTGTCGGCGGTCTCGGTGTCGGGGTCGGCGGTCTCGGTGTCGGCGTCGGTGGCATCCTGGTCTGCGTCGTCGATGTCCACCGCATCGTGGTCGACGGTGACCTCGTCCTCGTCGATCACCGTCTCGTCGTCGGTGACTGTTTCTTCACCGGTGGTGACTTCGTCCTCGTCGATCACCGTCTCGTCGCCGGTGGTCTCGTCGCCGGTGGCGGTCTCCTTCCCGGTACCCGCGGCTTCTTCCTCCACGGTGCCCTCCGTGACGGCAGTCTTTCCGACGTCGGTCTGGATGATCGTCGACCGGCTCTGCGATGCGATCGCCGCGGCGGCGTCTTCGGTGCTCTCGCCGACGTCCGGCGACTGCACCTCATTTTTCGGGATGAAGTTCTGGATGAAGGCCTCGACGCCCTTGACGGCGGCCACCACCAGGTCGACACCGACCTTGAGCCAGTTCTGGAAGAGGTTGAACGGCAGTATCGTCGAACCCCGGCTCACCGCCGGATTGCCGCTCCAGTCGTAGCCGAGGTCGACCAGCTCCCGCAGTACCGGTTCAGCCAGGTCGATGAACGGCTTGGCCAGCCAGCCGAGCCCCGCCGAGTCGGCCAGCGAGCGGACGAGATCGGTGAGCGGCAGGCTCGTCGCAGGGATCATGATGTAGCTGTTGCCGAAGTCGTCGAAGCGACAGTTGCCGGGGTTGACCCCACAGTCGAGCTGCGGCGCCAGGGTCTGGTCGGTGTAGCCGTACGGCATCGGCAGGTCATCTTCGGCGTTCGGCGCAAGGTAGTACCCGTGCACCGTGTCGAACGCGGCGATCATGTTCGCGATGGCGAACAGGTTCCCCCAGTAGCGGGGGGCGTAGACTACCGGGTCGTATTCGAAACCTATTGTGGTGGTCGCGATTCCGGTATCGGTCGGCATGGGCGGTTCGAAGGACAGGTCGAGGATCGGCACGGGATCCCCAAGCAGGAAGCGCAGCCAGGCCAGCCGCTGCCACAACCCGCCGTCGGGATTCTGGATCCCTCCGATGGTGACGACCTTGAGCCGGTCTTTCACGGCGTCGGGAAGATCGCGACCGGCGATTTCGGCCAGCGCGTTGGCGACCACGGCGCCGCCCTGGGAGTACCCGAAGATGTAGACGTCCTCGTCGGAGTCCCCGAGGAACGGATCCAGCGCCGCCATCAGGTGGTCGACGCCTTCGTCGACCGAGACGTCCCACTTCTCACACCGGCCCGGAACACACCACCCCGGAAGAAAGGACATCGGCCAGAACGAGGCGGGATACGGAATGCCGACCAGATCCGGATCGGCACAGTCGGTGGTGCACACCAGCGGTCCGATGTACCGGCTCCAGGCGTTCTCTCGGTAACCCTCGATATCGGGGTCCGGTGTCCCGGTGCCCGGCACGATCAGCGCCGTGGCGCCGTACGCCAGCGCCGATACGAAGGCGGAGGCGACGCCCAATGCCATGACAGTGACGAAGGAGACGATGACGAGCACCAGTGCACGGGCCTGAGAACGCACGTGACAACGATCACATACCGCGGGCCACGTCGGCGGCGATTTTGCGATCTCGCCAGACCCCGATCCGGCCGCAAAGCATAGGGAAATTCCCGATTCGTCCCCATCGGACGTTCGCTTACCGTCGGAGCATGGCCGACGTGCGGGGTGCGACGAACTTTCTCGCGGAGTGGTATCTGCCCGATCTCGCCGAGACGACGGTCGACGACATCGTCTCGCGGCTCGACGCGGCCACCGCCGCCGTCTCGGATGAAGGCAGGCGTGTCCGGCTGGTGGTGACGCTGTCGGTCCCCACCGACGAGGTGCTCTACGGCGTGTTCGACGCCGAGTCCCCCGATGCTGTCGGCGCCGCCTGCCGGCGCGCAGGAGTCCCCCATCAGCGGTTATCCACACACGTGGTGGCCCGCTTCGTCAGCACCGGAGCAGCCTAAAGGCACGCAGTGCCAATACTTTGCCCCCCGCGTTCACTCCTCGGGCGCTCCGGCGCCGGTCCCACACTGTGGCCCGTGAAAGCACTGGAAGATCCCACTTCTGGCCGTCGGTGAAATTTTCTTGACGATCGATTACCGAATTGACGGCCACGGTGCTATGTTGCTGCGCGAGGGTGCTCTTCGGTCGTCGTCGCGGTAGGCCAGGGGGACACCGTCGACTTCTGGCCGAGATGCCCGGGTCTCCGTTCGTGGGGGACGGCACTCCGGCAGGGCCAGGAAGCCGGCGACCGAGGAGCACTCTCAGAAGCCAAATACCAAGAAGCCCCGCACCGGACAGGTGCGGGGCTTCTTGTCGAGCGTGGTCGGATCCGGCTCCGCCTACTCCTCCGTGAAATTCCGGGTCACCGCCGGGTCGACCGGGATTCCGGGGCCCGTGGTGGTGGAGACGACGACCTTCTTCAGGTAGCGGCCCTTCGACGAGGACGGCTTGGCGCGCAGCACCTCGTCGAGCGCGGCGCCGTAGTTCTCGGCGAGCTTCTTCTCGTCGAACGACGCCTTACCGATCACGAAGTGGAGGTTGGCCTGCTTGTCGACGCGGAAGTTGATCTTGCCGCCCTTGATGTCCGCGACGGCCTTGGCCACGTCCGGGGTCACCGTGCCGGTCTTCGGGTTCGGCATCAGACCGCGGGGGCCGAGGATACGGGCGATGCGGCCGACCTTGGCCATCTGGTCCGGCGTCGCGATCGCCGCGTCGAAGTCGAGCATGCCGCCCTGGATCTGCTCGATCAGGTCGTCGCTGCCGACGATGTCGGCGCCGGCGGCCTGCGCCTGCTCGGCCTTGTCGCCGACGGCGAACACGGCCACCCGCGCGGTCTTACCGGTGCCGTGCGGCAGGTTCACGGTGCCGCGGACCATCTGGTCGGCCTTGCGGGGGTCGACACCGAGCCGGATCGCGACCTCGACGGTGGCGTCCTGCTTCTTCGACGACGTCTCCTTGGCCAGCTTCGCGGCCTCCAGCGGCGTGTAGAGCCGGCTCCGGTCGACCTTCTCGGCGGCTTCCTTGTAAGCCTTGCTGTTCTTGCTCATTGATTTCTCCTTAATTCAGAAGTTGTGGTGCGGGCCGATGCCAGCCCTTCCACGGGATGCGGTCCTACTCGACCGTGATCCCCATCGACCGGGCGGTGCCCGCGATGATCTTGGCGGCCTGATCGATGTCGTTGGCGTTCAGGTCTTCCTTCTTGGTCTCGGCGATCTCACGCACCTGATCCCACGTCACCTTGGCGACCTTGGTCTTGTGCGGCTCGCTCGAACCCTTCGGCACCCCGGCGGCCTTGAGCAGCAGCTTGGCGGCGGGCGGGGTCTTCAGCGCGAACGTGAAGCTGCGGTCCTCGTAGACGGTGATCTCCACGGGGATGACGTTGCCGCGCTGCGACTCGGTCGCGGCGTTGTACGCCTTGCAGAACTCCATGATGTTGACGCCGTGCTGGCCGAGCGCGGGTCCGACCGGCGGGGCGGGGTTGGCCTGCCCGGCCTGGATCTGCAGCTTGATCAGCCCGACGACCTTCTTCTTCGGGGGCATGGCTGTGCTTTCTCTCTTCTCTCGTTCTATTCGAAGTGCGGCTTGGGGCCCGCGTTAAATCTTGGCGACCTGGTTGAAGGTCAGTTCGACCGGGGTCTCACGTCCGAAGATCGACACCAGCACCTTGAGCTTCTGCTGTTCGGCGTTGACCTCGCTGATCGACGCGGGCAGCGTCGCGAACGGGCCGTCCATGACGGTGACGGACTCGCCCACCTCGAAGTCGACCTCGATGACGGGCCGCTCGATGCCGCCGGTCTCCGACGCCGCAGCCGCGGCGGACGACGCGGCCGCCTTGCCGGGCTTCTTGGCCGCGGCGGGCGGCAGCAGGAACTTCACCACGTCGTCGAGCGACAGCGGCGACGGCCGCGACGTCGCGCCGACGAAGCCGGTCACGCCGGGCGTGTTGCGCACCGCGCCCCACGACTCGTCGTTGAGCTCCATACGGACCAGGATGTAGCCGGGCAGCACCTTGCGGTTGACCTGCTTGCGCTGGCCGTTCTTGATCTCGGTGACCTCTTCGGTGGGCACCTCGACCTGGAAGATGTAGTCGCCGACGTCCAGGTTCTGCACGCGGGTCTCGAGATTGGCCTTCACCTTGTTCTCGTAACCGGCGTAGGAGTGGATCACGTACCACTCGCCCGGCTGCAGCCGCAGCTCCTTCTTGAGCGCGACAGCCGGATCCTCGTCCTCGGCGTCCTCGCCAGCCGCCTCGGCGACATCGTCATCGGCACCTTCAGCGGCGGGTGCGGCGTCCTCGTCGCTGCCCACGGCCTCGGCGTCGGCACCAGCGCGAACCTCGGCGTTGGTCTCGTCGACGTCGATGGTGTCGACGGTGTCGCCCGAAGGCGCTTCGCCGTCGAAGCTAGTCACGTGTTCAGTCCTCTCTCACTGTCTGCCTGGCCCGCGGTCAGCCGAAGATCCAGGTCACGAGCTTGGCCAGGCCCAGGTCCACGCCGCCGATCAGCGCCACCATGAACACCAGGAACAGCAGCACGACCGTCGTGTAGGTCACCATCTGCTTGCGGTTGGGCCAGATGACCTTCCGCAGCTCGCCGACAACTTCCTTCAGGTAGTTGAGGACGAACAGGAACGGATTACGGGACGGGCCGTCCTTGGGCTTCCGGGCCGTTTTCTTCTTGGCCTTGGGCCCCTTGCCGCCGTCCTTGGAATCAGAAGCCTCGGTGTCGGGCGCCTGCTCGGTGTCCGTGTCGGCGCCCTCGGTCCCGGCCGGGCGCCGCGACCGCTTGCCCGTGGGACGCAGCGGACGCGTCACGACCGCGGTCTGGCCGCGGGTGTCACCGTCGTCGGTCTGTGCGCCGCTGTCGGTGTCAGCGGAGCTGACACCGTCGCGCTCGTCGCTCACCGCATGCATCCCATCTGATCGTCGTCTGATCGTCGTTTCATGTCGACACCCTCCAGTATCCAGACCCGGCGGGTGACCACACTTGTCGAGTATTCAGTTTGAGCAGGGGCGACAGGACTTGAACCTGCAACCTGCGGTTTTGGAGACCGCTGCTCTGCCAGTTGAGCTACGCCCCTTCACGGGTCCCTTGAGGCCCACACAATTCGCGCGCTCCCCGTTCGGTCGATCTGAGCCGACGGACAGCGCGCTTAACTGGGAAAACCCCGGACGCCCGAGTGTAGCGCGCCGGGGTCCCGAGTTACTAATCCACGTCCTCCAGGTCGTGCTGGACGGGCTTGCGGACCACCTGGCCGGTTTCGGGATCCCAGCCGGCCGAGATCGAGTTGTCGCCCTCATGGCCCATCAAGGTCGTGAACGCCTCCATCACGACCTCACCGTGCTGGTTGGTCAGCACGTTGCGCGTGGTCACGATGTCGGCGCCGAAACGCTCGGTGACGGTCTCGATGTGCATGACACCGGTGACCTCGTCGCCTTCTTTGATGTGCTGATGAAACAGGAACTTCTGGTCCACCTGCACGATCTGCATGGTTTCGAAGCCGACGTCGACGTGCTGGAAGAAGTGCCGCTGGATCATCACGGCGAAGATCGACAGAAACGTCGGCCCGGCGACCAGACCCGGATGACCGAGCGCGGCGGCGGCCTCCACATCGTGGGACGCCGGATCGGTGGCCTTGACCGCCTTCGCGTACTGGCGGATCTGCTCGCGGCCCACCACGTAGGGATCGGGGTACTTGTAGACCATCCCGCGGATGTCTGTCTTGAGTGCCATGGTCCGAAACCTGCCTATGCGAGCTTCGCGACAGCGACGGCGCGGCCGAAGATCTTCTTCCCACCGGCGGTGGCGCTGAGCGCGATCGTGACCGACTTGGACTCGGGATCAACCGATTTCACCCGGCCGTTGAACACGATCTCGGCGCCTCTGCCGTCGTTGGGGACGGGTACGACGGCGGTGAAGCGCACGTTGTACTCGGTGACCGCGGCCGGATCACCTACCCATTCGGTCACGTAGCCACCGCCCAGACCCATGGTGAGCATGCCGTGCGCGATCGCGGTGTCCAGACCGACCTGCTTGGCGATCTCGTCATCCCAGTGGATCGGGTTCAGGTCGCCGGACACGCCCGCATAGTTGACCAGGTCGGCCCGTGTGAGCGGGATGACCTTCTCGGGCAGCTGATCGCCGACGTTGACCGAACTGAACTCACGCAGTGCCATCTGAAAAGCCACTCTCTCCGTCTTCTTCGCTACGCCCCGCCAGGGTTGTGTAGGACTCCTGCACAACGTCGCCGTTGCGATTGCTGACGACGTTCTTGGTGACGATGATGTCGGTGCCGTGGGCCTGGCGCACCGAGTCGATCCACACGTCGCAGAACAGCTCGTCACCGGCCTTGATGGGGCGGACGAACTTGAGGACCTGGTCGACCTGGACGATCTGCGCGTCGGTGATGCCGATCCCGGCCGCGGCGAACATCGCCGACTGGGCCTGATAGCCGAACACCGAGATGAAGGTGAGCGGGGCCAGCAGCGCGTCGTAACCCAGGTCCGCGGCGGCCTGCTCGTCGAAGAAGGCGGGATCATCGTTCTTGACCGCGGTCGCGTACTCGCGGATCTTCTCTCGCCCCACGACGTAGTGGTCGGGATGACGGAAGTGCGTCCCGACGTATCCGTCCAGAAAAGACACGGTCCAGTCGCGTCGCTTAGCGCGACTCTTTGTGCGCCTGGTGCTTGCCGCAGTTCGGGCAGAACTTCTTGATCTCGAGCCGGTCGGGATCGTTGCGGCGGTTCTTCTTGGTGATGTAGTTACGGTGCTTGCACACCTCGCAGGCCAAGGTGATCTTGGGCCGTACGTCAGTACTGGAGGCCACGTCAGTCGTCCTTCGTTAAACGTTCGTACTCGTCTTGTGTAGCGGTGGGGGGGCTCGATCCCCCGACCTCACGATTATGAGTCGTGCGCTCTAACCAGCTGAGCTACACCGCCCCGGACGGATCCGGGCCGACGCACACGGTCGCTCCGCCCTTCTCCACCGAGCCCCCTAACGGAATCGAACCGTTGACCTTTTCCTTACCATGGAAACGCTCTGCCGACTGAGCTAAGGGGGCCTTCGCTCGCTGAAGTGCCGCGAGCCTTAAAGAGGGTACATTCTCTGCGTTTACCGCGCCAAACCGCTGGTCATAACCGCTGTTAGACCCCGAATCGGGGCTGCTCGCGGCGGCGCGGGCCGGCACTGCCTACGCTGACTTCATGGCTGCCACGGACCACACCGACCGCCTCTACTTCAGACAGCTGCTGTCCGGCCGGGACTTCGCGGCCGGAGACATGATCGCCCAGCAGATGCGCAACTTCGCCTATCTGATCGGCGACCGGGAGACCGGCGACACCGTCGTCGTCGATCCGGCCTATGCGGCCCAGGATCTGGTCGACGCCGTGGAGGCCGACGGCATGCGGCTGTCCGGCGTGCTCGTCACCCACCACCACCCCGACCACGTCGGCGGGTCGATGATGGGTTTTGAACTCAAGGGTCTGGCCGAGTTGCTGGAGCGGGTCAGCGTCCCGGTTCACGTCAACGCCCACGAGGTGGACTGGGTCGCGCGGATCACCGGCATCGCCCCCAGCGAGCTGACCTCGCACCAGCACGGCGACAAGGTGTCCGTGGGCGACATCGAGATCGAACTACTGCACACCCCGGGCCACACCCCGGGCAGCCAGTGCTTCCTGCTGGACGGACGGCTGGTCGCCGGCGACACGCTGTTTCTCGAAGGATGCGGCCGCACCGACTTTCCCGGCGGCAACGTCGACGACATGTTCCGCAGCCTGCAGGCGCTCGCGCAGCTGCCCGGTGATCCGACCGTGTTCCCCGGGCACTGGTACTCCGCCGAGCCGAGCGCATCGCTGTCGCAGGTGCGCAACACCAACTACGTCTACCGAGCGAGCAACCTCGACCAATGGCGCATGCTGATGGGTGGCTGACGACCGGTTTCCCGGGCCGTCTACTACTTGAACGCCGAGCCGATCCCGCACTCCCACAGCCCCAGCTTCGGGACGCCACCGTACGGTCGCTCCCGGCGGCGCCGGGCACGCCGTTCCGACTCCACCAGCTCCGCAGGCCGATTCCGCTTCGCACGCATGGCTTCCTCCTCAGGTCTGGGCGCGATACCCCCCTCAAGCACCGCGCCTGCTGTCGACGCTACGAATGCGTGTCGGCGCCGGACCGCGTAGTCGGCTACCTGTTTCCGGCCCGTCGCCGGCAATCCCGGCTACGTAGTGGCGCGTGGCCCGCTGTTAGGTTCGAGCCATGACCAGCAGCGTCTCCTACGAACTCGCACACTCCGTGGCCACCATCACCCTCGACGACGGCAAGGTGAACGTGCTCGGGCCCGCGATGCAGGCCGCGATCAACGAAGCGCTCGACCGCGCCGAAGCCGACAAAGCCAAGGCTGTGGTGCTCGCCGGGAATTCGCGGGTTTTCAGCGGCGGCTTCGACCTCGCGGTGTTCCAGTCCGGTGAGGCCGCCGCGGCGCTGGGCATGCTCTCCGGCGGCTTCGAACTGTCGATGCGCACACTGACGTTCCCGGTCCCGGTGATCATCGCGGCCACCGGCCCGGCGATCGCGATGGGTTCCTTCCTGCTGCTATCGGCCGATCACCGTGTCGGTCAGCCGAAGTCGCGCTGCCAGGCCATCGAGGTGGCCATCGGCATGACCATCCCGATCTCGGCGCTGGAGATCATGCGAATGCGGCTGACCCCGGCGGCGTTCGAACGGGCTGCCGCGCTGGCGGCGACGTTCGCCGGTGACGAGGCGATCGCAGCGGGCTGGCTCGACGAGATCGTCGAGGCCGACCAGGTACTGCCCCGCGCCCAGCAGGTCGCTGCCGAGGCGGCCGCCACCCTGCACACCGGCGCGCACCTGGCCACCAAGCTCAAGGCGCGCAAGGCTGCCCTCGATGCCATTCAGGCCGGAATCGACGGCCTGGCAACGGAATTCACGCTGGGATGACCCCCGCCGGGCGGACGTTCACGAAGCAGGACTGGATCTGACGTCGAGCGTGCCGACCACCCGACCGCCGGCCGCGTACACGACGGAGAAGCCGCCGTCCTTGTCCGTCACCGTCGACGTGTCGTAGCCGTCGCCCCAACCCCGGTATGTCAGCACGAAATCCCCGATCCGGCAGGTGAATCCGGGCACCGTGTTCCAGACAGCGGGCCGGCCCGCCGCCGTGAGCCCGGCGACGAGCCCCTGTTGGGTGGCGTCCCGCCAGTGTTCCGCGACGATCGGCCGTCCCGCCGCGACGTTGTGCGCGATCGTGACATCCCCTGCGGCATAGACGTTGCGCACCGATGTGCGCATGTGTTCGTCGACCACCACCCGGCCCCGACGGAGCGCCAGGCCCGCGTCGGCGGCCAGTCGGATGTCGGGGCGCACTCCGGTGGCCGCGACCACCACCTCCCCGCCGGCCCGGTCCCCCGACGACAGCGTCACCCCGGCGTCGTCGACCGCGGTCACCGTCGTCGACAGCACCACTCGCACACCGGCATCGGAGAGCATCTCGACGACGCGCTTGCCGACCTCGACCCCGAACCGGCGCTGCAGCGGCACCGATTCGGGCACCACCACGGTGGTCGCCGGCCCGAGCCCGGCCAGGCGGGCGGCGGCCTCGCAACCGACCAGCCCGCCGCCGATCACCACCGCGCTCGACGCGTGCCGGGCGGCCATCTTCAGCGCCACGGCGTCGGAGAAGCTACGCAACCGTTGGGCGCGATGCCCGCCGGGAACGTCCAGCGGCACCGCGGCCGCGCCGGGTGCGAGCACCAGATGCCAGTACGGATATCGGGCGCCGCCGGTCGTGACCACCTCCCGGGCGTCGACGTCGATGTGCTCGACCGTGACCCCCAGCAGCAGGTCGATGTCGTGGCGCCGGAACCAGCCGGCGCTGTGCAGGTCCAGATCCGTGTGCCCGCACCCGAGAAACTCCTTGCTCAGCGGCGGTTTCGCGTAGGGCAGCGCCGGGTCGGCCGACACGATGCGCACCGGGATGCGCGGATGCCTGCTGCGGAACGTCTCGGCCGCGCTGACGCCCGCGGGTCCACTACCGATGGCCAGGAACCCGGGTGCCACCATGGGCTGGGGATACCACTTCGGCCGGTCGTCCAATCCGAACCGTTGAGCCGCGCTGACCTGGTGTGCGAGCATCTGCCCATGGAGCCGTTCGGGGACCCTGAAGCCCGTATCCGGGATCTGGAGCGGCCCCTCGCCGATCAGGCCCGGGCCAACGAGCTCGGCGCACAGCCGAACCTCTACAACGGTTCGCCGTACTACGCTCCCCCGCAGCGAGTGGTGCACAAGCGCCCGCACAGCACCGCGCTGTGGCTGATCCCGGTCGCGCTGGTCGCCGTGATCGCCGGCGCGGTCGCCGCCGCGGTGATGTTCTTCGACACCGCCGACTCGGACGGCCGCCCGGTGCCGATCGCCGGCGGGGGCGGACCCCTCGACCCGCCACCGGGTCTCGGCGCGCAGACCCGTATCGACTCCACCGAGCAGATCGTGACGGTGGAAGCCGGCAGCTTTCTGAGCATCGGCGGCGTCGAAACCAGGCGGACGGTCATCTGCCAGGACGGCACGGTGAGCGTCTCCGGCGTGCGCAACGTCATCGAGATCCAGGGTGGCTGCCTGCTGGTCAACGTGTCGGGCGTCGAGAATTCCGTGACCATCGAGTCCGCGGGGTCTGTTCACGCATCCGGTTTCGACAACCGCGTGACCTACCGCTCCGGTGACCCCGAGATCTCGAAGTCAGGGGTCGGCAACGTCGTCGAACGGGGCTGAGGCCGTCTCCCCCGCGATCCCGTGGGCGACCGCCGCCGTCGTAGGCTGACCCACGATGGCGCTGCACCTGCACCGGGCCGACCGCACCGACCTGCTAGCCGACGGCCTCGGCGCGATGCTGGCCAGCCCACCCGCCGACCCGTTCGCCGAGGATCTGGTGCTGGTCTCGGCGCGCGGCACCGAGCGCTGGCTGAGCCAGCGCCTTTCCCACCTGCTCGGCCGCGGCGCCGGCGAGGACGGTATCTGCGCGGGGATCACGTTTCGCCATCCGCGGTCGTTGATCGCCGAGCTGACGGGCACCGATGAGGAGGACCCGTGGTCTCCCGAGGCGATGGTGTGGCCGCTGCTCGACGTCATCGACCGCTGCATCGCCGAACCCTGGTGCGCGACGCTGGCCACTCACCTCGGCCACTTCGCCGACGGCGAGGAGAGGTCACTGCGGCAGGGCCGGCGGTACGCCGTGGCACGCCGCCTCGCCGGCCTGTTCGACTCCTATGCCCGGCAGCGGCCGCAGCTGCTCATCGACTGGATCGACGGCCGCACCGAAGATCTGGACGAGGACCTGCAGTGGCAGCCCGAGCTCTACCGCGCACTGCTGCGCGCCGTCGCCGCCGACCCGCCGCACGTCCGCCAGGCGGAAGCCGTGGCACGGCTGCGTCATTCCGCCACCGAGCTGCCGGAGCGGCTGTCGCTGTTCGGGCACACCCGGCTACCGGTCACCGAGATCGAGCTGCTGGACGCGGTAAGCACCCATCACGAGCTGCACCTGTGGTTGCCGCACCCCAGCGCGCAACTGTGGGATGCGCTCGCCGACATCCACGGCGTCGCTGCCCGCCGAACCGACACCTCGCACCGCAGAGTCGGGCATCCGTTGCTGGCCACCCTCGGGCGGGATCTGCGTGAACTGCAGCGCGGGCTGCCCGCAGACGTCGGGACCGACGAGACCGTCGGCCCGGCCGGCCGGCCGGACACCCTGCTGGGCTGGCTGCAGTCCGACCTCATCGCGAATTCGGTGCGGCCGCAAGATCGTTCGTATCGCGGTGGCGATCGGTCGGTGCAGGTGCACAGCTGCCACGGCGCCGCCCGCCAGGTGGACGTGCTGCGGGAGGTGCTGCTCGGCCTGCTCGCCGACGATTCCACCCTGGAACCCCGCGACATCTTGGTGATGTGCCCCGACATCGAGACCTACGCCCCGCTGATCGTCGCCGGCTTCGGCCTCGGCGATGTCGTCACCGACGCCCATCCGGCGCACCGGCTGCGGGTCAAGCTCGCCGACCGGGCGCTGACGCAGACCAATCCGCTGCTCGGCGTCGCGCGCCAGCTGCTCGGGCTGGCGGGTGGGCGCGCCACCGCCGGTGAGGTGCTGAACCTGGCCGAGGCCGCGCCGGTGCGGGAGCGCTTCCGGTTCTCCGACGACGACCTCGACGCGATCGGCGACTGGGTGCGCGAGGCGAACATCCGCTGGGGTTTCGACCGTGACCACCGCCGCCCCTACGGCGTCGACTTCGTGCAGAACACCTGGCGGTTCGGCGTCGACCGGGTGCTGGCCGGCGTGGCGATGTCCGACGACTCCCGCGCCTGGCTGGACACCACGCTGCCGCTCGACGATGTCAGCAGCAACCGCGTCGAACTGGCCGGCCGGCTGGCCGACTACGTCGACTGTCTGCACCGGGTGGTCGAATCACTCACGGGCACAGCGTCGTTGAGCAGCTGGCTGACCCGGCTGTCGGACGGGCTGGACATGCTGACCGCGGTGTCGGATGCCGACCTGTGGCAGACCGCTCAGGTCCAGCGCGAGCTCAACGGCATCCGCACCGTCGCCGGCGCCCATGCCGGGATCGAGTTGCGGCTCTCCGATGTCCGGGCGCTGCTGGACCGCCATCTCGCGGGCCGGCCGACCCGGGCCAACTTCCGCACCGGCACACTGACCGTCTGCACCATGGTGCCGATGCGTTCGGTCCCCCATCGGGTGGTGTGCCTGGTGGGTCTGGACGACGGCGTGTTCCCGCGCGTCGGCGTGGTCGACGGTGACGACGTGCTGGCCCGCGACCCGATGACCGGCGAGCGTGACCTGCGCGCCGAGGACCGGCAGCTGCTGCTCGACGCGGTCGGGGCGGCGACCGAGAGACTCGTGATCACCTACACGGGCGCCGACGAGGTGAGCGGTCAGCGCAAACCGCCCGCCGTCCCGGTGATCGAGCTGCTCGACGCCCTCGACCTCACCACCACCGCCCCGGTGCGCGACCACGTGCTGATCGAACATCCGTTGCAGCCCTTCGACATCGACAATGTCACCCCGGGCAGGCTCGGCATGCCCCCTGACCTGCCGTTCACGTTCGACCCGACCGCGCTGACCGCCGCCCGGGCCGCGGCCGGGCACCGTGACGAGCGGCCGCGGCTGCTCGGTGCGCTGCTGCCCGCCCCGCCCCCGGCCGACATCGCCCTCGATGAGCTGGTCGGCTTCTTCAAGGATCCGGTGAAGGGTTTCTTCCGCGCGCTGGACTACACGCTGCCGTGGGATGTCGACGCAGTCGAGGACGCGATGCCCGTGGAGATCGACGCGCTGGCCGAATGGAAGATCGGCGACCGCATGCTCGACGACATGCTGCGGGGCATGAGCACGGCCGATGCGCAGCAGGCGGAATGGCGGCGCGGCTCGCTGCCGCCGGGCCGGCTGGGCTGGCGCAAGGCGCAGGAGATCGCGGCGCGCTCGGCCGCCCTGGCCGCCGAGGCACAGCGTCACCGCACCCAGGACCCGCGGGCCGTCGACGTCGACGTCGCGGTGGGGCCGTCGCGGCGGCTGACCGGCACCGTGCCGCGCCTGTACGGCGACCACATGGTGGCCGTCACGTATTCCAAACTCGACGGCCGGCACCTGCTGGAGTCCTGGATCCGCCTGGTGGCGTTGACCGTTCACCGTCCCGGCACCGACTGGACCGCGGTGTGCATCGGCCGGGGAAACAGCCGGGGCGGCAGGGACGGCGCCGTCAGGCAGCGGCTGCTCGGCCCGCCGGACTCCGCCGTCGAGGTGCTGCGGGATCTGGTCGCGATGTACGACGCCGGCCGCCGAGCCCCGATCCCGTTGCCGCTCAAGACGTCCTACGCCTGGGCCGAGACCGAGCACCACCGCGGTTCGCCAATGCGCGAAGCGGGCTGGAAGTGGCGGTCCGGTCGTTTTCCCGGCGAGGACGCCGACCGCGCCCACGTCCGGGTGTGGGGTCCGAATTTCCCGCTGTCGGGTCTGGTGGAGGCGGGCCTGCCCGATTTCGCCGCGCGGCTGTGGTCACCGCTGCTGCATGCCGAGAGGACACCGCCGTGACGGAGCCCTTCGAGCTGCTCGGCCCGCTGCCCGCCCCGCGCACCACCACGGTGCTGGAGGCCAGCGCCGGCACCGGCAAGACCTTCGCGCTCGCCGGTCTGGTCACCCGCTACGTCGCCGAGGGCGTGGCGACCCTGGACCAGATGCTGCTCATCACGTTCGGCCGCGCCGCCAGTCAGGAACTACGCGAGCGGGTGCGCCGCCAGATCGTGGACGCGGTGCGCGCATTCGACGATCCCGCCGGCGCCGCCGACAACGAGGTCCTCGCCCACCTTCTCGACGGCACCGCCGAGGAACTGGCCGACCGCCGGCAGCGGCTCCGGGACGCGCTGGCCGGTTTCGACGCCGCCACCATCGCCACCACCCACCAGTTCTGTCAGCTGGTGCTGCGCTCGCTGGGCGTCGCCGGCGACACCGACTCCGGCGTGGAGCTGGTGGAAAGCCTCGACGACCTGGTGACCGAGATCGTCGACGACCTGTACCTGGCGCATTTTGGGCAGCAGCGCGACGAGCCGCTGCTGTCCTACGACGCGGCGCTGAACCTGGCCCACGAGGTGGTCCGCAACGCGCACACCGAGTTACGGCCCGCCGACCCGCCGCCCGGCTTCGACCCGCACGTGCGGGTCCAGTTCGCCCGCGCGGTCTGCGCCGAACTGGAGACCCGCAAACGCCGGCTCGGCATCCTGCACTACGACGACCTGCTCTCCCGGCTGGCCCGGGCGCTGGAGCCGCAGGACTCCCCCGCGCGGGCCCGGATGCGGCGGCGCTGGTCGATCGTGATGGTCGACGAGTTCCAGGACACCGACCCCGTGCAGTGGCAGATCATCGACCGCGCGTTCAGCGGCCACGCCACGGTGATCCTGATCGGGGACCCGAAGCAGGCGATCTACGCGTTCCGCGGCGGCGACATCGTCACCTATCTGCACGCCGCCTCCACCGCCGGCGAGCAGAAGACGTTGGGCACCAACTACCGCAGCGACGGCCCGCTGGTCGAGAGCCTGCAGGCGGTCATGCGGGACGCGCAGCTCGGCGATCCGCGGATCGTGGTGCACCGGGTGCAAGCCCACCACAAGGAGCACCGCCTGCAGGGCGCGCCGCACAACGCGCCGTTCCGGCTCCGGGTGGTCAGCCGTGACCAGTTCGGCACCCATCCCGACAAACCCGTTCCGATCGACCGGCTCCGCCGGCACATCCCGAAGGACCTCGCCACCGACATCGCCGCGCTGCTGGCCGGTGGCGCGACGTTCTGCGGGAACCCGCTGCACCCCGGCGACATCGCGGTGATCGTGGAGAGCCACCGCGACGGCCACGCGTGTTTCGACGCACTCACCGCTGCCGGTGTCCCGGCGGTCTACACCGGCGACTCGGACGTGTTCTCCTGCCCTGCCGCCGATGACTGGCTGTGCCTGCTGGAGGCCTTCGACCAGCCGCACCGGTCCGGGCTGGTGCGCGCCGCGGCCACCACGATGTTCTTCGGCGAGACCGCTGAAACCCTTGCCGCCCAAGACGACACACTGACCGATCGGGTCGCCGAGACACTCAGGCAGTGGGCGGATTTCGCGCGGGAACGCGGGGTCGCCGCGGTGTTCGAGGCCGCTTCGCTGGGCGGCATGGGTGAGCGGGTGCTGTCCTGGGTGGACGGTGAGCGGCACATGACCGACCTCGCGCACCTGACCCAGGTGCTGCAGGCCGTCGCCCACCGCGAGCACTTCAGCCTGCCGGCGCTGCGCGACTGGCTGCGCACCCAGCGCGACGAACGCAGCGGCGCCCCCGAACGCAACCGCCGGCTCGACAGCGACGCCGCGGCCGTGCAGATCATGACGGTGTGGGTGAGCAAGGGCCTGCAGTTCCCGGTGGTGTACCTGCCGTTCGCGTTCAATCGCAACGTCCAGACCCGCGACGTGGTGACGTTCCACGAGTCCACACCGGCTGGCGACGTCCGCTGTCTGCACATCGGCGGCGAGCTCAGCCCCGACCACGCCGCGGCCCAGCAGCAGGGCCGGCGCGAGGCCGCCGGCGATGACGTGCGCCTGACCTACGTCGCGATGACGCGCGCGCAGTCCCAGGTGGTCGCGTGGTGGGCGCCGTCCCACGACGAACCCAACGGCGGGCTGTCCCGGCTGCTCCGCGGGCGTGCGCCCGGCGAGGCCGCCGTGCCCGACCGGTGCGATCCGCCCCGCATCGACGACGCCGACGCGATGGCGCTGCTGCGCGCCTGGTCCGACGCGGGCGGACCTGCCCTGGAGGAGTCGGTCATCGCGCCTGCGGTCGAGGTCGAGCTGCCCACTGCGCCAGATGATCTGGACGTCCGGCACTTTCACCGGCAGATCGACACGTCGTGGCGGCGGACGTCGTACTCCGGCCTCATCCGGGCGGTGGAGGCCGAGCAGGGCGCCGGGGTGACCAGTGAGCCCGAGGTCGCCGAACTCGACGACGAGACCGGTGAGGTTCCGGTGCAGGAGCCGGCCGAAGCCGGCGAGCCGATGCCGTCCCCGATGGCAGACCTGCCGATGGGCGCCAAGTTCGGCACGCTGGTGCACGCGGTGCTGGAGACCGCCGATCCGTTCGCCCCCGATCTGGCCGCCGAGCTGGAGGCGAAGATCGGCGACCACTCGCTGTGGTGGCCCGTCGACGTGCCGGCCGCGGAGCTTGCCGCCGCGCTCGTACCGATGCACGACACCCCGCTCGGACCGCTGGCGCCCGGAGTCACCCTGCGCGACATCGGGCTGCGGGACCGGTTGCGGGAGATGGAGTTCGAGTTCCCGCTCGCCGGCGGGGACCGCCGGTCCTCGACGCCGTCGATCACCCTGGCCGACGTCGGCCGGCTGCTCGCCGAGCACCTGCCCGCCGGCGACCCGCTGGCGCCCTACGCCGACCGGCTGACCGACAGCGTCCTGGCCGCCCAGTCGCTGAAGGGCTATCTGACCGGGTCTTTGGACGCGGTGCTGCGGATCGGGGGGCGCTACCTGGTGGTCGACTACAAGACCAACTGGCTGGGCGATCCGTCCCGCCCGCTGACCGCCGCAGACTACGGCCGGGCCCGGCTGGCCGAAGCGATGCTGCACTCCGACTACCCGCTGCAGGCGCTGTTGTATTGCGTTGTGCTGCACCGCTTCCTGCGGTGGCGTCAGTCCGGATACGATCCGGAGCAGCACCTCGGCGGGGTGCTGTACCTGTTCGTGCGCGGCATGTGCGGTCCGCAGACCCCGACCGTCGACGGCCATCCAGCCGGGGTGTTCAGCTGGCGGCCGCCGGCCGCGCTGGTCGAGGCCCTGTCGGAGCTGCTGGACGCCGGGACGGCGGCCGCATGACCGTCGACGCGTTCGCCGCACTGTTCGAACCCGCGGATGTACAGGTGGCGCAACGGCTCACGACCCTGGTCCGGGACGACGACGACCGGGTGGCGCTGGCCGTCGCGCTGGCGGTGCGCGCGCTGCGCGGCGGCTCGGTGTGCGTCGACCTGCGCACGATCGCCGGGCAGGCCGGAATGCCGGAGCTGCCGTGGCCGTCACCGGATCAGTGGCTGACCGCGGTGCGGGCCAGTGCGCTCGCCGACCGACAGGTGCTGCGGGTGCACGGCGACCTGCTCTACCTGGACCGGTACTGGCGGGAGGAACAGCAGGTCCGCGACGACGTGCTGGCGCTGCTGGCCGCCGCGCCGCGCGGACCTGTCCCGGGCCTGGAGCGGCTGTTTCCCAACGGCTGGGAAGAACAGCGCGCCGCCGCCAAAGTTGCTCTGCAGCAATCGCTGACGGTGCTCACCGGCGGGCCCGGCACCGGCAAGACGACGACGGTGGCACGGCTGCTGGCCGCGATCGCCGAGCAGGCCGAGGTGGCCGGCGGCACGCCGCCGCGGATGGCGCTGGCCGCACCGACCGGCAAGGCGGCGGCCCGGCTGCAGGACGCGGTGCACGACGAGCTCGGCAGGCTCACCGAGGTCGATCGGAAGCGGCTGGCGGGCCTGCGGGCCACCACCTTGCACCGGCTGCTCGGCAGCAGACCGGGCACGTCGTCACGGTTCCGGCACCACCGCGACAACCGGCTTCCGCACGACGTCATCGTCGTCGACGAGACCTCGATGGTGTCGCTGACGATGATGGCGCGGCTGCTGGAGGCGGTGCGCCCGGACGCGCGGCTGCTGTTCGTCGGCGACCCCGACCAGTTGGCGTCGGTGGACGCCGGCGCGGTGCTCGCCGACCTGGTGGACGGTCTGGGCAGCGCCGGGGTGGTCGAGCTCAAGACGCCGCACCGCTACGGCGAGACCATCGGATCGCTGGCGCAGGCGATCCGCGCCGGCGACGCCGATGCCGCGCTGGCGGTGCTGCGCGCGGGCGGCGACGCGGTGGCGTGGCTGGACACCGACGATGCCGCGGGCCCGCTGCGGCCCACGCTGACGTCCCGCGCCGAGCAGCTGCGCCGGGCGGCGCTGCTCGGCGACGCCGGGGCGGCGCTGGCGGTGCTCGACAGTCACCGGCTGCTGTGCGCACACCGTCGCGGGCCGTTCGGTGTGACGCACTGGAACCGTCAGGTGGAACGTTGGCTGGCCGAGACCACCGGGCAGCCGCTGTGGGCGCAGTGGTATCCGGGCCGGCCGCTGCTGGTGACGGAGAACGACTACGGGCTGGGGGTGTACAACGGCGACACCGGCGTCGTCGTCGCCTCGCCGGACGGGCTGCGCGCCCACGTCGGTGCCCTGCGGTTCGCGCCGGGCCGGCTCGGTGAGGTCGAGACGATGTTCGCGATGACCATTCACAAGAGCCAGGGCAGTCAGGCCGACGAGGTGACCGTGCTGCTGCCGCCGCCGGAGTCCCGGCTGCTGACCCGCGAGCTGTTCTACACCGCGGTCACCCGCGCCAAGAAGCGCGTGCACGTCGTCGGGACCGAGGCCTCGGTGCGGGAGGCGATCGACCGTCGGGCCACCCGCGCGTCGGGCCTGGCCCAGCAGCTGCGCACCCGCCCCTGACCCCGCCGAAATCGCCTTCCCCACAACTCCGCCGAAATCGCATTCCACGCGGTCATTTCACGCTTTTTCGCACCGCAGACGCAATCTCGGTGATCGCTTTCTGCCACGGCGCGGCCAATTGCTGCCAACGGAAATGCCCGCGCCGGCCGGCCGGTTTCCCCGGACATGAGCAACCTGACCACCACCGCCGGGATCGCCACGGGTATCGCCACCACTCTGGCCGCCGCCACGCTCGGCCTGGCCGGCGCCGCCGCTGCCGCCCCCACGGCCACCGGCGACGCGCAGTCCACTATCAGCCGGCTGCAGGCCGAGGGCAACCGCGTGATCGTCAACAAGCTGGGCAGCGCGCCGCTCGCCGAGGCCGAGGTCGTCGGCATCCACACCGGCGGAAACGTCACCGAGTGGGTCAACGAGGGCGGAGACGACGGACTGGAACTTCGCGTCGTCGGCAAGGTGTATTACGTGACCATTCGCTGAGCACCGTCGCGCGTGTACCGATCGTCACCGAACAGTCGCTATTTTGTCGGTGAGCCGATGGCGGCTTGCAGCCAATCGAAAGAGATCGTTGACATATGCGAGTTGACGGGCAGGACGTCGCTGTCACAGGCAGCCTTCTGCAGCCGTTGACCCGCCGCACCAACGACATCATGCGACTGGCACTGGCCGCGGTGTTCCTCGTGGTCGTAGTGACCAGCTCGCTGATCACCCGCTACGAGTGGGAGGCGCTGGAGCGGTCGATCTCCGAGATCGTCGGCGTCCTGAGTCCGGCGCAGTCCAACACCGTCTACCTCATCTACGGCGTCGCGATCCTGGCGCTGCCGTTCATCATCCTGATCGGGTTGATCCTGTCCCGGCAGTGGAAGCTGCTCGGCGCGTACGCCGCGGCGGGCCTGCTCGCGATCCTTTCGCTGTCGATCACCGGCAACGGCATCGCGGCGCCACGCTGGCATCTGGACCTCAACGACCGCCTCGACACCGTGCTGTCGCAGTTCCTCGACGATCCGCGGTGGATCGCGATGCTCGCCGCCGTGCTGACGGTGTCGGGTCCGTGGCTTCCCGCCCGGTGGCGGCGCTGGTGGTGGGCGCTGCTGCTGGCGTTCGTCCCGATCCATCTGGTGGTCAGTGCCGTCGTACCGGCCCGCTCGCTGCTGGGCCTGGCGGTCGGCTGGTTCGTCGGCGCGCTGGTGGTGCTCGTCGTCGGCACACCGGCGCTGGAAGTACCGCTCGACGGGGCCGTGCGGGCGATGGCCCGCCGCGGGTTCCGGGCGTCGGCGCTGAACGTGGTCCGGCCGGCGGGGCGGGGCCCGATGATGCTCGACGCCACCGAGGATGTGCCCGCCGGCACCGTGCCCGGCACCGCGATCGTCGAACTGTACGGACCGCACCAACGCGGGGGCGGCTTCCTGCGCCAGTTCTGGGGCAAGCTGCGGCTGCGCGACAGCGAGACCGCGCCGCTGCAGACCTCGATGCGCCGCGCGGTCGAACACCGCGCGCTGATGGCGCTGGCCGTCGGCAACCTCGGCATGGCCAACACCACCCCGCTCGCGGTCGCGACACTGGACCGGGGCTGGACGGTGTACGCGCACAAGCCGGCCCGCGGCACACCGCTGCAGGATTGCGCCGCCGACACCCCGGTCGCCCGCGTGTGGGACTCGCTCGGCGTCCTGCACAGCCAGCAGATCTCGCACGGCGACCTGCGCGCCAAGTCCGTCACCGTGGTCGACGGCACCCCGCTGTTCGGCGGTTTCGCCCACGCCGAGTACGGCGCCTCGGACGCGCACCTGCACAGCGACATCGCGGCGCTCCTGCTCACCACCGCGCACCTGTACGGCGTCGGCAAGGCGGTGGCCGCCGCGATCACGGTGTTCGGCTTCGAGCCGGTACTCGCCGCGTCGCGGCGGCTGACCAAGACGGCCGTCCCGAAACGCCTGCGAAACTCGGTGCCCGACGCCGCCGCGGTGATGTCGGCGGTGCGCGACGAGGTGAAGAACCAGACCGGCGCCGACCAGATCAAGACCGCGACGATCACCCGGTTCACCCGCAACCAGGTGATCCAGATGGTGCTGCTGGTCGCACTGGTCTACGTCGCCTATCCGTTCATCAGCTCGGTGCCGGTGTTCTTCTCCGAGCTGCGGTCGGCCAACTGGTGGTGGGCGCTGGCCGGTCTGGCGGTGTCGGCGCTGAAGTACCTCGGAGCCGCGGCGGCGTTGTGGGCGTGCGCCGACCGGCTGGTCAGTTTCCGCGACCTGACCATCATGCAGGTGGCCAACACGTTCGCCGCGACGACGACGCCCGCCGGTGTCGGCGGTCTGGCGTTGAGCACCCGTTTCCTGCAGAAGGCCGGGCTCGGCGCGCTGCGGGCCACCACCGCGGTGGCGCTGCAGCAATCGGTCCAGGTGATCACCCACATCACGCTGCTGATCCTGTTCAGCGCGCTGGTCGGGGTGTCGGCGGACCTGTCGCGGTTCGTGCCGAGCGCGACGGTGATCTACCTGGTCGCCGGCGCGGCGCTCGGGGCCGTCGGGATCTTCCTGTTCGTGCCGAAGCTGCGGCACTGGCTGGCCACCGCGGTGCGCCCGCGTCTGGAGGAGGTCGTCAACGACCTGTTCGCACTGGCCCGCGAACCCCGGCGGCTGGCATTGATCGTGATCGGCTGCGCCGCAACCACTCTCGGTGGCGCACTGGCTCTGTGGGCGAGCATCGAGGCGTTCGGCGGCGACGCCAGCTTCGTCACCGTCACGATCGTCACGATGATCGGCGGGACGCTCGCGTCGGCGGCACCCACCCCCGGCGGCGTCGGCGCGGTGGAGGCCGCGCTGATCGGCGGGCTGGCCGCGTTCGGGGTACCCGCGGCCGTCGCGGTGCCCGCGGTGCTGCTGTACCGGATCCTGACCTGTTGGCTGCCGGTCTTCATCGGCTGGCCGATCATGCGCTGGCTGACCCGCAGGGACATGATCTGAGCCTGCGGTCCGCCGGTTGCAGCCCGGCCGCCGAGCCGACAGCATCGGGGTATGGCGCGAGAAACCACCACGGCCGACGTCCAGCGGGTAGCTGAGGAGGCCGATTTCGCGGGGCTGGCGCACGCCCGCAGCCGAGCCGACATCCTG
This sequence comes from Mycobacterium sp. 4D054, assembly GCF_052245755.1. NCBI lineage: Bacteria > Bacillati > Actinomycetota > Actinomycetes > Mycobacteriales > Mycobacteriaceae > Mycobacterium > Mycobacterium sp. 4D054. The sequence continues at coordinate 55,149 of NZ_JBQQCF010000008.1, forward strand.
GCGGCGCTGCGCACCACCGCCGCCGGCCTTACCTCGGTGGACGCGCAGACCCGACTCGCCGAAACCGGCCCCAACCGGCTGCCTGCGCCCCCTCACCGCTCGCCGTTGATGCGTTTCCTCGCGCAGTTCAACAACGTGCTGATCTACATCCTCATCGCCGCCGCCGTGCTTAAGGCGATCCTGGGCGGGTGGATCGATGCCGCGGTCATCGGCGCGGCGGCGATCATCAACAGCGTCGTGGGCTACCTGCAGGAGGGTAAGGCCGAGAAGGCGCTCGACAGCATCCGCGAGATGCTGTCGGTGTCGGCGCGGGTGCTGCGCGACGGACAGTGGACGAATGTCGACGCCGCGACCCTGGTGCCGGGCGACGTGGTGCGGATCGGTTCGGGCGACCGCATCCCTGCCGATCTGCGCCTGCTCGAGGTGAACAACCTGCGGGTGGAGGAGTCGGCGCTGACCGGTGAGTCGGTGCCCACCGCCAAGAGGGTCACCCACGTCGAGTCCGATGTGGGTCTCGGCGACCGCACCTCGATGGTGTACTCAGGCACGATCGTGGCTGCGGGCACCGGTGTCGGCGTGGTGACCGCGACCGGGACGGCCACCGAGATCGGGCGCATCCAGACGATGATCTCCGAGGTCGAGGGCATCGACACGCCACTGACCCGCAAGCTGGAGCAGTTCGGCCGCCAACTGTCGGTGCTCATCCTCGCGATGGCCGCGGTGATGCTGATCATCGGCAGGGTCATCCATCAGTTCTCCATCGAGGACCTGATCTCCGCAGCGATCGGCTTCGCGGTTGCGGCCATCCCGGAGGGACTGCCGGCGGTGGTGACGGTGACCCTGGCGCTCGGCGTGCAGCAGATGGCGCGGCGTAACGCGATCACCCGCAAGCTGCCCGCGGTCGAAGCGCTCGGGTCGGTCAACGTGATCTGTTCGGACAAGACCGGCACCCTGACCCAGAACGAGATGACGGTGCGCACCGTCATCACGTCACGCCACCGCTATGCCGTCACCGGCGCCGGCTACGCCCCGCACGGCGATCTCGAACTCGACGGCGCCGCAGCAGGACTGGCCGCGCACCCCGACCTGAACGCGGTGATCGTCACGATGTCGCTGTGCAACGACTCGCGGCTGGTGGAGGTCGACGGTCACTGGCGGGTGGTCGGTGAGCCGACCGAAGGGGCTTTGCGCGCGCTCGCGCACAAGGCCGGTATCGGGCGCCCCATGCGCCGGCTGGCCGAGATCCCGTTCGAGTCGGCACACAAGTTCATGGTCACCCTCGACGAAGCACCGGACGGGGAACGGTGGCTGCACGTCAAGGGCGCTCCGGACCGCCTGCTCGAAAGGGCGGCCACACAGCTTCGCGGCGGTGTGACCGAAGCGCTGGACAGCGCGTTCTGGCACGCGCGCGTCGACGAACTCAGCCATCAGGGGCTGCGGGTGCTCGCCGCGGCACGGCGCCCCGCCGGCACCGCCGACGGCGTCGCGATCGAGGACGTCGACAGCGGGCTGGAGTTTCTGGGCATCGTTGGCATCGTCGACCCGCCCCGCCCGGAGGCCATCGAGGCGATCGCCAACTGCCACAGCGCCGGAATCCGGGTGAAGATGATCACCGGTGACCACGTCGGCACCGCCAAGGCCATCGCACGCGAGATGGGCATCGGCGCCGAGGGCGAGCCGTCGGCGCTGACCGGAGCCGACCTGCAGGCCATGAGCCAGCCGCGACTGCGGGAGGTGGTCAACCAGGTCGACGTCTTCGCCCGGACCAGTCCGGAGCACAAGCTGCGAATCGTCAGCGCGCTGCAGGCCGAGGGCGATGCGGTCGCGATGACCGGCGACGGCGTCAACGACGCGCCCGCGCTGACCCGGGCAGACATCGGCGTCGCGATGGGGGTCAAGGGCACCGAGGCCACCAAGGAGGCGGCCGGCATCGTGTTGGCCGACGACAACTTCGCCACCATCGAGCGCGCCGTCGAAGAGGGCCGCCGGATCTACGACAACATCCGCAAGTCGGTGCTGTTCCTGTTGCCGACCAACGGGTCTCAGTCTCTGGTCATCCTGGTGGCGGTGCTGTTCGGCTTCGCGCTACCGTTGCAGCCGGTGCAGATCCTGTGGGTCAACCTGGTCACCGGGGTGACGCTGGCACTGGCGCTGGTGTTCGAGAAGGCCGAGGACGGGTTGATGACCCGGCCGCCGCGGCCGGCCACGCAGCCCGTGGTCCGGCTTGCCGACGTATCGATGATCGCGCTGGTGTCGGTGCTCGTCGCCGGTGCGGCGCTGGCGATCTTCTTCATCGGCCGGGCCAACGGCTATCCGCTGCCGGTGGCGCAGACCGCGGCGGTGAACATGCTGGCGATGGGTCAGCTGGCCTACCTGTTCAACTGCCGGTTCGTGTCGCGATCGAGCTTGCGTCCGGCCGTCCTGCGGGGCAACCCGTGGGTGTGGCGGATGGCCGCCGCGCTGCTGGCGCTGCAGCTGGTGTTCATCTACGCGCCGTTCATGAACGCGTGGTTCCACTCGGCGCCGATCACACTGCTCGGCTGGGGCGTCGCGCTGCTCTTCTCCGTAATGATCTTCCTGATGGTCGAAGCCGCCAAGGCCGTCGGACTGCGGCTCGGCTACTGACCCGCCGCCCCCTTTCCCTCGGGGGCTTCCAATCGCGGTGAGGTAAACCCGTGAGCGCCGGACGCGCGGCGGGGACCATCCCGTGGTGACTTCTGCGATCAAACTGCACTGGTTCCTTCCGACCTACGGAGACAGCCGGCTGATCGTCGGCGGAGGACACGGCACGCCGGCCGGCGCGGCCCGCGGCGATCGCGACGCGTCGATCGACTACCTCGCCTCGATCGTGCGCGCCGCCGAAACGTTCGGTTTCACCGGTGCGCTGATCCCGACCGGCGCGTGGTGCGAGGACGCGTTCATCACGGCGGCGCTGCTGGCCCGGGAGACGACGTCGCTGGCGTTCCTGGTGGCGTTCCGGCCGGGCCTGGTCAGCCCGACGCTGTCGGCGCAGATGGCGGCGACGTTCTCCCGGCACGCGCCCGGCCGGATCCTGCTCAACGTCGTGGTCGGCGGCGAGGCCCACGAACAGCGCGCGTTCGGTGACCATCTCGACAAGGACGGCCGGTACGCCCGCGCCGACGAATTCCTCGACGTGGTACGCCGGCTGTGGGACGGGCAGACGGTGACCCTCGACGGTGAACACATCCGGGTCGAGGACGCGACCATCCCGACGCTGCCGAACCCGTTGCCGCCCTTGTATTTCGGTGGCAGCTCCGCTGCCGCCGGCCCGGTGGCGGCACGCCATGCCAACGTGTATCTGACGTGGGGCGAACCGCCCGCCGCGGTGGCCGAGAAGATCGCATGGATCCGCCGGCTCGCCGCCAAGCAGGGTAGGCAGGTGCGGTTCGGGATCCGCTTGCACGTGATCACCCGCGACACCGCGGACGAGGCGTGGACACAGGCGGACAAGCTGATCGGTGCGCTCGACGAGGAGACCGTGCGCAGCGCCCAGGCCGGGCTGGGCCGCAGCGAGTCCGAGGGCCAGAAGCGGATGCTGGCCCTGCACGAGGCCCATCGCGCCGACGGCACCTGGCACGACGCCCGCACACTGGAGATAGCGCCCAACCTGTGGGCCGGCGTCGGTCTGGTTCGCGGCGGCGCGGGCACCGCGCTGGTGGGCAGCCACACCGAGGTGGCCGACCGCATCGCCGAGTACGCCGACGCCGGTATCGACGAGTTCATCTTCTCGGGCTATCCGCATCTGGAGGAGCTGTACTGGCTCGGCGAGGGCGTGGTGCCGCTGCTGCGCGAGCGCGGGCTGTTCGCGCCGGACGTGAAAAGTGCTGCGCCGGGCTCGATTCCGTTCCTCGGCGCGGCGCGGTGACACCCGGCGAGGCGATCGCCGTCGCGGAACGCCTGGCCGCCGACGTCGCCGCCGACGCGGCCGCGCGGGACGCCGACCGCACCCTGCCCCACGATCAGGTCAAGGCGCTCAAGGCATCCGGTCTGCTGACGCTGTCGGTGCCGCGGAGTCTGGGCGGTCCCGACGCGCCCGCCGCGGTACTGGCCGAGGTGTTCCGGCTGCTGGCCCAGGCCGACCCGTCGCTGGCCCAGATCCCGCACTCGCACTTCGTGTTCCTGGAGGCGCTGCGGCTGCAGGGCACCGCGGCCCAGCAGGCCTGCTTCTACGACCACGTGCGCCAGGGCGCGTTGTTCGCCAACGCCCAGTCCGAACGCGGGCCGCACCCCGTCGACGTGGACACCACCACGCTGGTGCGCCGGCCCGGCGGTGACTACACGCTGGCGGGCCGCAAGTTCTACTCCACCGGCGCGCTGTTCGCCGACTGGGTCGTCGTGCGGGCGTCACTGGCCGACGGCTCCGGCCACACCCCGACCGCATCTACGCCGAAGGCGCTGGCGTTCGTGCAACGCGACGCCGATGGCCTGGAGGTCGTCGACGACTGGGACGGGATGGGCCAGCGCACCACCGCCTCGGGCACCGTGACCCTCACCGACGTCGCCGTGCCCGGCGAGCACGTCGTCCCGTTCTCCCCGATCTTCTCGGGCCCGACCACCTACGGCGCGCGGGCACAGCTCTGGCACGCCGCGATCGACGTCGGCATCGCCACGGGGGCGCTCGCCGAGGGGGTGCGCCAGGCCGGCCGGGCCCGGCCGCACTTCGAGGCGGGGGTCGACGCGGCGGCCGACGATCCGACCCTGGTCCATCTCGCCGGCGAGGCGACGGTCACGGTGCGCGGCGCACAGGCGCTGCTGGCCGACGCGGCGCGGCAGGTGGACGCCGCGACCGAGAACCTCACCGACGAGACGGCGGCGGCCGCGTCGATCGCGGCGGCCGTCGCGAAGGTCGCGGCGGTGCGGGCCTCGCTGGAGGCGTCGAACGTACTGTTCGAGCTCGGCGGCACCCGCAGCGCGTCAGCGGCGGCGAACCTGTCCCGGTACTGGCGCGACGCGCGCACGCACACCTTGCACGACCCGACGCGGTGGAAACTGCAGCACATCGGCCGCCACACCCTGTCTGGGGTCAGGCCGCCACGACACGGCCAGATCTAACGCGTGCTCAGCACGCGACTCCGGCGAACACCGCGCCTGTGACCAGCGCGATCACCAGCGCCACGGTCGGCAGCCCGCTGTACAGCGCAACCACTACGCCGGCGATCGCTGCGATCAAAAGCGCCACCATGAGCAGCACGAGCGCCCAATTGACCGAACTGGACGCGTGCGATGCGCGGTGCGACTCGACACCCTGTGGGACCATCGCGCCCTCACCCATTCCGACCATGACCACGCCCTTCTGTGATGACGCCCACAATATAGCCCAGGCATGACGCACATCACATGAATGACGGCGATGTTGTGACCAAGCCGTCAAATTCGAAAGCTCAACTAACGGAACTGATTAGGGCTGCTAACCGCGACGTCGGCTCGGGTAGGTTGGTCGGCGGTGAGGTTCGCGATGCCGGCCGCGCTGGCGGTCATGACGGCGGTGCTGGTGCAGTGCGCGTCGGCGCCTGAGCCGCCGGCGCGGTCAGGGGACCCGGCCACGGGGTCGTCCATCGCGGCGTCCCCGCGGCTGTCCCCGGAGACCGTCCGCACCGTCACCGCGGCCCCGCCGCGGCCACGCGCCGCCCAGGTGCATCCGGTCACCGCCGCCGATCTCGGGGCGACGTGGCGCCCGGGCTGCCCGTTGGACCCCGACGCCCTGCGCCGTGTCGAATTGGATTACGTGGGCTTCGACGGGCAGACACACCGCGGCCGGCTCGTGGTGCACCGAGACGTCACCCAGGCGGTCATCGACGTCTTCGCCGAACTGCACCGCTTAAGGTATCCGATCGAGAAGATGGACACCGTCGAGCGCTATCCCGGTGCCTACGACGAACTTTCGATGCGCGACAACAACACCTCGGCGTTCAACTGCCGCGACATCCCCGGCACCGGCAGCTGGTCGCTGCACGCCTACGGCCGGGCGGTGGACGTGAACCCGAAACTCAACCCGTACATCGACCGGCGCGGCGACTTCCAACCCGCCAACGCCGGTCCCTGGGTGGACCGCGGCCGCACCGATCCCGGGATGCTGCACGACGGGGACGCCGCCGTGCGCGCGTTCACCGACCGGGGCTGGCGGTGGGGCGGGCACTGGCGCACCCCGCTCGATTACCAGCACTTCGAAATCGACTGACCCTCCCGACTTCGCGGGCGATCATGTGCAATACGTGAACCCCCGCAGGGCGTATTACGTGTCGTAGATTAAGGCGCTCTACGTGGACGGGAGACTCAGCTGCTTCCCAGAATCGCCTCACTGGCTCTGGCCGCCCCCCGGCGGATCCTTCTCGCCGCGGCATTGTTGACCGTCGTGCTGGCGGTATTCGGTGTGCCGGTCGCCAAGAGCCTGTCGCCGAGCGGGTTCTCCGATCCCGGCTCCGAATCCGCCCGCGCCTCGGCGCTTCTCACCGACAGGTTCGGCCAGGGCGACGTGCAGATGCTGATCGTGGTGTCCTCGGCCGACGGTATCGACGCCCCCCGCGTGCGCGACACCGGACTCGACATCGTTCGACGCCTGGACACCGATCCCCATGTGACCGACGTGTCGTCGCCGTGGACCTCGCCTCCCGCGGCGGCCGCCGATCTGATCAGCCGCGACCGCACCGCCGGTCTGGTCGTGGCCGGTATCCGAGGCGACGAGGCCGAACAGCAGACCTACGCCAAGCAGATCTCCGAAGACGTCACCGGCGACCGCGACGGCATCACCGTGCGTACGGGCGGCACCGCGATGGTCAACGTGCAGATCACCGAGCACTCCCAGCGCGATCTGCTGGTGATGGAGGCGCTGGCGATCCCGTTGAGTTTCCTGGTGCTGGTGTGGGTGTTCGGCGGGCTGCTGGCCGCCGCGCTGCCGGTGGCCATCGGCGGCATGGCGATCATCGGGGCGCTGGCGGTGCTGCGGCTGGTCACCTTCGCCACCGACGTGTCGATCTTCGCGCTGAACCTCGCCACCGCGATGGGGCTGGCACTGGCGATCGACTACACGCTGCTGATCCTGTCGCGGTACCGCGACGAACTCGCCGCCGGCGCGGACCGTCCCGACGCGATCCGGCGCACCGTGGCCACCGCGGGGCGCACCGTGCTGTTCTCGGCGACGACGGTCGCGCTGTCGATGGCGGTGATGGTGCTGTTCCCGATGCACTTCCTGAAGTCGTTCGCCTACGCCGGGGTGGCCACCGTCGCGTTCGCCGCGGCAGCCGCCGTCGTCGTGACCCCGGCGGCGCTGGTGGTGCTCGGCGACCGCGTCGAGTCGCTGGACGTCCGCAGACTGGCGCGGCGCCTGCTGCGCCGGCCGGAACCGCAGCCGGTGCCCGTCGAACAGCGCTTCTGGTACCGCTGCGCGAAGGCGGTGATGCGCCGGGCGCTGCCGCTCGGGCTGGCCGTGGTGGCGCTGCTGCTCGTGCTCGGCGCCCCGTTTCTGGGTGTGAAGTGGGGGTTCCCCGACGAGCGGGTGCTGCCGACGTCGGCGTCCGCGCATCAGGTGGGCGACCAGCTGCGCGCCGGGTTCGCGGACAACACCGACACCGCGGTGACGGTGGTCGTGCCCGACAGTGCGGGGCTCAGCCCAGAAGAACTGTCGGGGTATGCCGCCGAACTGTCCCGCGTGCCCGACGTGCCCGCGGTGTCGGCGCCCACCGGCACGTTCGTCGGCGGCGTCCGGTCCGGTCCTCCGTCGGCGCCGGCCGGCGTGAAGGACGGCAGCACCTTCCTCACCGTCGCGAGCACGGCGCCGCTGTTCTCCGCGGCATCCGAGAGCCAGCTCGATCGGCTGCACGCCGTGGCCGGTCCCGGCGGACGAGAGGTGTTGCTGACCGGCACCGCCCAAGTCAACCGCGACAGCGTGGATGCCATCACCTCGACGCTGCCGGTGGTGCTCGCGCTGATCGCGGTCATCATGTTCGCGCTGCTGTTCCTGCTCACCGGCAGCGTCATCGTCCCACTCAAAGCCCTTGTGCTGAACATGCTTTCGTTGACCGCCGCGTTCGGCGCGCTGGTGTGGATCTTCCAGGACGGGCATCTGGGGGGTCTCGGCACCACCCCGACCGGCACGCTGGTGGCCAACATGCCGGTGCTGCTGTTCTGCATCGCCTTCGGGCTGTCGATGGACTACGAGGTGTTCCTCGTGGCACGTATCCGCGAATTCTGGCTCCGGACCGGCAATTCCGACGAGTCGGTGGCGCTGGGCATCGCCCACACCGGCCGCATCATCACCGCCGCCGCGCTGATCATGTCGATCTCGTTCGCCGCACTGATCGCCGCAAGCGTGTCATTCATGCGGATGTTCGGCCTCGGCCTGACCATGGCCGTCCTGGTCGACGCGACACTGGTGCGGATGGTCCTCGTGCCGGCGTTCATGCGGCTGATGGGCGGGTTCAACTGGTGGGCCCCGGCCTGGCTCAAACGCGTACACGAACGCCTCGGCTTCGCCGAGGCACCGAGCCCCCAACCCGAACGGATCACGTCATCATGAACAACCCGATCAGCGTCATCGCCGGCGTGCAGGGCGCACTGCCGCCATACCGCTACACACAAGCCGAGATCACCGAACGGTTCGTCCAGGAACCGGCTTTCGCCGGCGTCGGTGAGCTGCTGCGCGGATTGCACGACAATGCGAAGGTCGACGCCCGCCACCTGGTGTTGCCGTTGGAGCAGTACCCGGACCTGGTCGATTTCGGCGAGGCCAACGATCTCTACATCGAGCATGCCGTCGAACTCGGCTGCCAGGCGCTGACCGCGGCGCTCGACGAAACCGGGCTGATGCCCACCGATCTCGACATCATCATGTCGACCACCGTGACCGGGATCGCCGTTCCGTCTCTGGACGCGCGCATCGCCGCCCGGCTGGGTCTGCGCCCCGACGTCCGGCGGGTGCCGCTGTTCGGACTCGGCTGTGTGGCCGGGGCGGCGGGCATCGCCCGCATGCACGACTACCTGCGCGGTGCACCCAGCCACGTCGCCGCGCTGGTCTCGGTCGAACTGTGCTCGCTCACGCGCCCCGCGCTCGAGCCGACCATCGGCAGCCTCGTCGGCAGCGCGCTGTTCGGCGACGGTGCGGCCGCGGTGATCGCCGTCGGAGAAGACCGGGTCGGCACGATGAACGCGGCAGGCCCGGCGGTACTCGACAGCCGCAGCAGGATGTACCCCGACTCTCTGGACATCATGGGATGGTCGGTGAACCACAACGGATTCCAGCTGCTCCTCTCGCCCGACCTGCCCGAGCTCATCGAATGCTACCTGCCCGACGACGTCGCGGGCTTCCTCGGCGAGCACGACCTCGCTGCCGAGGACATCGCCGCGTGGGTGTCCCATCCCGGCGGCCCGAAGGTCCTGGAGGCGATCTCCGGCGCGCTGCACCTGCCCGACGACGCGCTCGAGCTGTCCTGGCGGTCTCTGGCCGAGGTCGGCAACCTGTCCTCGTCGTCGGTCCTGCACATCCTGCGCGACACCTTGGCCAAGAAACCCCCAGCCGGAACGCCCGGCCTGCTGATGGCGATGGGCCCGGGCTTCTGCTCCGAGCTCGTGCTGCTGCGGTGGCGCTGACCGCCATGCTCGCCTACACCCTGCTGATCGGCGCGGTCGCGCTCGAGCGCGTGGCCGAACTGGTTGTCTCGCAACAGAACCTGAAGTGGAGCCGGGACCGCGGCGGTGTCGAGTTCGGCGCCGGCCACTACCCGGTGATGGTCGCACTGCACACCGCGCTGCTGGCGGCCTGCCTGCTTGAGGCCATGCACCGGGAGTTCATCCCCGCCCTCGGCTGGCCGATGTTCGCGCTGGTGCTGGCCGCCCAGGCGCTGCGCTGGTGGTGCATCAGCACGCTCGGGCGGCAGTGGAACACCCGGGTCGTGGTGGTTCCGAACGCCGGCCGGGTCGCCGCCGGGCCGTACCGATTCCTGTCGCACCCCAACTACGTCGCGGTCGTCATCGAGGGCATCGCGCTGCCGCTGGTGCATACCGCCTGGATCACGGCGCTGGTGTTCACCGCCCTCAACGCCGCGCTGCTGTGGGTGCGGATCTCGGTGGAGAACACCGCGTTACGGTCTCTGACACCGTCGCCGCCATGATCGACCTGCTGGTGGCCGGCGGCGGTCCGGCCGGTCTGGCCACGGCGATCCACGCCGCGCGGTCCGGCCTGCAGACCGTCGTCATCGAAGCGCGGTCCGGCCCGATCGACAAGGCCTGCGGCGAGGGCCTGATGCCGCACGCGGTCCGGCAGCTGGATCAGCTCGGGGCACGTCCCGCCGGGAAACCCTTCGACGGCATCACCTACGTCGACGGCCGCCGCCGCGTCACCGCGCGGTTGCGCTCCGGGCCCGGGCTCGGCGTGCGCCGCACCACGCTGCACGCGTCGCTGCTGCAGGCGGCCGCCGAGGCGGGGGTGACGGTCGTGCACGACAGGGTCGGCCAGCCCACCCAGGACGCGGAGTCGGTGTCGGTCAACGGTTTCCGCGCCCGGTATCTGGCCGCCGCGGACGGGCTGCACTCCCCGATTCGCGCCGGCCTGGGCCTGGGGCTCCCCGCGGGCCGGACGCGGCGCTGGGGGATCAAACGCCACGTGGCCGTCGCGCCGTGGAGCGACAACGTCGAGGTGCACTGGTCACCGGACCCTGAGGCCGGGGAGATCTATGTGACCCCGGTGGCCGACGACTGCGTCGGCATCGCCGTCCTGACCTCCCGGCAGGGAGGGTTCGAGTCGCATCTGGACGCGTTTCCCGCACTGCGGCAACGCATCGCGGGACTGCCGCACCAGCCCGACCGGGCCGCCGGCCCGCTGCGGCAGCGGGTCCGCAGCCGGGTCGCCGGGCGGGTGCTTCTCGTCGGCGACGCGGCCGGCTACGTCGACGCGCTCACCGGGGAGGGGCTGGGGCTGTCCTTCGCCGCGGCCCGGCTGCTGGTCGAGTCCGTGCTGGCCGACCGGCCCGAGGACTATGAGCAGCAGTGGCGGCGGGCCACCCGCCGCTACTGGCTGACGACTGCGGGGGTGCTGCGGGCCGGTACGTCGCCGCTGCGCTCAGTCATCGTCCCGGCCTCGAGCACCTTTCCGGGTCTATTCACCGGGGTGGTGAACCTGCTCGCCGACTAGCAGCGCGTCGTCGTGGGCCACCGAAATCGCGTTGCGCCCTTTCGATTTCGCCGAGTACAGGGCCTTGTCGGCGCGGTCGAGCAGTTCACTGACCGCCGCGTCGGGATCGGCGCCGCCGAACCGGGCCTCGTCGCGCGGGAAGACGGTCGCGACACCGACGCTGACGGTGACCACCCCCGACGCGCACGCTGGGTGGCTGATCCCCAGCGCCCGGATCGCCGAGGCCAGCCCGGTCGCGAACGTGTACGGGTCGCCGCATCCGGACAGCACCACCGCGAACTCCTCGCCGCCGTACCGGGCGGCCACACAGCTGGCCGGATCGGCGAGATGGGCCAGCACCTCGGCGACCTCGCGCAGGCAGACGTCACCGGCCTGGTGCCCGAACCGGTCGTTGTACGCCTTGAAGTGGTCGACGTCGACGAACATCGCGGTCAGTGGCTCGTCGCGCTCCAGGGCGCGCAGCCAGATGTCGCGGGCCCGCGCCGCCAGTCCGCGCCGGTTCGGCAGCCCGGTCAGCGGATCGGAGTTCGCCATGTCGGTCAGCGACTCCTGCACCTCGCGCTCGAGTGTGACGTCGCGCAGTACGGCCGCCGTCAGCCCCTTGGCGGCATGGCGGGTGTGCATCACCAGCCAGCGCCACGACCCGTCGCGGGCCTTGATCCGGAACGGCAGCGACGCGCCGGGGCGGGCGGCGAACCAGTGCTCGGCGATGAGGTGCAGGTCGTCGGGATGCACCTGGTGGCGCCATTGGTGGCGCCCGATGCGCCCGGCCGGCAGGTTGAGGTCGCTGTGCCCGGTGAATGCGTGGTGCAGCACATCCCCGTGGGCGTCGACGACGATCACCAGGTCGCCGGTCAGGTCGGCGACGAGGTCGTACACCTCGTGGCTGGCGTGGTCGAGCGCGGTCAGGCGGTTGCGTTCCTCCAGCGCCGCCGCCACCAGCACCACCATCGCGTAGCCGGTGAGCAGGAACACCTGGGTGTGGATCATCGCCTCGGTGCGGTCGACGGCGGTCGCCACGAACGGCCCCATCCCGGCGAACGTGGTGCTCAGCAGGATCACCGCGCCGACGGCCATCTGCCAGAACGCCGCCGCGATCCCGAACTCGATCAGCACCAGCAGGGCGGGCACCGCGGTCAGGAACATCAGCACGAAGTTCGACTCGTAGGCCGCGACGGTTCCCAACACCACCATCAGCACCGTGAAGCCGCCGGTCATGAACACCTGGCGGGCGGTGTGCCGCCGCCAGTACCGGCGCCACCGCAGCAGCACCGGCGCCAGGAACGCGATGCCGACCGCCTCGGCGAGATACCAGATCAGCGCGACGATGCACAACGACTTCGGATCCGTGCGGCCCTGCTGATGCACCAGCACGCTCAACGCCCCGATCGTTCCGGCGAACGCCGGCGCGACGATCACCGCGTACAGCACGAAGCGGCGCCAGCTGCGCAGGGAGTCGGTCCGGCCGTGGATCCAGTCCTGGTCGGAGTGCAGCGTCGCCGCGGCGAAGACCACCGCGGTCAGCGTCGACAGCGCCGCCAGCTCCGGGGGCCGGTCCAGCAGCACCCAGGCCGGCACGTACTGGAAGAACGCGAAGGTCAGCAGATAGACAGGCCAGTGCCGGCGCCGGGCCAGCAGTAGCGCCACCAACTGCGGGGCCGCCGCCAACCACACCACCGTGAAGGTCCGGCCGTCGACCGAAGCCAGGAAGCGAACCAGTTCCGAGGCGGCCACCACGCCCGCGGTCCAGCCCACCAGACTCCAGAACGGGGGCAGCAGATCGGCCGCCGCCAACCACGCACGCCACGACTGCCGGCGGCTCCTCGCGCCGGTCAGAGGCACCGCACGGCCCTTCGACATTCAAACAGTCAACAGCGTCAATATTGTCTCGGCAATCCTTGGCCCCAAATGGCGGCGTACGTGTCGTTCACACCCCCGACCCGCCGTGGAAACGCGCGCAGGACACAATGACGCGTCCGCAACCTCGAGTTCGCGACCACAGGAGAGCACGTGACCGACGTCGTCAACCCCGCCTCGGAGGCATTCACCGAGGTCAACGGCGCGCAGAGAGGCCCGACCGGGCAGACCCGGTCCGGGCTCACCGCCGATGCGCTGCGCGCGGCCATCACCGATCACCTGGTGTACTCGATCGCCCGCCCCGCCGCGGTACTCACCCCCGAGCACTACTACCGCGCGCTATCGCTGGCGGTGCGTGACCGCATGCAGAAACGGTGGATGGCCACCACCCAGGACTGGCTGGACCTGTCGGCGAAGGTCACCTGCTATCTGTCGGCGGAGTTCCTGATGGGCCCGCAACTGGGCAACAACCTGCTCAACCTGGGCATCGAGAACGCCGCGCGGCAGGCGCTGGCCGACCTGGGTCAGGACCTCGACGTGATCCTGGACTGCGAGGGCGAACCGGGGCTGGGCAACGGCGGGCTCGGCCGGCTGGCGGCGTGCTACCTGGATTCGCTGGCCACGCTGGAACGGCCGTCGATCGGTTACGGCATCCGCTACGAGTTCGGCATCTTCACCCAGGAGATCGCCGACGGCTGGCAGGTCGAGAAGACCGACAACTGGCTCGTCCACGGCAATCCGTGGGAGATCGACAAGCCCGACGCCAGCTACATCGTCAACTGGGGCGGTCACACCGAGACCTACGAGGACGTCACAGGCAAGCTGCGGGTGCGCTGGGTGCCCCAGCGCGTGCTCAAGGGCGTCTCCCACGACACCCCGGTGCAGGGCTACGGCGTCAACACCTGCAACACGCTGACGTTGTGGAGCGCACGGGCGGTCGAGTCGTTCGCGCTGGAGGCGTTCAACACCGGCGACTTCTACAAGGCGGTCGACGAGGAGGTCGTCTCCGAGACCGTGTCGAAGGTGCTCTACCCCAACGACGAGCCCGAGGCGGGCAAGCGGCTGCGCCTGTTGCAGCAGTACTTCTTCGTGACGTGCTCGCTGCAGGACATCCTGAACATCCATCTGCAGCGGGCGCACCTGCCGCTGCGCATGCTGCCCGACAAGTGGGCGATCCAGCTCAACGACACCCACCCGTCGATCGCGGTGGTGGAGCTGATGCGGCTGCTCATCGACGAGCACCAGTTCGGTTGGGACGAGGCGTGGGACCTCACGGTGCGCACCTTCGGCTACACCAACCACACGCTCCTGCCCGAGGCGCTGGAGACCTGGCCGCTGCACATGTTCGGCGAGGCGCTGCCGCGCCATCTGGAGCTGATCTACGAGATCAACGAACGGTTCCTCGACGAGGTGCGGGCCCGGTTCCCTGGCGACGAAGAGCGGGTGCGCCGGATGTCGCTGATCGGTGAGGACGGCGGCAAGAGCGTGCGGATGGCGCACCTGGCCACCGTCGGCAGCCACGCGGTCAACGGGGTCGCGGCGCTGCATTCGGAGTTGCTCAAGGCCAGCGTGCTCAAGGACTTCTACGAGATGTGGCCGGAGCGCTTCGGCAACGTCACCAACGGGGTGACGCCGCGGCGGTTCCTGGCGCTGTCCAACCCGGGCCTGCGCGGGCTGCTCGACGACACCATCGGCCCCGGCTGGCTGACCGACCTTCAGCGCCTGCACGGACTGGAAGCGTTCGTCGACGATCCCGCGTTCCGGTCACGTTGGCGAGAGGTGAAGCGCGCCAACAAGTCCCGGCTGGCCGAGTACGTGCACTCGATCACCGGCATCGAGCTGGACCCGTCGTGGATGTTCGACGTGCAGGTCAAACGCATCCACGAGTACAAGCGTCAGCACCTGATGGTGTTGCACATCATCGCGCTGTACCACCGGCTCAAGACCAACCCGGGGCTGTCCATCCCGCCGCGGGTGTTCATCTTCGGCGGCAAGGCCGCGCCCGGCTATTTCATGGCCAAGCGGATCATCAAGCTGATCACCGCCGTCGGTGAGACGGTCAACGCCGACCCGGGCGTCAACCGTTTCCTGAAAGTGGTTTTCCTGCCGAACTTCAACGTCAAGACCGCGCACCTGGTGTATCCGGCGGCGAATTTGAGCGAGCAGATCTCCACGGCCGGTAAGGAGGCCTCCGGCACCGGGAATATGAAGTTCATGATCAACGGCGCGCTGACCATCGGCACGCTCGACGGCGCCAACGTCGAGATCCGGCAGGAGGCCGGGGCGGAGAACTTCTTTCTGTTCGGGCTCACCGAGAGCCAGGTCGAGCAGGTCAAGGCCGACGGCTACCGCCCGCTGAGCTTCGTCGAGTCCGATCCGGAACTGGCCGCGGTGCTGGAGCTGATCGCCCGCGGCGAGTTCACCCATGGCGACACCGAGGTGCTGCGCCCGATCGTCGACAATCTGCTGCACCACGACCCGTTCCTGGCGCTGGCCGACTACCGCTCCTACGTCGACTGCCAGGACGCGGTGTCGCGGGCCTGGCTGGATCGGGACGCGTGGTCGCGGATGTCGATCCGCAACACCGCGCGCAGCGGCAAGTTCAGCTCCGACCGGGCGATC
The DNA here is from genome assembly GCF_052245755.1 of Mycobacterium sp. 4D054. Lineage (NCBI taxonomy): Bacteria > Bacillati > Actinomycetota > Actinomycetes > Mycobacteriales > Mycobacteriaceae > Mycobacterium > Mycobacterium sp. 4D054. The sequence continues at coordinate 70,771 of NZ_JBQQCF010000008.1, forward strand.
AGGGAGTACTGCGACGAGATCTGGGGCGTGGGCCCGATGTCGGTCGACCTCGACTAGTTTTTCCGCCGAAATCGCATTCCACGCGCGTCAAGTCCCGAAAATCACACGCTAGACGCAATCTCGGCGGGGTCATGAGTCGATAACAAGCCGGTCACCGCCCCTGCGCGCCCGAGGAGTCCACCCCGCCGGCGCTGTTAACTTCGCGCGCGTGACGTTTCTCGCCCGCATCGCCGTCGCGGTGCTGCTCGCCGCCGGCCTGCTGACGGTGAGCACCCCGCCCTCGGCCCAGGCGTTCTCGCGGGCCGGGCTGCCGATCGAACAGCTCGACGTGCCCTCACCGTCGATGGGACGCACCATCCGCGTCGAATTCCAGGGCGGCGGACCGCATTCGGTGCTCCTACTGGACGGCCTGCGCGCCCAGGACGACTTCAACGGCTGGGACATCAACACCGCCGCCTTCGAGTGGTTCTACGAGTCCGGCGTCTCGGTGATCATGCCGGTGGGCGGTCAGTCCAGTTTCTACGCCGACTGGTACCGGCCGGCCAGGAGTCACAACGGGACGGTCACCTACAAGTGGGAGACGTTCCTGACCCGCGAACTGCCGACGTGGTTGGCGGCCAACCGAGGCCAGGACCCGTTCGGCAACGCTGTTGTGGGACTGTCGATGTCGGGCAGCGCGGCACTGACCATGGCCGCCTACTATCCCCGCCAGTACAAGTTCGCCGCCTCGCTGTCGGGGTATCTGGCGCCGTCGCAGAAGTTCTGGCCTCCGCTCATCGACATCGCGATGCAGGACGCGGGCGGCTTCGACTCTTTCGACATGTGGGGCAAACCCGGCTCACCGGCCTGGCTGCGGGCGGACCCGATGCTCAACATCAACCGGCTGGTCGCCAACCGTACCGCGCTGTGGATCTACTGCGGCAACGGAGTCGCCTCGGATCTCGACACCGGAACCGATCTCGGCGTCAACATCAGCGCCGGCTCGCTGGAGACCATCACCATCGCCACCAACAAGGAGTTCCGCGACAAGTATCTGGCCGCCGGCGGCCGCAACGCGATCTTCAACTTCCCGCCCAACGGCACGCACAGTTGGGGGTACTGGGGTGCGCAGCTGCAGGCGATGAAAGCCGACATCGTGCGGCTGCTGGCCCCGCCGCCACCGCCACCGCCTCCGCCGACGGCGTTGCCGCCGGGCGCACCCCTGCCGCCGGGCGCACCCCCGCTGCCGCCGCCGGCCGCCGCAGCACCGGCCGCGGCACCCCGCTGACTACCTGAAGTGCGGGTCGAGCAGCGTCGACCAGGCGTTGTCGAGCTGGCTCCATTCGTCCTCGCAGCCCTCGGCCCGGTCTGCCGGCAGCTGGCCGTCGCCGACGAGGTCGGCGTTGGACTGCGGGTCCGACCCGTAGATCCAGCACTGCAGGTTGTACATCCGGGCCTCGTCGAGGGTGTGCACGTCGGCGAAGTCCGCCTCGCCCGCCGCGCCGCGCTCGGCTCCGCTCGCACCGAACACCCACGCGAAGTCCTTGACCGCCTGCACCGATCCGGGATCGGCCTGGCCGTCCTCGCCGGGCTGCAACAGCACATAGGCGGCGAGCTGATCCGCGACGTCCTCTTCCCGCCCCGTGATCGGCAGGTCGTACACCGTGATCGCCATGTGGCCGACCTCGTGGTAGAACGTGGCCCACGCGGCGTTGACCGCCGCAGCCGCCGGATCGGGATCCCCGGCCTCGGCGAAGATGTCCTCGCTGGTGGAAACGTCTTCGTAGCAGATCGTGATGGACTTGGCGTCGGCGTCCCAGTACGCGTTGGCCTCGTCGCACTGCGCGCCGGTGAGCGCTATGTCGTACGGCAGGATCAGCGACTGGTTGAGGTCGTCGGCCATGTCCTCGAGCAGCTGCGCATCCTGCAGCAGCTTCCTGCCCCGGATCGCCTCGGGGCTGTCGGCGTCCTCGTAGGTCACCAGCATCGAGCCGCTGTCTTGCGGCGCCGAATCCACGTCGGGGTCGGCCGCCTGCGGGGGTTCGGGTGCGCCCGCGCATCCGACGACGAGCAGCCCGGAAGCCATCACCGGCACCACACCACGCCGCAACCAAGTTATTGACACGGTCGCAGATTAGCGGCCCGGGTCGGTTTTTGGAGTAATCCGCGCTCAGCCAGCGTTGCGGCCGCATGCCCCTCAGCCGGCGGGCACCAGTTCGAAGACGGGTATGACGCGGTCGGTCTGGGTCTCGTACTCGGCGAATCCCGGGGCGCGTTCGGCGACCACCGCGTAGACCCGGTCGCGCTCCTCACGCGGCAGCTCACGGGCCGTCACCGGCAGCGGCGCATCGGATCCGATCTCCACGCTCGCGTCGGGGTGGGCACGAATGTTGAACGCCCAGGCGGGATCTCGCTCGCGGCCGGCGGAGGATCCGACAACGTAGATTTTGTCGTCGATGTCGAAGTAGGCCACCGGATTCACCCGCCGCCGCCCGCTCTTGGCGCCGGTGGAAGTGAGCAGCAGCAGCGGAAAGCCCTCGAACTGGCCCCCGACCTTGCCTCGGTTGGCGCGGAACTCGTCGATGATGCCCTGGTTGAAGTCGCGCTCCCCGGCGGACTGGTCTGCCATGTCGTCGATCGTATGGCGGTCCGACCGCTGCCGGGCCAGGATGGTCGGATGGACCACGTCACCTTCGTCCCGACGCCCGATCAATTCAGCTTCACCTTCGGCGGTGCGGAGCCGGTGCGACGGATCCGTCCGGGCACCGTGCTGACGCTGTGGACCGAGGACGCCTTCGGCGGGCGCATCACCAGTGGGGACGATGTCGCGTCGATGGCGCTGGACACCGAGGACCTCAACCCGCAGACGGGTCCGTTCTGGATCGAGGGCGCCGAACCCGGCGACACGCTGGCCGTCCACCTGGTCGACCTGACCCCGGCGCGCACCTGGGGCGCGTCCACGCTGATCCCGTTCTTCGGCGGGCTGACCAGCGTGCCGGTCAGCCCGACCCTGCAGGACGCGCTGCCCGAGCGTACCTGGATCTACGAATATGACTCGGCAGCAGGCACTTTGGCATTCAATGCGAAAGGCAGCGATTTCAGTGTCGCGCTGCCGTCCAACCCGATGCTGGGCACCGTCGGGGTGGCGCCGGCCCGCCGCGAGGTACGGACGTCACTGGTGCCCGACGTGTTCGGCGGCAACATGGACACCCCCGAGATGACGACCGGCGCGACATGCTTCCTGCGCGTCAACGTGCCCGGGGCGTTGTTCTCCCTCGGCGACGGGCACTACCGCCAGGGCGAGGGCGAGTCGTGCGGCACCGCCGTCGAGGGGGCCATGCACGTGACCGCGATCGTCGACCTGATCAAAGGCGGCGGCCCGGCATGGCCGCGGTTGGAGACCGACACCCACCTGATGTGTGTCGGGTCCGGGCGACCGCTGGAGGAGGCCTGGCGCGCCGGTCAGGTCGAGATGATCACTTGGCTGGGCGAACTCTACGGCCTCGACCGGCTCGACGCCTACCAGTTGCTCACCCAGATCTCCCTGGCGCCGATCGCCAACGTGGTCGACACCAACTACAGCTCGGTAACCAAGATCGACAAGCGGCTGCTGCCCGCGTCCTCCTCGTACGGCGGTATTCATGCTGAACTTCGTTCGGCGGCAAAGTCATTGGGTGCGATCAACTACTGAGAAGGAGTGCCATGGATCTGGGGCTTTCGGGTAAGCGGTTCGCGGTCACGGGTGGCACCCGCGGTATCGGCCGCGCGGTCGTCGAGGGTCTGCTCGCAGAAGGGGCGTCTGTCGCCTACTGCGCCCGCACCTACGAAGCCGTGCCCGGCGCGGTGGGCACCGCGGTGGATGTCGCCGACGGTGCCGCGCTCGCGACGTGGGTGGAGGCCACCGCCGAAGCGTTCAACGGACTGGACGGCGTGGTCGCCAATGTGAGCGCGCTCGCCATCCCCGAGTCGAACGAGAACTGGCGCACCACCTTCGAGGTCGACATGATGGGCACCGTCGGTCTGGTCGATGCCGCGCTGCCGTATCTGCTGGAATCCGACGCCGCGTCGATCGTGACGATCTCCAGTGTGTCGGGCCGCGAGATCGATTTCGCCGCAGGCCCGTACGGCACGATGAAGGCCGCCATCATCCACTACACCCAGGGGCTGGCGTTCAAGCTGGCCGGCAACGGGGTGCGGGCGAACACCGTCAGCCCGGGCAACACCTACTTCCCGGGCGGGGTGTGGCCGTCGATCGAGCAGAACGACCCGGAGTTGTTCGCCGCGGCGCTGGCACTGAATCCGACGGGCCGGATGGCGACACCTCAGGAGGTCGCCAACGCGGTGGTGTTCCTGTCCAGCCCCGCAGCCGGCTTCATCACCGGCACCAACCTGCTCGTCGACGGTGCGCTGACCCGCGGCGTCCAGTTCTGAATCCCCGGGGGGTTTCACTCCTCTCCGAGCGCCACCGGGCGGTCCGGATCCGAGCTCCACTGCGACCACGAACCCGGGAACAGTGCGGCGTCCACGCCGGTGACGGCCAGCGCCGCGACGACCAGCGACGCCGTCACTCCCGATCCGCAATAGACCGCGACGTCGGAGTGGTGGGCACCCAGACGCTGCGCGAGCCCGGGATCGGCCAGCAGCGTACCGTCGCCGGCCAGCAGGCTGGTGCTCGGCACGTTCACGGCGCCGGGGATGTGCCCGGCGACGGGGTCGACGGGCTCGTTGTCGCCGCGGTAACGCTCGGGGGGACGGGCGTCGATCAGCGCCGGCGCGTCGAGCGCGTCGTCGGCGGTGATGGTCCTGCGGGCACCCCGGTACAGGTCCTCGTGCGTCACGGTCACGTTGCCGGGGGCGGGAATCACTGTGCCGGAATCCAATTCGCGTGTCCATGCACCGAGGCCGCCGTCGAGGATGCGCACATCGGAGATGCCCGCCGCGGTGAGCACCCACCACGCACGGGCAGACCCGGCGCGGTTCCAGTCGTCGTAGACCACCACCGGCACACCGTCGCGCACTCCCCAGCGTCGGGCGGCGTCCTGGACGGCGGACCCGGACGGCAGCGGGTGGCGGCCGCGCCCCGGCACGGTGTGGTCGGACAGTTCGTCGTCCAGGGACACGTACACCGCGCCGGGGAGGTGCCCCGCCTCGTAGGCGGCGGTGCCGTCGGGTTCGGCCAGCGTCCACCGCACATCGAGCAGGGTGACGGGCTCACCGGCGTCGAGGAGCCGGGCCAGTTCCGTCGCGGTGATGAACACGTCGTCGCGGGCAGTCATGATTACCTCCAGGACCTGAGGCTACCTCCGCGCTTTCGGGGTGCCCGTGCTCGCCGACCGGCGATCTCGCCACCGCAATCGGGGGTTAGGGCAGGATTGCGGGGGCATGGCTGACATCGACGACACTCCCGGAACTTCCCGGCGCAGGCACATCACCCGGCTCGCCCTGTTCGCGGCCGTGCTGTCGGTGCTGTTCTATCTGACCGCGATCGAACGGGTCATCGACGTCGAGTACGTGCGCGGGCTCATCGAGTCGACAGGCCCGCTCGCGCCGTTGACCTACGTCGCGGTGTCGTCGGTGCTCGGCGCGCTGCTGGTGCCGGGCCCGCTCCTGGCGGCCGGCAGCGGCTTCCTGTTCGGCCCGCTGCTGGGCACCTTCGTCACCCTCGGCGCGACGATCGGGTCGGCGGTGATCACGGCGTTCGCGGGCCGCCGCGCCGGCCGCGACAGCGCCCGCGCGCTATTGGGCGCGGACCGCGCGGCGCGCGTCGACGGTCTTATCCGGCGCGGAGGCCTGTGGGCCGTGGTCGGACAGCGCTGGATCCCGGGCGTCAACGACGCGCTGGCCTCCTACACGTTCGGGGCGTTCGGAGTGCCGCTGTGGCAGATGGCCGCGGGCGCGTTCATCGGGTCGGCGCCCAAGGCGTTCGCCTACACCGCGTTGGGGTCGACGCTGGGCGAGTTCTCCGCGCCGCTACTGACCGCCGCGATCGTGGTGTGGTGCGCGACGGCGGTGGTCGGCGCACTCGCGGCGCGCCGCGGCTGGCAGCGGTGGCGGTCCCGGGAATGACGGGCCTCGTCCTCACCGACGAGTTCCGCCACGCGTTGGCGCGGCTGTCCGACGGTGAGCACCTGTTCCTGACCGGCAAGGCCGGCACCGGCAAGTCGACGTTGATCCGCCGCTTTCTGGCCGACACCGACCGCACCACAGTCGTTGTCGCGCCGACGGGTATCGCAGCTCTGAACGTCGACGGCTACACCATCCACCGGCTCTTCGGCTTCCGGTCGACCACCACACTGGAGGACATCCGCACCGGCGGTTACCGGCCGGGCCGATTCACCAAGACGCTGGCCTCGCTGCAGACCCTGATCGTCGACGAGGCGTCGATGGTTCGCGCCGACGTCTTCGACATGGTTGCCGCCGCGCTGCAGCGGTTCGGCCCGGTTCCGGGTGAACCCTTCGGCGGTGTGCAGATCGTGCTCGTCGGCGACCTGTACCAGTTACCGCCGGTGATCCGCGAGGACGAAGCCCATTTCTTTTCGTCGGCCTCCCCACCTCGTTACGAGACCCCGTACTTCTTCTCGGCGCACTCGTTCGATCGCGCCGACTTTACGACCGTGTCGTTGACGACGGTGTTCCGCCAGCTCGGCGATGACCGGATGACGGCCATTCTCAATGAGATTCGCGAAGGCGTGCTGCTCGGCCACGCGCAGGAGCAATTGAACGCCCGCGCCGACAACGACTTCGTCCCGCCCGACGACGAGTTCTGGTTGACGCTGGCGCCGACCAACCGGCTCGTCACGGCGCGCAACCGGCAGCAGCTCGAAAGACTGCCCGGGGACGAAATGGTGCACCACGCCAAGGCATCCGGTGACCTGACGCTGTTCGACCCGCCTGTCGAGGAGACACTGCGCTTCAAGGTGGGCGCGCAGGTGATGATGCTCAACAACGACCAGGGCAACCGCTGGGTCAACGGCACGGTGGGCCGCGTCGTCGGCGTCGGCTATGACCGCTACGGCGCGGTCGTCGACGTGGAGTTCCCGGACGGCACCAGTGCCGAGGTCACCGCCTTCACGTGGGAGGTGACGCGACCGGTGATGTCCGGTTCGTCGCTGGGCCGCGAGGTGGTCGGCTCCTATACACAGTTGCCGTTCAAGCTGGCGTGGGCGATCACCATTCACAAGAGCCAGGGCCAGACGCTGGACAGGGTGGTCGTCGACCTGACCGGGGGCATGTTCTCGACGGGACAGCTCTATGTGGCGCTGAGCCGGTGCACCTCGCTGGCCGGTCTGGTGCTGAAAAGGCCTGTGCTGCCGAAGGACTTGAAGACCGACCGGCGCATCGCCCGCTTCCTGCGTACCTCGGCGGCGGACCCGGCGGTGCGCCGGTACTGCGCGATCGGGATGCTGACCGTCGGCGACGAAGGGCGGATGTCGCGTCCACGGCCGGTGGAGCTGGCCGTCGCGTTCGACGACGGCACCGCGATCACCACGCTGGTCAACCCGCAGCGCGACCTCGCCGACGCGCGAACACGATTCGGGATCACCGTCGCCGACGTGCTGCTGGCCCCGACCCTGCGCGAGGCGTGGGCGGTGATCGCTCCGATGCTGGCGGGATGCACCCCGGTCGGCGTCGGGATCGACGAACAACTCGGGCTGATCGATTTCGAGCTCAAGCGCCTGGGCTATGTGACGGCGATGCCGCTGGGGGTCGAGCTGCGCGGCGCGCGAATGACGGGCCGCACCGCGCTGGAGCGCGCCCGCTCGGCGTTGCACGCCCATCGCGCCGCCGAGTCCCGCGCAGGCTCTTCGGCGTTCGACGAACCCGAATCCGTCGAGACGGCAGGGCTTCTCGTGAGCCGGGATACGTCGGCGCCGACACCCATCGCCGATCACCTACCGGGTTTGTCGGCGGTGTTGCGGATCAGTCGGGACGTCGGTGCCGTGTTGTTGGGACATGACGAGGTGTCACCCGACGGGGAGGGGACGGCCCCGCGCGGCGATACCGGGTGGGAACCGGCGGCCCGGCAATCGGTGGCCGATCAATTGCGCGCGGCGGCGGCGCGGGTGCAGCTGACCGAAGACGTCGTGGATCGCCTGCGTCGCGTCGAGGAGTTGCTCGGTGTGGAGATCCTTTCCGGCACCGAGCTTCTGGCCCGCCATGACATCGGTGCGACGTTGACGCCGGGTATGCGCATCTGTTTCACCGGCACCGCACAGGATGCTTTGGGGCGCATCGTCGAGCGCGACGAGATGGAGCGCATGGCCGCCGCGGCCGGGCTGACACCGGTGAAATCGGTGACCAAGACCCGCTGCGACGTGCTCGTGACGGCCGAAGCGGGCACGCAGTCGGGCAAGGCCCGCAAGGCGCAGGAGTACGGCAAACCGGTGTTCGGCGCCGACGATTTCTTCACCTGGCTGCGCACCCACACCACCACCCCCGCGGAATAGCATTCCTGGCTGCGTTCAGCCCCTCGATCACAGCCCTGGCTTCTCGCTCGGCGCACAATGGAGCGCGTGCCGTCTTCTGCCTTCGCCTCCGACAACGCCGCACCGGCTCACCCGAAGGTGCTCGAAGCCCTGCTCCGGGCCAACGCCGGGTCCGCCCCGTCGTACGGCAGCGACGCGCTCACCGCGGACGCGGCCGACGCGATCAGGACCGCGTTCGACTCCCCCGACGCCGACGTGCTGTTCGCGTTCACCGGCACCGCGGCCAACATCATCGCGCTGGCGTCGGCGGTGCGACCGTGGCATGAGATCTTCTGCAGCGACGTCGCGCACGTCCTCGTCGACGAGGCCGGCGGGCCGGTTCGGCTGTCGGGGGCTCAGCTCACCCGGCTGGCCAGCGACGACGGACTGATCGCACCGGACGAGCTTGAGCGACGAGTGCTGGGCCGCAAGGCCGTGCACCACTCACAACCGCGCATCGTGTCGGTCACCCAGTCCACGGAGAACGGCAGGGTGTGGACCGCCGCGGCGCTGGCCGAGTTCGTCGACCGCGCCCACGCGCTCGGCCTGCTGGTGCACGTCGACGGCGCGCGTATCGCCAATGCTGTTGCCACTCTGGGCGTCTCACCGCAGGAGGCGATCGCGGACGCTGATGTCGTCAGCGTGGGCGGCACCAAGAACGGTCTGCTGTTCGGCGATGCGATCCTGGTCCGTCGGCCCGAGCACTTCGACGGAATCCACTTCGTGCAGAAGCAGATCGGTCATCTGGCCAGCAAACACCGGTTCGTCGCCGCGCAGTTCGCCGCGCTGTTCGACGATGGGCTCTGGCTGCGCAACGCCGCCCACGCCAACGCCATGGCGCGCAGGCTCGGCACCGGCATGGAGGCGCTGGGTCTGCAACTGGCGTCGCCGACCGAATCCAACGAGGTCTTCGTCAAGCTCGACGCGGACGCCCAGCGCCGACTCAGCGCGGCGTACTCGGTGCACCAGCCCGACCCCGGGGTGCCCGTCGTGCGGTTCGTCTGCTCGTGGGCGACCACCGAGACCGAGGTCGACGACGCGCTCGATGCGCTGCAACGCGTCTGCGGGTGACCGGCCCGGTTACCCGGCGCCCGACCGCGGGTACGCCCCGGTCATGAACAGCACCTTGCACACCCGCCCCGCGCGTCCGCTCGCCGCAGAACCGCCTGTCACGCGCGTCCTTCTGAACCGGTGCGACAGCGCGCCCGACGAACCACCCGAGCGGCTCACGCCCGTCGAGGTTCCCGAACGGCTCGTCCCCGAGGAGGTGCCCGAGTCGCCGATTGGACCGTCCACCACACCCGATCCGGGTCCGCCGCAGAAGACCTAAGCGCTGGTTTCGCGGTCGGGTTCGGCGACGGCCTTGGACTCCGCCGAGCCGCGCTGACGCAAGAAGATCGACAGCCCGACGATCGCCGCGACCGCGATGAACTCGCTCTGCCAGTTCTGCATCGACTCGAACCAGAACTGCGGTGTCGTCACGTATTCGGCGATCGACACCGCAGATTGCCCGTGTTGCACCTGTTCGTCGCTGTACACCGCGGCGCCGCCGACCGCGTGCAGTGCCCACGATGCGAAGAACAGCACGAAGAACGCGATCGCCAGGGAATGTTCGTAGATGCGGAGCGCCACGCCGCCGCGCCGCACCGGCCACGGCGCGCCGGGGTCGAACCGGGCCAGGCGTGGATCGTCGTCCTGCGGCGCCTGCCCGTCGATCGGCTTGGACTCCGAAGAGCCCCGCTGGTACAGGAATGCCGTCAACACGACGTACATCCCCATCTGCAGGAACTCCGATTCCCAGTTCTCGAACGTCGCCTCCACGAAGTCACCGCTGGCCAGGTATCCGATCACCGAGACCGTTTCCGTCGAGCCGTGGTCGCGCTCTTCCTGGTTGTGATTCGCGGCCCCGGACACGATCATCGCCGCGAAGAACACCACGAACAGGCCAAGGCACGCCAGCAACAGACCATGGTCGTGCATCCAGCGACCGTTCCGGGCTTTCACCTGGTCACGTGTACCCCCGATCGGGTGCGGGTATGCGCTCGCCATGCCCGCGAGGACACCGCTGCATGGCTATCTGACCGAGCAGGCCGGCCTTGTGCTCGACGGCATGGCCGGGCTGCGGGACGGCACCGACCCGATCCACGACACCCGCGTGGCCATCCGACGCGTCCGTAGCACCATCCGCGTCTTCGGCAAGGCGCTCGATGACGACGCCGGCGCGCTCGAAGACGACCTGAAGTGGTTCGCCGGTGTGCTGGGTGAGGTGCGCGATCCGCAGGTGCAGCGGCGGCGGTTGCGGGCCGCGGTCGCAGAGCTGCCCGACGAGCTGGTGCTGGGGCGGGTTTCGGGCCGGATCAAACGCGACCTGCGGGGTGTGGAGGCACCGGCCCGGCGGCGGGTGACCGAGGCGATGGCGACGGCGCGGTTCGAGCACCTGGTCGGCGAACTTCAGCGCTGGCGGGAAGCCCCGCCGGTCCAGAGCAAGGTCGGCGCCAAGGTGTTGCGGAAGCGGGCACGCCGCGCCGGCGCGAAGGCCGACCGTCGGCTCCAGGAGGCGCTCGACGGCGCCGACGACGCGCTGCTGCATCGCGCCCGCAAGGCCGCCAAGCGTGCGCGGTATGCCACCGAGCTGATCGAGCTTGATGATCCGTCGACGAGGAACAAGCGGAACAAGAAGCGCTACAAGCGCATTCAGAGTGTCCTCGGCGATCTCCAGGACACTGTGGTGGCCCGGCCGATGCTGCGGCAGATGGGCGCACAAGCCGGCACCCGATCCGGTGAGAACGGCTTCACCTTCGGCCTGCTCTACGGCCGGGAGGAACAGCTCGCCCGGCAATGCCGCCGCGCCGTCGCCCAGCTGTAGGAAGCCTCCCCCGCGAACGTGCGTGTCTGCGGCCCTCCACCCGGTGTGTCGACAAAGTCGCACGCTCGCGCGCCGCGGTAGCCCTGTTTCGTGCCTGCCCGGCCGGGCAGCCCACGGTCGACACGGTCCACGGCGACACGCTCACCGGGACGCGACCGCCGGTACGCCATCTCGCACCCCCAGCCCGCGAGCGTGCGGCCTACCCCAGCGAGTCCCAGAACGCGGTCAGCGCCGCGGCGCCGCGATGCGGATCCTCGACCATCCACCAATGTCCCAGTCCCTCAAGCACTTCGACGCGGGCACCAGCACGTTCGGCGGCCCGGCGCCGGTTGTCGTGAGGCCCGATGAACGGGTCGTCGGTCGGCTGCAGCGACAGGCCCGGCCGCGCCGCGGCCGCCTCCAGAGCACGGCCCGCTTCGGCCATCGCCGGTTGTGCGGCCGAGCGGTACAACGCCAGGATCGCCTTCCGCATGTCGTCGTTCTGCTGTTCGGCGAGCGCGGCGCCGACGTCGGCCGGAATGCCGAAGGAGACCATCAGTTCCGTGCGCGCCGGCACTCCGCCGCCCATCATCGCGTCCAGCGACTCCTCCCCCGCTCCGGCCGTCTGCCACACCTGCGCCATGTCGTGCCAGACGTAGTCGGCGTCGAACAGGCCGACCGAGTCGCTGACCCAGCTGCGCACCAGTTCGGGCCGGTGCATCACCGCGTTGACGACGTGGCCGCCGCCCCAGTCATGGCCGACGAGGTCGATCGGGCCCTCGATTCCCTCCAGCGCGGACTCCAGCCAGTCCCGATACTCCAGCATCGTCGCGCCGAACCCGTCCGGCAGCGGCGCACCGAATCCCGGCGGCGACAGCAGCACCACGTCGTCGCGGCCCAGCACGGCCGTCAGCGGCCCCCAGATCGCGTCGGTTTCCGGATTGCCATGCACGAACACCACCGTCATGGCCCACATCCTGACACGGCCCCGATAATGGGCCGGTGCAAACGCAGTGGTCGACGGCGATGAACCTCGACGTGCCGATCGTCAACGCGCCGATGGGCGGCGTGGCCGGTGGCGAACTGGCCGCCGCGGTCAGCCGGGCAGGGGCGCTGGGCATGATCGGCATCGGCAGCTCCGGATCCGCGGCACAACTGCGCCAGCACCTCAGGCACACCGCAAACCTGAACCGCCCGTATGGGATTGGACTGATCAGTGGGGTAATTCAGAAGGAACCCGCACTTCTTGAGACGGCGCTGGACGCCGCCCCGGCGCTGCTGTCGGTCAGCTTCGGTGACGACTGGTCCTGGGTGCCGCGCGCCCACGACGCCGGCTGCGTGAGCGCCACACAGGTCGCCGACCTGGCCGACGCGCAGCGCGCCGTCGACGCCGGCGTCCAGGTCCTGGTGGCCCGTGGCGCGGAGGGCGGCGGGCACGGCCGGCCCGCGGTCGCCACCCTGCCGCTGCTGACCGAGGTCCTCGATCGGGTCGACGTGCCGGTGCTGGCTGCCGGCGGCATCTCCTCGGGCCGGTCCCTGACCGCGGTGCTGGCGGCCGGTGCGGCCGGCGCGTGGATCGGGACGGCGTTCGCGGTGTGCCCGGAGTCCACGCTGCCCGAGGCGGCCCGACAACAGATGCTCACCGCCGACGACAGCGACACCGTCACCACCCGCGCCTTCGACGTCGCGCTCGGCTACCCGTGGCCGGCGACGATCCCCGAACGGGTGCTGCGCAACGCCTTCACCGACGCCTGGGACGGCCGTGAGGACGACCTCGACGCCGACGCCCGCGAGCAGCTGCGTTCGGCGATCGCCGCCGACGACTACCGGTGGGCGCCGGTCAACGCCGGGCAGGGGGTCGCCGACGTGACGACCGCCCAGGCCGCCGCGGCCGTCATCGGCCGGCTGGTCGGCGACGCGCGCGCAATCCTCGCGAGAACGCCACCAGCGTCGTGATTTCCCCCGCACCACTACCGTGGTGGCGGTCTCGCGAAACCCCAGCACGCACTGCAATCCCGCTGGTCACACGAGTCACACAGGCGGGCAAAAAGGCCGCGACACTCCCCTCCCTGCGCCCGGCGATGTCTGCGCCGTGCCCTATGTTGGGGCGTCCGGCAACGGACAAACGACGCACACATCGAGGGGCCAGGTGGACGACAACGCAACCGTGTCTGCCGTCGAGCTGTTCGAACTCAATCGCGACCTGCAGTCTTCGCGCGCGATCCGGCTGCTGGCCACCACCAACCTGAGCCTGTACGCGACGCTGATGGAGCGGCATCTGGCCGACGGGGTGATCCCGGAGACCGAACTGGTGGTCCGGCTGGAACGCGACCTCGACGACCTCGGCGACGACCAGTCGGGCCTGGCGTTGATCAAGTCGTGGGCCAGCCAGGGCTGGGTGCACCGCATCGTGGATGACCGGGGACTCGCAGGCGCCGCAGGCCGCAACGTCTGCTACCTGACCCAGGACGCGCGCCGGGCGCTGGACTTCCTGCGCGGCATGCGCCGCCAGGACACCATCGCCACCGGCGGGTCGATCACCGGCATCGCGTCGCGGCTCAAGCATGTGGCGCTGAAGGTGGGCAACGACCCGGCCCGCATCCGCAAGAGCATCGAGGCCGAGATCGAGGCGCTGCGTCACGAGCTCGAGCTCCTCGATGCCGGCCAGTCGCCGTCGCCCGACGACGCCGACCTCACCGACGCCTATGACGAGGCCCGCGCGATCGCCATGCAGATGGAGCGGCTGATCACCGACATCGGCCAGTACGGCGCGATGATCGAGCAGGCCACCGCCGCGCTCGACGAGCCGATCGACTCCAATGTCGAGTACCGCGACCGGCAGCGCCAGATGTACGCCGACTACCAGGCCGCTTGGGATTCGCAGGGCCGGGACAGCCACCGGGCGTTCCTGCGGATGATCAACGATCCCGATCAGCGTGCCGAGTTCGAGGCCGATGTCGCCGCCGTCGCCGCCGCGCTGCCCGGGCTGGACCCGGCCCTGCGCAAGGTCATGGCCGGGTTCTTCGAGCTTGTCGGCCATCAGATCGACGAGGTCGAGCGGATCCAGCAGCGCTGCGCGCAGCGGGTCAAGCGGTTCACCGCGTTCGGCACGCTGGAGCAGAGCCGCGGCGTGGCCCGTCAGCTCAACGAGGCCATCGGCGCGGCACGCAATCTACTCAAGTCGAGCCTGATCGACTCGCGGCTGGACATCGAGCTGCCGCTGGCCCGCCACGCGATCAGCTCCGTCGGGGCGCTGAGTTTCAAGATCGGCGACCTGTCCACCCCGAAACCGGCCAAGCCGGCGGCGGGCGAGGTCGACCTGTCCAGCTTCGCCGCGCTCACCACCCAGGTCGATGCGCCGGCGATGTCGGACATGCTCAACACCGCGGTCGCCAAGGGGCCGGTGTCGCTGCCGGAGGCCATCGGCATGCTCGGTAGTTCAGGCCAAGGGGCCTACCTCGGTCACGTCATCGTGTTGTGGTCATGGGCGCTCAAGCAACCCGGCACCGAAAGCCCTGAGTCGACCACCGTGCGCTTTCGGTCCCTGGACGGCAAGGACCGCGAAATCGCCGTTCCCCAATTGATGTTCACAGAACCGATCAGTGTCGGAGCCGCGCAGTGACAACCGAACACGACACCGACTTCGAGGCGTTCTCCTCGCTGCCGCAGGTCGACCAGACCGCCCGTCCCCCGCACCAGCGCCGCCCGCGCTTCGACGGCGACGTCTCCGAGCTGCCCGACCGCGCCTGCTGGGCGTTGCAGCACCTGCTGACCCGCCGCTACATCAGCGCCGAGACCGACAGCGACATCTACGCCTGGGTGCTCGAGTACCGCCACCAGCTGTCGGTCCGGCTGTCCGAGCTCGACCTGATCCTGCGGGTGGTGGAGGTTGGCTACGAAAACGACGGAGTCGCGTTCGTCGAGCAGGCCCGCTACGAATCCGCCAAGGGCATCAAGCTTCTGCGCCGTGAACCGCTCGGCACCTACGACTCCATCCTGGCGCTGCACCTGGCGCAGATGATGCGTGCGGCGGGCGGGCAGAGCGTGCTGATCTCCCGCGAGGAGATGCACAATCTGTTCTCCGGCGTGCTCAACGACACCGACCGCGACGCGGTCACGTTCGCCGGCCGCATCGACGCCGCGATCGCGCGGCTCGCCGGCCTGGAGATCCTGCGTAAGAGCCGCGACGACGAGGACAGCTACACCATCTCCCCCGTCATCACCGCGGTGATGACGGGCAGCGTGATCACCGAGCTGCAGCAGCAGTTCGAGCTGCTGTTGGGCGGCGGCACCCCGGCCGAGGAGGACACCAACCTTGACTGAACAGTTCCATCTGTCCCGGCTGCAGGTCATCAACTGGGGTGTGTTCGACGGCTACCACGACATCCCGTTCAGCCGGGGCGGCGCGCTGATCGCCGGCGCCTCGGGCAGCGGCAAATCCTCACTGCTGGACGCGATCTCGCTGGGGTTCCTGCCGTTCAACCGGCGCAACTTCAACGCCTCCGGCGACAACACCGCCGCGGGTTCCAGCGCGGGCCGGCGCACCGTCGACAAGTACGTGCGCGGCGCGTGGGGGCAGCGCAGCGACGGCGGCACCAGCCGGGTGATGTACCTGCGCGGCGACGGCACTGCGTGGTCGGCGGTGGCGGTCACCTACTCCAGCGACTCGGGCCGCACCGTGACCGGCCTGGTGCTCAAATGGCTGACGGGCGAGTCACGCAACGACTCGTCGAGCCGCTTCGTCCTCGGTGACGGTGACCTCGACATCGAGGACGTCTGCAACCGTTGGGCGGCAGCACGATTCGACACCGGCGTGTTCAAAACTCACGGCTGGCGGTTCACCACCAAGGTCGAGTCGCAGTACCTGGCTCAGCTGTACGCGACCATCGGCATCCGCGCCTCCGACGCCGCCCAGCAGCTGCTCGGCAAGGCGAAGTCACTGAAAAGCGTTGGTGGGCTGGAACAGTTCGTCCGCGAGTTCATGCTCGACGAACCCGAAAGCCTGGCCCGCCTGCCTGAGGCGCTCAAGCAGATCGACCCGCTGGTGGAGGCCCGCGAGCTGCTCGCGGTCGCACAGAAGAAGCGCAAGATCCTCGGCGACATCGAGAAGATCCAGCAGCGCTACGCGTCGGAGTCGACCGATCTGGGCATCATCGATCTGGTCGATCTGCCGATGGTGCGGGCCTACACCGACCACATCCGGTTCGCGCAGTGCCCGGCTCAGATCGCGCAGCTCGACACCACCATCGAGCAGCTCGACAACGAGTACGAGGACGTCACCCGGAGCCTGAATCTCGCCAAGGCCGAGGCAGATTCGCTCAATGCGCAGATCAGCGGATCCAGCGCGAGCATCGGTCCGCTGCAGTCGCAGGTGACCGCGGCCGAGACCGAGGCCGAGCAGGTGTCGCGTCGGCGCGGCGCCTACGAGGACATGCTGGCCGCGCAGCAGCGCGACATCCCGGAGACGGCCGACGACTTCTGGAATCTGCGCGAGGAGCTGCTGGCCGAGGCCACCGAGCTGCTCGCCAAAGTGGAGCGCAACCGGGAGGCATCCACCGACGCGGAGTACGCGCAGAAGTCGGCGCGGATGGCCCGCGACGAGGCCGCCAAGGAACTCAAGCGTGTCGAGCACGTCGGGTCGGCGCTGCCGGAGTTCGCGCTGCTGATGCGGGAGCAGATCTGCACCGCCGTCGGGGTCGACGCGGGCGAGCTGCCCTACATCGCCGAACTGTTGGATCTGCGCCCGGACCAGACCCGGTGGCGCACCGCGGTCGAGAAGGTGCTGCGCGGAGTCGGTCTGCGGCTGATGGTGCCCGATCAGCACTGGACCACGGTGCTGCAGTTCGTCAACGAGACCAACATGCGGGGACGGCTGCAGCTGCACCATGTGCGGGCCAAGTTCCTCGGCGCCGAGCCGGTCGCTCCGGAGTCGAACACGTTGGCGGGCAAGCTTTTCCCGGTCGACCCGAGACACCCCTGCGCGGCCGAGGCCGTCGACGTGGTCGCCTCCGCCGGCGACCACGTGTGCGTCGACACCCCGGATGTGTTCGCGCGTTTCCGCCGCGCGGTCACCGACACCGGCCTGTACAAGGACTCCGACCGGCTCGCGATCAAGGACGACCGCCGTCCGCTCAAACAGTCGGAATACCTGTACCAGGGGGACGTGTCGGCGAAGATCAACGCGCTGACGGTCGATCTGGCCGCGGCCGAGGAGGCTTACCAGAAGGCGCGGCGCACCGCCGACGACATCGCCGCCCAGCGGCAGCAGTGGCGCGACCGGGCCGCGGCGTGCAAAGCGATCTGCGAGCAGTTCCCGCAGTGGAGCCAGATCGACACCGAGACCGCCGACGGGCACGCCGACCGGTTGCGTGAGCAGTACGAGCTGCTGCTGGCCGACCACCCCGACATCGAGGCGCTCAACGCCCGCGCCGACGAATGCTGGACGCAGATCCAGAAACTGATGACGCGCCGCGGCGCGATCCAGACCCGCCGCGACGACCTCGACTCCCGGCGCACGCAGCTTCTGGAGCTGCAGGAGCGGCTGCAGCCCGCGTTCGTGTCGGAACCGTTGACGGAGCTGCTGAACCGCTACGCCGCCCAGCTGCCGGTGC
This sequence comes from Mycobacterium sp. 4D054, assembly GCF_052245755.1. Lineage (NCBI taxonomy): Bacteria > Bacillati > Actinomycetota > Actinomycetes > Mycobacteriales > Mycobacteriaceae > Mycobacterium > Mycobacterium sp. 4D054. Next base: position 88,671 of record NZ_JBQQCF010000008.1, read on the forward strand.
CGTTGGAGCTGCTCGATCCCGAGCCGCACCGCGACGCGCTTTTCGGCGCGATCAAGAAGGAACGCGAACAGCTGCGCGAGAGCCGACGTCGCTCCTACGACGAGTTGGCTCGCATCCTGAACACGTTCGACACGTCGTTCCCGGACGCCATCCCGAACAACTCGGACAATTTTGAGGAACGCGTGCACGACTACGTCGCACTGTGCCGGCACATCGACGAACGCGAGCTGCCCGAGGCCTATGAGCGGATGATGCGTCTGGTCACCGAGCAGGCCCCGGACGCGATCCTGACGCTGCACCGGGTGGCCGAGCAGGAAGCGCGCCGCATCAGCGACCAGATCGCCCGTGTGAACACCGGTTTGGGAGCGGTGGAGTTCAACCGCGGCACCCGGCTGACGCTGCGGGCCACCCCGCGGGCGTTGACGGCGGTGTCGGAGCTGACCGAGATCGTGCGGGCGATCTCGCGGCGCATCGCCGAGGTGGGGCTCGGCGACAAGCAGGCCATCCTGGACCAGTACGCCGACATCCTGCGTCTGCGCAACCGGCTGGCGTCGACGGCGCCGGAGGACAAGGCGTGGACCCGCGACGCGCTCGACGTGCGCAACCGGTTCACGTTCGACTGCGCCGAGTGGGATGTCGCCAGCGAGGAGCTGATCCGCACGCACTCCAACGCCGGTGACAACTCCGGCGGTGAGCAGGAGAAGCTGATGGCGTTCTGCCTGGCCGGTGCGCTGAGCTTCAACCTTGCGGCGCCCGGACACGCAGGAACAGACGAAGCCAACCGTCCGGTGTTCGCGCAGCTGATGCTCGACGAGGCGTTCTCCAAGTCGGATCCGCAGTTCGCCCAACAGGCGCTGCAGGCGTTCCGCAAGTTCGGGTTCCAGCTGGTGATCGTCGCGACCGTGCAGAACGCGACGACGATCCAGCCCTACATCGACAGCGTGGTGATGGTGTCCAAGACCGAGGCGACGGGCCGCAATGCCCGACCCGTGGCGACGGTCACGACGCGCACCATCTCGGAGTTCGGTGCGCTGCGCCGCGAGATGCGGGCCACCGCGAAGGTGCCCGCTCCAGTCTGACGCGGGGAACGACTTTTCTGCGTAGGGTGCCGATCGTGCATGTCGACGTGATGACGACTCCCCAGCCGCTCCTGCAGACCGGCGATCTCGCACGCCGCACTCAGAAGGCCGGCTTCGACGGGCTGCTGTTCACCGAAACCGGCAGGACCGCCTACCTGAACGCGGCGATGGCGGCGCAGGCGGCGCCGGGACTCCAGTTGTCGACGGGCGTGGCGGTGGCGTTCCCGCGCAGCCCGTTCGTCACCGCCGCGACGGCGTGGGAACTCCAGGAGGCGACAGGCGGCAACTTCCGGCTGGGTTTGGGCACCCAGGTCCGCACCCATGTGGTCCGCCGCTACGGCGCCGAGTTCGCCCATCCCGGTCCGCGGCTGCGGGACTACGTGCTGGCGGTCAAAGCCTGCTTCACGGCGTTCCGCACAGGCACCCTCGACCATCACGGCGAGTTCTACACGCTCGATTTCATCACCCCGCAGTGGAGCGCAGGCCCGATCGACGCCCCGGATCCCAAGGTCGACATCGCCGCGGTCAACCCGTGGATGCTGCGGATGGCCGGCGAGGTGGCCGACGGGGTGCATGTGCATCCGCTCGGCGAGCCCGGCTACATCGCGCGCCACGTCGTTCCGAAAGTTGCTGAGGGAGCTGCGAGGTCGGGACGATCACCGCATGAGGTGGCGCTGATCGTGCCGGTGATGACGATCGTCGGCGATTCCGACGAGGAACGGCATCGCGAGCGCGAACTGGTGCGGGCGAGCATGAGCTTCTACGGCAGCACACCCAACTACGCGTTCATCTGGGACGAGGCCGGCTTCGAGGGCACCACGGCTCGCATCCGCGAGAAGCAGAAGGCCGGCGACTTTCAGGGCATGGCCGCGCAGATCACCGACGAGCACATCGCGACGTTCGCCACCGAGTCGACGTGGGACGGTCTGGCCGACGCGCTCACCGCCAGGTACGGCGCCACCGCGACCCGCATCGTGCTCTACAACGCCCTGGCCGACGCGGAGCGCTTCGAACGCTACGGCATTGTCGCGCAACGGTTGACCCTGCAGCCCCCACCGGGGACTGGCATGACCGCCGCTGCATCCCGCGCCTGAACGCAGCCCAACGCGTGAACCCACCCTTCGCCGGGTAAGCAGTCGCGGGCCTACAGTGTCCACGGAGCCGGTATGGGAGACGGATGACATCGACGGAGTCGACCTCGACATGGGCGCCGCTGCGATCGCCGATGTTCCGCGCACTGTGGATCGCGCAATTCGTCTCGAACCTCGGCACCTGGATGCAGACCGTCGGCGCGCAGTGGATGCTGGTCGACGATCCGCGCGCCGCGGTCCTGGTGCCGCTGGTGCAGACCGCCACCACGCTGCCGGTCATGCTGCTGGCGCTGCCGTCCGGCGTGCTGGCCGACCTCGTCGACCGGCGCCGGCTGCTGATCGCCACCCAGGGCGCGATGGCCGCCGGGGTAGGCCTGCTCGCCACCCTCACCGGTGCCGGGCTGACCACGCCGACCGTGCTGCTGACGCTGCTGTTCCTCATCGGATGCGGGCAGGCTCTCACCGCACCGGCCTGGCAGGCGATTCAGCCGGATCTCGTTCCCCCGCATCAGATTCCGGCCGCAGCGGCGTTGGGCAGCATGAGCATGAACGGCGCCCGGGCGATCGGACCCGCAATCGCCGGCGCGCTGGTGTCAGTGGCCGGGCCGACGATAGTGTTCGCCCTCAACGCCGTGTCGTTCGTCGGGATCGTGCTGGTGCTCGTCTCGTGGCGGCGTCCTCCGGAGCGGAGCGACTTCCCGCCCGAGCGGGCGCTGGCCGCGCTCAGCGCCGGCGGCCGCTACATCCGCAGCTCCCCGGTCGTGCGCCGCATCCTGCTGCGGACCGTGCTGTTCATCGCCCCCGCCAGCGCGGTGTGGGCGCTGCTGCCGGTGATCGCCCGCGACCAGCTCGGCCTCGGCTCGGCCGGCTATGGTGTGCTGCTCGGTGCGCTCGGGGTCGGCGCGGTTCTCGGTGCGTTCGCGTTGTCGCGGCTGCGGGCCCGGTTCGGCCAGAACGTGTTGCTCATCGTCGGTGCGGCCGGGTTCGCCGTCGCCACCGGGGTGCTCGCGCTGGTGCACAACGTCGCCGCCGTGGTGGCGGGGCTGGTGGTCGGCGGCGCCGCATGGCTGCTGACGCTGTCCACGCTCAATGCGTCAATGCAGCTCAGCCTGCCGCGATGGGTGCGCGCCCGCGGGTTGTCGGTGTATCAGCTGGTCTTCATGGGCGGTCAGGCGATCGGGTCGCTGGTGTGGGGTGTGCTCGCCGGAGCCACCAGCAGTGTCACCAGCCTGCTGGTGAGCATGACGCTGCTCGTGCTCTGCGGTCTGTCCCTGCTGTGGTGGCCGCTGCACGCCAGCACCGGCAATCTCGATCTGACGCCGTCGTCGCACTGGCCGGAGCCGACGCTGCTCTTCGAACCCGAGCCGCTCGACGGGCCGGTGCTGGTGATCACCTCCTATCGGGTGGCACCGGAGAACGAGGAGGCGTTCCTGGCCGCGATGGCGGTGCTGGGCCGGTCCCGGCAGCGCACCGGGGCGTCGCTGTGGCGACTCTTCCGCAGCGTGGAACAGGAGTCGACGTTCGTGGAGACGTTCATCGTGCGCTCCTGGGGCGAGCACATGCACCAGCATTACACCCGGCTCACCGCGCAGGACCAGCTCATCGAGCAGAACGTCGAGCGCTACACCGAAGGCCCGGCGGTCTCCCAGCACTACCTCGCGGTGCGCGAACTCGACTGATCCACACACTGAACGCGAGATCGACACCACGGCCGTGGACACCCGGCACGGCGACAGCAACAGCCCTCACGTCGATCTCGTCCACAGCGTCGGGACAGGGATGCATCAGGCTCGCGCTTCGGCTGCGAGCCTCACCCGCGCTTGCGCTCCGCGGTGAACGACACCGTCACCTCGTCGGCGACTCTCATCGCGCCCATCATCATCGAATAGGGCTTGAGACCGAAATCAGAATGACGCACCGTCTCCTGGCACGACATCCGCCAGCGGTCGCCCGCCTCCTCGACCCGGAGCTCCACCACCCGGTCGCGGACCTTGCCGTGGATCTCCAGCCTGCCGGTCAACCGATAGCCGAGGTCGGCCCGCTCCACCGACTCAGTCCGAAAAACAATGTGCGGGAACCGTTTCACATCCAAGACCTTGAGTGCGTTGGAGCGTGCCAGTGCCTTCTCCGGGCCGGACAGTCCGGCGACGCCACCCTGGCCGCCCAGCACCGCCAGGCTCCCGACGTCCACCGTCAGCTGCACCGACGCCGGCTCGTCACCTGCCCACTGCACGGTGGCCCGCCACGTCATCGCGATGGTCAGCCGGTGACCCATCTTCGCCGCCGGGCCCGTCACACCCGTTCTCAGCCGAAGCTCACCGTCGGAGGAATCCAATTCCCACACCGTGTCCGCCACCGACAGAGGGTACCGATCTCGCTACTCCGGCGGATACGGCAACCCGAACTGATCGGCCAGTAGGCTCTGCACGATGATCATCGCCGCCTGCGAGCCCGACGCGATTGCGCCGGCGATGTGTGGCTGCTGGGTGCAGACATCGCCGGCGGCGAACACCCCTCCCGCACTGGTCCGCGAGATCGTGTCGACCGTCAGCGGTTCGGTGCCCAACGGGCCCGGCGTGCACGTCGCGCCCAGCTGTGCGGCCAGCGGCGACCGCTGCCGCACCGGCGCCTCGACCAGCAGGCCGTCCCGCTCCAACCGGGTCCCGTCCGCGAACGCGATGCTCTCCAATTGACCTTCCGTACCGATCAATTCGACGACGCGCCGGTCGTCGACAGTCACGCCGGCATCGTGCAGCAGCCGCTGGTCGTCGGGGCCGAGCTGCGAGCGTCCGTCGGTCAGCAGCACCACGTCGTCGCTCCAGCCGCGCAACATCAGCGCGGTGTGCACCCCCTGCTCCCCGGAGGCCAGCGCGGCCAGCCGGGTGTCGCGCACCTCCCAGCCGTGGCAGAACGGGCACTGGAAGACCGAGGTGCCCCACAGCTCGGGCAGCCCGGGCAACTGCGGCGGCGCGTACGCCATGCCCGTCGCGAGCAGCACCCGCCGCGCGTGCACCCGGCTGCCGTCGTCGACGTCGAGGACGAACCCGCGGTCGACCGCTCGCCCGCCCAGCACCTCCGCGCGCCGGTACTGCACGCTCGGATACTCCGTGAGTTCGTCGCGCCCGGCCGCGTAGAACTCGTCGGGCGGGCGCCGGTCGTAGCCGAGCAGCCCACCGATCACCGGGGCCGCGCGATTGCTCGGGTCGTCGGCGTCGAGGACGATCGTGGTGCGCCGGGCCCGGCCCAGCACCAAGGCCGCGCTCAGGCCGGCCGCGCCGCCACCGACAACTGCACATTCGAATTCCACAGACCGTCTGTTCCCCGAAAACGCGGAGTTAGACGTCAGCGCGCGTCGAGACGCTCCCGCTGCGGCACCACCACGTACTTCGGGTCCTTCGTCGAGGCCACACCCGCTTCGAACACCCCGGACCGTTGTAGCGCGGCGCCGGCGAGCAGCGCCGCCCCCGACAGCGCGACGGCCCAGCGGCGCCGGCCCGACACCACCGCGCCGACGGCCCCGGCAAAGGTCAGGACCTCAGAGGCCCGCCTCAGCGTGTGCGGCCGGCCGGTGGTGTAGGCCTCGCCGGCCAGTCCCAGCCGGCGCTCCATGGTGCGCGACGCCGCCACCTCCAGCACCGCGCCCGTCGCCGCCATCCGCCGCGCCGGCCCGCTCTCCGCCACCGGCGCCAGCAGCATGCCCAGACCGCCACCGCCGGCCGCCGCCGAACCGGTGAAAATGAACGGCAGATACGGGTGCGCCTCGTTCCAGGCCGGGACCGCGGTGTGCGACAACAGCACCGCCGTGTATGCCGCCAGCCCCGGCGCCACCGCGGCGGCTTCCAGTCCGGCAGGCCGGGCCAGCCGAGAAACCAGGCGGCCCAACCATGTTCGCCGCAGACGACGCGGCATCAGCTCCGCGGCGGCGGCGATGCCTGCGCCCGGGCCGTAGCCGAACAGGATCCAGGTGCCCACGCTCATCGGCGAAGTCGGCTTGGCCACCCGCAGCATGTGATGGAACCGCCCGGGCCGGCCCAGGTCGCCGATCAGGAAACACATGCCGGCCAACAGGCCCGCCAGCGCACCGAGCCGGGACACCTTCCGCAGCCGCGGGCGTCCGGTCAGATCGGCCCCGGCGGCCAGCAGCGCCGAGCCCGCCGACAAGCCGCCGGCGAAGAGGTACGCCGCGATCATCCAGTTCCACACCGGCGTCTTGAGGATCTGCCGGCCGTAGTACGACCGGAAATCAGCGGGCGGGACGGCAGTGTCGTCACTGCCGAGCTTTTCCTTCATGATCGCCCCACAAACGCCGACACCACGACCCCGACCAGGGCCGACGCTGCAATCCCGGCGTAGCGCCACATCGCACCGGCGTCGCGGGTGGGCACCACCGGATCCGGCGGCAGCCCATACACTTCCGGTTCGTCGAGCAGCAGGAAGAACGCGCCGTCCCCGCCGACACCGTCGTTGGGGTCGTGCCCGTACAGCCGCGCCTCGGTCACCCCGCGCTCGTGCAACTCGTCGATGCGCAGCGCGGCGCGCTCGCGGAGCTCGTCGAGCACCCCGAACTGGATGGAGTCCGTCGGGCAGGCTTTCGCGCAGGCCGGTTCCAGACCGTCGTGCAGCCGGTCGTAGCACAGCGTGCATTTCCAGGCCCGGCCGTCGCCTTCACGGCGTTCGATCACCCCGTACGGGCACCCGGACACACAGTACCCGCACCCGTTGCAAATGTCCTGCTGCACAACGACTGTCGAGAACTCGGTGCGGAACAACGCGCCGGTCGGGCAGACATCCAGGCAGCCGGCGTGCGTGCAGTGCTTGCACACATCCGAGGCCATCAGCCAGCGGAAGTCCTGCCGGGTCTCGGCGCCGGTCGCGTCGCCGGGACGTTCGAAGCCCGGCATCCCCAGATCCTCGACCGGGCGGCCGGGTTGCTCGATGAACGCCACATGCCGCCACGAGTTCGCGCCGAGGTTGCCGGTGTTGTCGAACGACATGCCGAGCAGGTCGAACCCGTCCCGATCTCCTGAGACGGGCACGTCGTTCCATTCCTTGCACGCCACTTCGCACGCCTTGCACCCGATGCACACCGACGTGTCGGTGAAGAAGCCGACCCGCGGCGGGTGCTCGTCGTAGCCGGCGTCAGCGGCCACGTCGTCGAGCGGCCCGTAGAAACTGGTGGGTCCGATGCGCGATCCGCCGCGCTTCTCGCTGGTGCTCATGGCGCCTCCTCAGTGTGGTCGCGCGACGGCCCGGTGGTGTCCAGAACGGTGCCGGTCGACGGGGTGATCTGCGCGCGGTCGCGGTATTCGCGCAGGTACTCCAGCAGCAGCGGGCCACGCGGGCGGCGGCCGGGCTGGATGTCACAGGTGGCGACCTTGCTCTCCTGGATGAAGACGTTCGGGTCCGCGACGACACCGAGCAGATCGTTGACGACGTCGCCGTCGACCAGGCCCGCGTGGCCCCAGTGGTACGGCAACCAGATCTGGTGCACCACACGGTTTTCGACGTGCAGCGGGCGCATCCGGTCGGTGACGAACACCCGGGCGTCGACGGCGGCGCGGCTGGTCACCACGTGCGCCCAGTCCATGTGCGTCAATCCGCGGACCCGCGCCAGTTCGGGTGACACCTCGACGAACAGCGCCGGCTGCAGCTCGGCCAGGTACGGCAGCTGCCGACTCATCCCGCCGGCGGTGTGATGCTCGGTCAGCCGGGCCGCGGTGAACACGAACGGAAACACCTCCCCGTGCGCGTCCGGCCAGGACGGGTTCGACGGATTGTCCGCCCGCCCATACACTTTGCGCGCCGGATTACTCTGCTGCTGATACAGCGGGTTGCGCACCGGGGACTCGTGCGGCTCGTAGTGCGTCGGCAGCGGGCCGTCGACCACCCCGTTCGGCGCGAACAGCCACCCCTTGCCGTCGGCCTGCATCACGAACGCGTCGTCGCCGCGCAGCGCCTCCACACCGACCGCGCCGGGCTCGGGATAGTAGTCCGGCGGTTTGGTCTTCTCGAAATCGGGGACGTCGTGCCCGGTCCACTCGCCGGCCTCCCCCTTGTCCGGATCCCACCACACCAGTTTCTTGCGGTCGCTCCACGGCCGGCCCTGCGGATCGGCCGACGCCCGGTTGTAGAGCACGCGCCGGTTCAGCGGCCACGTCCAGCCCCACTCGTGGTCGTAGGGGCCCTCGTCTGATTGCCGGCTCTGCCGGCGGTGTTCGGTGTGCGGTTTTCGGCGGGCGGCCTGGTTCACCTCGTCGGCGTACACCCCGCTGTAGATCCAGCAGCCGCACGCGGTGGAGCCGTCGGCCTGAAGTTCGGTGTAACTGTTCACCACCCGGCCGGTGGTCAGGTCCACACCGTTGATGCGGCGCAGCACGTCCGCAGCGGACGGCTCGTCACCGTCGAGTTCGTAGTCCCACCACAGGTCCAGCAGCGGCCGGTCACGGGGATCGGTTGAGGCGGCCAGCTTTTCGCGCAGGATGCGGCCCAGATGGTAGAAGAACCACAGCTCGCTGCGCGCGTCGCCCGGCGGTTGCACGGCCTGCTCCCGCCACTGCAGCATGCGCTGGGTCTGGGTGAACGTGCCGGCCTTCTCGACGTGCGACGCAGCCGGGAGCAGGAACACCTCGGTGCGGCAGGTCTGCGGCGAGACCTCGCCGGTCTCGATCTCGGGTCCGTCCTTCCAGAAGGTGGCGCTCTCGATCTCGACGAGGTCGCGCACCACCAGCCAGTCGAGGTTGGCCATGCCGAGCCGCTGCAGCCGTCCGTGCGCCGACCCGACCGCGGGGTTCTGGCCGAGCAGGAAGTATCCGAACACCATGCCGTCGACCATGTCCATCACGGTGCGGTAGGTGCCGTGGTCGCCGTTGATGCGGGGCAGGTAGTCGAAGCAGTAGTCGTTCTCCGCGGTGGCCGCCTCGCCCCAGTACTCCTTGAGCAGCGACACCATGTAGGTGTCGGCGTTGTACCAGAACCCCTTCTGGTTCCGGCTCTTGATGTCGTCGAGGTAGTCGGCCAGCGTCTCCTGGCCGGCATGGGGCATCGCCAGGTAGCCGGGCAGCAAATTGAACAGCGTCGGCACGTCGGTCGAGCCCTGGATGCTGGCATGCCCGCGCAGCGCGAACACCCCGCCGCCGGGGCGGCCGATGTTGCCGAGCAGCAGCTGGATGATCGCCCCGGCCCGGATGAACTGCGCGCCCACCGAATGCTGAGTCCAGCCAACCGAATACACTAGCGCGGCGGTCTTCTCGCGGCCCGAGTTCTCCGTCCACGCGCGCGCCACTTCGACGAACACGTCGGCGGGGATGCCGCACGCCCGCTCCACCATCTCCGGGGTGTAGCGGGCGTAATGCCGTTTGAGGATCTGGTAGACGCAACGGGGATGCTGCAGCGTCGGATCGCTGGGGATGTCGCCGGCGCCGCCCTCGATCAGCGGGCCGCCGGACCCGTAGCGGTCACCGGCGCTCTGCTCCTTGGCCTCGGCGCCGCCCTCCCCCGCATCGGTGTTCTGGTACTGCCACGTCGACGGGTCGTAGGAGGCGGTCGCGTCGTCGTACCCGGAGAACAGACCGTCGAGATCCTCGGCATCGGCGAAGCGTTCGTCGATGAGGAACGGCGCGTTGGTGTACGCGGTGACGTACTCGCGGAAGTCCAGCTCGTTGCTCAGGATGTAGTTGATGACGCCACCGAGGAACGCGATGTCACTTCCGGCGCGCAGCGGCACGTGCCGGTCGGCGAGCGCGCTGGTGCGGGTGAACCGCGGGTCGATGTGCACGACGCCGGTGCCCCGCGCCTTGGCCTCCATCACCCACTGGAATCCGACCGGATGAGCTTCGGCCATGTTGGAGCCCATGATGACGATGAAGTCGGAGTTGACGAGATCCTGCTGGTAGTCCGTCGCCCCGCCGCGACCGAAGGAGGCTCCCAGACCGGGAACCGTGGCGCTGTGTCAAATACGCGCCTGGTTCTCGATCTGGAGGGCGCCCAGCGCGGTGAACAGCTTCTTGATCAGATAGTTCTCTTCGTTGTCCAGGGTGGCGCCGCCGAGGCTGGCGATGCCCAAGGTGCGGCGCAGCGTGTGGCGGTCATTGTCGAAGTCCTGCCAACCCTTTTCGCGGGCATCGAGCACCCGGTCGGCGATCATCTGCATCGCGGTGTCGAGGTCGAGGTCCTGCCACTCGGTGGCGTACGGCGCGCGATAGCGGACCTTGGTCAGGCGCTGCGGCCCGGTGACGAGTTGCTTGCTGGCCGATCCCTTCGGGCACAACCGCCCGCGCGAGATCGGGCTGTCCGGATTGCCCTCGATCTGAACGACCTTGTCGTCCTTGACGTACACCTTCTGCGCGCAGCCGACCGCGCAGTACGGGCACACCGAATACGCGACGCGTTCGGCGTCGGCGGTGCGCGGGGTCAGGGTCAGGCTGCGCCTGGATTGCGCGGCCTTGCCGCGACCGAGCGTGTCCTCACCGGTGAGCTGCCGGTACACCGGCCACGATTCGAAGAGTCTCCTGATGTCCACCCGTCCACCTTCGTCCGCCTCGCTGCCTCAAGGTACCCCTTGGCGGCCAGGTCAACCCCACACTCTCAGGTACAAAGGGACCATGCTCGAGATCAGCCTGATGACCTGGGCGGCAACCATCGGCCTCATCGTCGCGTTGCTGGCGGTCGACCTCGTTCTCGCGGCAGTGCGGCCGCACCGGGTGGGCTTCCGGGAGGCCACTGCATGGTCGGTGTTCTACATCCTGGTGGCCATCGGTTTCGGGGTGTGGTTCGCGATGACCTACGGCGGCGACTTCGGCACCCAGTACTTCGCCGGCTACGTCGTCGAAAAGAGCCTGTCGGTCGACAACCTGTTCGTGTTCGTGATCATCATGGCCACCTTCGCGGTGCCCGAGGAGCATCAGCACAAGGTGCTGACCTTCGGCATCATCCTGGCGCTGATCATGCGGGCCATCTTCATCGCGCTCGGCGCGACCCTGCTGTCGCTGTTCTCGTTCATGTTCCTGATCTTCGGGCTGTTGCTGATCTTCACCGCGATTCAGCTGTTCCGGCATCGCGACGAGGACCCCGACGTCGAGAACAACATCATGATCCGGGCCACCCGGCGGTTCATCCCGATCAGCGAGGAGTATGACGGCGGCAAGCTGTTCACCCGGGCCAACGGACGCCGGGTGGCGACTCCGCTGCTGGCGGTGCTCATCGCGATCGGCAGCGTCGACCTGCTCTTCGCGCTGGACTCGATCCCCGCAGTCTTCGGCGTCACCAGCGAGCCCTACATCGTGTTCGCCGCGAACGCGTTCGCCCTGCTGGGTCTGCGGGCGTTGTTCTTCTTGGTCAAGGGGCTGCTCGACAGGCTGGTGTACCTGTCGACCGGGCTGTCCATCATCCTGGCGTTCATCGGCGTCAAGCTGGTGCTGCACTGGGCGCATGTGGACATCAACCCGAGCATCCCGGAGATCAACACCTACCTCAGCCTGGTGGTCATCGTGGTGATCCTGACCATCGTCACCATCGCCAGCCTGATCAAGACCCGCAAAGACCCAACCGCCAAGGCGCATCCCGGTTCGCTGCGCGCCAGCCGCCCCGCCAAGCAGCGGCCCGACAGCGGTCAATGACAGCGCTCCGGCGAACCGTCCGCTGAGCACGTCACGCAGCCGATCCGCCAGTCCCGGGTGCGCCGCTGCAGGTCACCTCTGGCCGCCGGCGACGACAACCCTGGTACCGTCCTGGTTTCGCCGCGTAATCTGTTGCTGGTCAAGGCTTTCCAGAAGCGGCACCGCGATCCGGCGGGTGGTCTGCAATGCGCGTTTGGCTTCGGCGACGGTGAACGGCTGCGGCAGTGTGGCCAGCACATCGGCGGCTCGGACGTGCGCGCGGGGTCCGAGCACCACGCCGTCGGCGATCTTGGCGAGCCGCCCGGCGCGCACCGCGGCGCCGAGTTCTTTCGGTCCCAGTCGCAGCTCGGCGAGTTCGTCGGCTTCAGGTGCGCGGAACGGCTCCGCGGCCAGCCGCTCCTCGATCACCCGAACCGCCTTGTCGACCCGTTCGGGCAGCGTCACCCCCGGTCGGCGCACCCGCCCGTCGGCCGGCACCAAACCGCTGTTCTCGAGCAGCGGCGCCAACAACTCCACCGACGGCAGGTCGAGTTCCCGGCGCAGAGCCTCCATCGGCATACCGGCGGCGATGTCGTGCTCGGCCGACCACGCCGTCACCGCCGCGGTCAACTGTCTGCGCCGCCCGGACCACCACCGCGCGTCGGCCACCCACTCGCCCACGGTCACACCGTGCACGTCGAAACCCATGGCGTGCAATAGGTCCGACCGTTCGCACACCGGCGGCGCGACCCGTCCGGTCGCGAGTTCGGCGGCCCGCGCGCGGGCGTCGCCGCGACGGCGCAACGCAGGCGGTCGCACGTCGAGCACCTCGACGCCTGCCGCGATGCGGTGCTCGCCCGGATCGCGCAGCAGCCCGATGTCCCCGATACGCAGTGGCAGCGGCCGGCTCAGCCGCAGCCGGGCGCCGGTCTCGCCCAGCGGCCGCACCCGCACCGGCACCGCGGCCGACCCGATGTGCAACACCAGCTGCTCGTGCAGCTTCCCGGCGGTCCGCAGCCCGACGTCGATCTCGCCGGTCTCCAGCCATGCGCCGGGCGTGCGCAGGGTGTCGCCACGCCCGATGCCGCGGCGGTCCACCCCGCGCAGGTTCACCGCGACCCGGGCTACCGCCCCCACCTCGGCGCGGTCGCGTTCCAGCGTTTGCAGGCCGCGCACCGTCACCCGCCGGCCGGCGTGCTCCAGTTCGTCGCCGACGCGCAGCGTGCCCGCCGCCAGCGTGCCGGTGACGACCGTGCCGACCCCACGCACGGTGAACGAGCGGTCCACCCAGAGCCGGACGTCGGCCTCCCGGTCCGGCGGGGGCAACGCGTCGACCAGCGCGACAACCCGGGCGCGAACCTCGTCGAGGTCCCCGCCGTTCACCACCGGCGCATCGGGCAGCCGCTGCCGCACCTGAGCGGTCGCCGCAGCCGGGTCGGCCAGGTCGGTCTTGCTGATCACCACCAGCAGGTGCCGCACACCGAGCGCCTGCAGCGCGGCCAGATGCTCCTCGGTCTGCGGCATCCAGCCTTCGGTCGCGGCGACCACCATCATCACCGCCGGCACCGGCCCGACCCCGGCGAGCATGTTCGCGACGAATCGCTCGTGGCCGGGCACGTCGACGAACGCGATGTCGCGCCCGTCGATCGTCGTCCACGCGAAGCCGAGGTCGATGGTCAGCCCGCGGCGCTGCTCCTCGGCCAATCGGTCCGGCCACATCCCGGTAAGCCGTTGCACCAGTGTGGATTTCCCGTGGTCGACGTGGCCCGCGGTCGCTATGACATGCATGCCCGCACCGCCTCCAGCAGCCGCGGGTCATCGTCCGGCGCGACCGTGCGCAGGTCGAGCAGGCAGCGGCCGTTCTCCAACCTGCCGACCACGGCGGGGTCACCGACGCGCAGGGCGGCGGCGCAGGACTCGGGCAGGCTGACCGCGAAGCTGGCCAGCTCGACTCCGGGCGCCCCGCCGCCACCGACCGCGGCGACACACGCGACGGCCTCGGCGCCCGGCAGCGCGGCGGCCAGGCGTTCGGCGCGCCGCCGCAGCATGTCCACGTCGACGTCGAGCGCCTGCGCGACCGGCGCCGGTGGGCCGACGAGCGTCGCCTCCAGTGCGGCCAGCGTCAGCTTGTCGACGCGCAACGCCCGCGCTGCGGGATGACGACGCAGCCGCTCGATCAGCTCGCTCGCGCCGAACAGCAGACCGGCCTGCGGACCGCCGAGCAGCTTGTCGCCGCTGGCGGTGACCAGATCCGCGCCGTCGCGCAGCACGGTCGTGGCGTCGGGCTCGTCGGGCATCAGCGGGTGCGGAGCCAGCAGCCCTGAGCCGATGTCGACCACCAGCGGCACCGGGCCGTCGTCACGTTCGCCGTGGCACAGTCCGGCAAGCTCACGCACCGACACCCCCGAGGTGAACCCGCTGACCAGATAGTTCGACGGGTGCACCTTGAGCACGAAACCGGTGTCGGGGCCGATCGCGTCGGCGTAGTCGCGCACGTGGGTGCGGTTGGTGGTGCCGACCTCGCGGATGCGCGCACCCGTCGACTCCATCAGCGCGGGCAACCGGAAGCCGTCGCCGATCTCGATCAGCTCGCCGCGGCTGACGACAATCTCCCTGCCCGGCGCCAGGCTCAGCGCGGCCAGCAGCAGAGCGGCGGCGTTGTTGTTGACCACATGCACGCCCCGCGCGGTCGCCACGGCCGAAGCCAGCGCAGCGAGGGCGCCGCGGCCGCGCCGGGCCCGCCGGCCGGTGGCCAGGTCGAACTCGACGTCGGTGGCGCCGGCGGCGGTGACGATCGCGTCGACGGCGGCCTGCGACAGCGGTGCCCGCCCGAGGTTGGTGTGCACGACGACGCCGGTGGCGTTGATGACGGCGCGCAGGGTGGTGGCGCCGGCGGGCAGCGCGGCGACGGCATGGTCGGCGACGTCCTCAGGGCTGATGTCGCCGTCCCTGGCCCGCTGCTGCGCGTCGGCGATCACGCGCTTGACCAGGGTGCGGCCCAGCCGCTGCCCCGCCTCGGCCAGGCGCGGGTCGGCCAGCAGGGCGTCGGTGCGCGGCACCCGCCGCCGCGGGTCATCACCCATGGCGGAGGCGGACGGGAATCGAACCCGCCAGCGACAGCAACTGCCGCTCACCGATTTTGAAGATCGTGCCGGTCACCAGACCGGAAACGCCTCCCTGGCCCACCCGTCCATCATGACAGGGCAGGATGGACGCCATGGCTACCGCAGAGAGTTTCCGCCTGACGCAGTTCGCGCACGGCGGCGGATGCGCCTGCAAGATCCCGCCCGGCGAGCTCGAAGACGTGGTCCGCGGACTCACCGCGGCGACGCCGACGAACCCGGTCGGGGAACTGCTCGTCGGACTCGACGACGGCGACGACGCGGCCGCGGTGCGCATCGAGGGCGGCATCGCGCTGATCGCGACGACGGACTTCTTCACCCCGGTGGTCGACGACGCCTACGACTGGGGCCGGATCGCGGCGACCAACGCACTGTCGGACGTCTACGCGATGGGCGGGCGGCCGGTGGTGGCGGTGAACCTGCTCGGCTGGCCCCGCGGCACGCTGCCGTTCGAGCTGGCCGCCGAGACGCTGCGCGGCGGGCTCGAGGTGTGCGGCGTGGCGGGCTGTCATCTGGCCGGCGGGCACAGCGTCGACGACCCCGAACCCAAGTACGGTCTGGCCGTCACCGGAATCGCCGACCCGAATCGGTTGCTGCGCAACAATGCCGGCAAAGCCGGTGTGCCGCTGTCACTGACCAAGCCGCTCGGGATCGGCGTGCTCAACAGCAGGCACAAGAGCACCGGTGAGCGCTTCGATGAGGCGATCGCGGTGATGACGACCCTCAACTCCGGGGCCGCCGAGGCAGCGGTGTCGGCCGGTGTCGAATGTGCCACGGACGTCACGGGTTTCGGTCTGCTGGGCCACCTGCACAAGTTGGCCCGCGCCAGCGGTGTCACGGCGGTGCTCGAGTCGGCGGCGGTACCGTATCTCGACGGGGCGCGGGAGGCGCTGCGCGACGGCTACGTCAGCGGCGGCACCCGGCGCAACCTCGACTGGGTCGCCCCGCACACCGACCTGTCCGCGGTCGGCGAGGATGAGGCGCTGCTGCTGGCCGACGCCCAGACCTCCGGCGGGCTGCTGATCGCCGGCGAGATCCCGGGCGCGCCGGTGATCGGCGAACTCGTCGCGCGCGGCGACCACACCATCGTCGTCCGGTAGGCGGTGTGGCATCGTGGACGCTGGATGAGTCTGGGGAGGTTGATCCGTGTCCGTTGACCAATCGTGTGCTGACGATGAACACGAGCGGGTGATCGCCGCCGTCCATGACGAGGTCGCCCGCTGGGGCATAGATCGCTTCGATGTCGGCGCAATGGCGCACCGCCACGGGCTGGACATCGCGGCCATTCAGCAGCGGTGGCCGGATTCCGACACGCTGGTCTTGGAGGCGCTCGCACGGCGTCCGGGTGTCGAGCAGTCCCTGCCCGACACCGGTTCCTTGCGCACCGATTTGTTCGCGCTGGCCGTCGGGATGGCCGCGATGGTGACCTCCGACGCCGGCCGCAGATTGCACGGCGGGCATCTGATCGCCGATTCCCATGTCGCCAGCGTCGAGGTTCGGCGGTCGGCGTGGCGATCCCGTGCAGACGGCCTTCGGGTGGTGTTCGAACGAGCCGGCCAGCGCGGGGAACTGCGCGACGGCATCGACCATTTCACCGCGCTGGAACTGTTGTTCGCACCGATCAACATGCGGGCGCTGTACACCGGCGAGCCTGTTGACGACGCATACTGCCGAACGGTCGCCGACCTGGTCTACCGCGCGGTGTCCGCCGCATGACCGGCGAGTTCCTCAAGGCGTTCTGACGCACCTGATCCCGGCACCGGGAGGTAGGCCACGATCTGCACCTCCGGCACATCGACGGGCGCGAGTTGGTGGTGCTCCAGCCTCAGCTCGCCGACCACCGGGTGGCGGAAGAGCCGCTCGCGGGAGGTGAACCGCTCGATGCTGGTGGCTCGCCACGCCGCCGCGAAGTGCTCACTGCCGGCCGACAACCGGGAGACCAGCGCCGTGTAGGACGCCTCCCCCACCCGCGGCCCGGCATCGGCGCGGAACTCGGCGAGGAAGCGCCGACTGTCGGATTCCCAGTCGGGCAACAACTCTCGGATGTAGGGGTCCATGAACACCAGCCACAGCAGGTTGCGGTCGGCGACCGGCGCCCGCTCGATGTTCGGGTACAGCGCCGCGTAGGCGGCGTTCCAGGCGGCGATCCCCCAGTCCGGGGTGATCGCGAACGCCGGATAGCCGTCCAGCGCGTCGAGGAACCGCTGGATCTGCGGCGGCAGCGGGCCGTCGGACACCGCCGGGTCCACCACGTAGCCACCCAGGGCCAGCACGTACTCGTGTTCGGCGGCCGAGAGCCGCAGGGTTTTCGCGACCGCGTCGAGCACCTGCTTGGACGGGTTGATGTCGCGGCCCTGCTCCAGCCACGTGTACCAGGTGACGCTGACCCCGGCCTGCACCGCGACCTCCTCGCGGCGCAGCCCCCCGGTGCGCGAGCGCGGCAGGTCGGGAAGCCCGAGGTCGGCGCGGGACACGGCGGTGCGGCGCGCACGCAGGAACTCGCCGAGGGCGTGGCGTTGCTGCGTGCGTCGGTCCACGCCTTCCGAGGGTATTCGAGGGTGGTGGTGCCGCTACCAGTATCGGCACCGTCTTCCCGACCTGCGGCGCGAAGCGGCAGCGTGGACGGCATGGAGCTGAGGTCACGGACGGTCACTCACGGACGCAACATGGCGGGGGCACGGTCACTGCTGCGCGCGGCGGGCGTGGACGGCGCCGACATCGGCAAGCCGATCGTCGCGGTCGCCAACAGCTTCACCGAGTTCGTGCCGGGCCACACCCATCTGCAGCCGGTGGGCCGCATCGTGTCCGGGGCGGTCAAGGCCGCGGGTGGCGTGCCGCGGGAGTTCAACACGATCGCCGTCGACGACGGTATCGCGATGGGCCACGGCGGCATGCTGTACTCGCTACCGTCCCGGGAGCTGATCGCCGACTCCGTCGAGTACATGGTCAACGCGCACTGCGCTGACGCGCTGGTGTGTATCTCCAACTGCGACAAGATCACTCCGGGCATGCTGATGGCCGCGCTGCGGCTGAACATCCCGACGGTATTCGTCTCGGGCGGCCCGATGGAGGGCGGAACCGCGGTGCTGGTCGACGGGACGGTGCGGACCCGGCTCAACCTGATCTCGGCGATCGCCGACTCCGCCAGCGCCGAGGTGTCCGATCAGGACCTGGCGCGCATCGAGGAGTACGCCTGCCCGACCTGCGGATCGTGTTCGGGCATGTTCACCGCGAACTCGATGAACTGCCTGACCGAGGCACTCGGCCTGGCGCTGCCGGGCAACGGCTCGGTGCTCGCCACCCACACCGCGCGGCGGCGGCTGTACGAGGACGCGGGCACGACGGTGATGGAGTTGTGCCGACGCTACTACGACGAGGACGACGTGAGCGTGCTGCCGCGCGCGATCGCCGACCGGGACGCGTTCGACAACGCGATGGCGATGGACATCGCGATGGGAGGGTCGACGAACACCATCCTGCATCTGCTGGCCGCGGCCCGCGAGGCCGAACTCGACTACACGCTGGAAGACATCGAGAAGCGCAGCCGGGCGATCCCGTGCCTGTGCAAGGTGGCGCCCAACGGGCACTACCTGATGGAGGACGTGCACCGTGCCGGCGGTATCTCGGCGATTCTCGGTGAGCTGTGGCGTGCCGGGCATCTGCACGAGACGGTGCATTCGGTGCATTCGCGCTCGCTGCCGGAGTGGTTGCGCCGCTGGGACATCCGCAGCGGACAGGCGAGTTCGGAAGCGCTCGAATTGTTCCACGCCGCGCCGGGCTGCGTGCGCTCGGCGTCGGCGTTCTCCCAGTCCGAACGCTGGGAGTCGCTGGACACCGACGCGGCCGAGGGCTGCATTCGCGATGTGCGCCACGCCTATTCGCAGGACGGCGGCCTGGCGGTGCTGCGCGGCAACCTGTCGGCGGACGGCTGCATCGTCAAGACCGCGGGAGTGGACGAGTCGATCCTGGCGTTCTCCGGGCCGGCCGTGGTGGTGGAGTCCCAGGAGGATGCGGTCGACGCGATCCTGTCGGGGCGGGTGCAGCCCGGCGACGTCGTGGTGATCCGCTACGAGGGACCCAAAGGCGGGCCGGGCATGCAGGAGATGCTGTATCCCACCTCGTTTTTGAAGGGCCGCGGGCTGGGAACGGTGTGCGCGCTGGTCACCGACGGCCGCTTCTCGGGAGGGTCGTCGGGTCTGTCGATCGGTCACGTGTCGCCCGAGGCAGCAGCCGGCGGCACGATCGCGCTGGTCACCGACGGTGATCCGATCACCATCGACATCCCGCACCGCACGATCGAACTCGACGTCGCCGACGCCGAATTGGCCCGTCGCCGTGCGGCGTTGGAGGCCGGCGGCGGATACCGGCCGAAGAACCGCGACCGGGTGGTGTCGGCGGCGTTGAGAGCCTATGCGGCGCTGGCATTGTCGGCGGACAAGGGCGCGGTGCGCGATGTGGACGCGGTGTGAGGCCACGACACGCGGTGCGCCGTCAGCCGCCTCACGACGGCACCCGCACCACCATCTCGATCTCGATCTGCAGATCCGGGCCCGCCAGTGCCTGCACGCCGATTCCGGTGAGGCTCGGTAGCGAGGTTCCGAAGAACTCGCCCAGCGCCGGGAACGCCTCCTCGAGCCGCTCCGGTGTCAGGTTCACGACGTAGATCCGCGCCATCGCGATGTCGTCGCGCGTGGCGCCGACGGACTCCAGACACACCTGCAGGTTGTCGGTCACCATCCGTGCCTGCTCGGCCAGCGAGGACGGCGGCGTCGGCCGGGCCGGGCTCCACGCCACCTGCCCGGAGAAGAACGCGAGCTTGCCTGCCTCCACCACGGTTCCCTGCGAGTGGTGGTTGGCGGTCGAGTCGAACAGCTGAGGTGGGTTGATGCGCTGAATCGGCTGGCTCACGGTGAGCTCCTCTCGGTGTCGTCGGTATTGTCCCGGACCTGGTCAGGGCGGGGCGAGCACGTGCCGCGCGGCGCCGGCCGCGGAGTTTGCGGCAGTACCTTGCCGGCAACCGCACAAGACTTCACGCCGACGCCGACTGACCGACACCGCCCCCACGAATGGACCCAGCCTGCAGTTTGCCCGACAAGTCATTTGTATTGGAAAGTTGGTCCAATATCTAAGGGCTTAACCGAAATCCGGTGATCCAGACGTTGTTATGGCAGTCTTTGGAGTATGTGCGGCTTCGCTGTACACCTGATCGGCGAGAAATAACCGCTTCCGGTTTTGGCGAATGGTCTTTGATAAGGGAAACTTACCTGGTGTCAAGGCCGGACAGCTCCGATAGTCTGCGGGAGCGCAAGAAGCGGCAGACACGTCTGGCGATACGCCGGGAGGCCTTCCGGCTGTTCGACAAGCAGGGCTTCGCGAACACCACTGTCGACCAGATCGCCGAAGCGGCCGACGTCTCGCCTCGGACCTTTTACCGGTATTTCCGGTTCAAAGAGGCCCTGCTGATATCGGACGACCAGAGCGCCCCCATCGTCGCGGCCTTTGCCGCCGCCCCGCGGGAGATGTCGGTCGTCGGCGCGTACCGGCACGCGGTGGAAGAGGTGTTCGGCAACCTGTCCGCCGACGAGTACGACGACGCCGTCACCGGGCAACGGCTGCTCTACCAGGTGCCCGAGGCGCGGGGTCTGATCTACACCGAATACGTCCAGCTGATCGACTCGATCGCCGAGGTTCTCGATGGCCGCCTCGGCCACGGCGCCGAACCTCTCGAGCGGCGGGTGATCGCCGGAGCCATCGTCGGGGTCCTCATCGCCATGTCGCACAACAATCCGCTGCCCCAGGAGGCGTTGTCGAAGGCGCTGACCATCCTGGACACCAAAATGTCGTGATTCAGCGCAATTCCTGTTCGATGTCAATGACTTATTTCGCAATCCTGGGAAACGTCGCCCCTGTTGGAGGGCGAGCCCGATGAGAGAAACTGGGAGAGTGTCAGCGCCGGTCCCGAGCCAGAGTTTGCGAGAGCGCAAGAAGCTCCGCACGCGCCTGGCTATTCGCCGGGAGGCTTTCCGCCTCTTCGATGAGCAGGGCTACACCAACACCACGGTGGAGCAGATTGCCGAGGCGGCCGAGGTCTCCCCGCGCACGTTCTACCGGTACTTCGGGGTCAAGGAGAGGCTGCTGCTCTCTGACGACAAGATCTCCCCGATCGTCGAGGCGTTCATCGCCGCGCCCACGGAACTGTCCATCGTGGCCGCCTACCGGCATGCCGTCGCCACCGTGTTCGGGCACCTGTCGCAGGAGGAACGCGACGACGTCCTCGCCGGCGAGCAGTTCATGTACGCGATCCCGGAAGCCCGCGGCCTCATCTACACCGAATACGTGCGGCTCATCGACCTCATCGCCGACGCGCTGACCGAGCGCCCCGAAGGGCCGGACGACGAGATGGAGCGGCGGGTGATCGCCGGAGCGATCGTCGGCGTACTGATCGCGGCGTCACACAACAACCCGTTCCCCGAGGAGGCTCTGGCGAAGTCGCTGGAAATCCTGGAACACCGGCTGAACTGACCGACCGCCGCAGACGGTTGACCTTGACGCGGCCAGATGAGCGATTCAAGATCAGCGGGTGAACGCCGAGTGACAGCGCAGAAGGCGCCGGCGTGTGTACAGTCTCCATCTCGCCGAGCGCGTTGGGCAGCCGTGAAAGAGAATGAGTTATGGACAGTTCCGAGTTGAGCATCGCGGCTTGGGATTTGGTGGAGCACTGCCAGACGGGGATGACTCCCACCGAGCGGAACACCGCGTATGTGCGTCTGGGGGTCGGTGACTACAACGACGCGATGGTCATCGCGCTGCAGTCGGCAGCCCGCGGCGACGAGCCGCTCCCCGGTCCACTGCTGGCCCGGCTCCTGACCCTGCAGCAGGTGTACTACTTCGATCGGGATCTCGCCGAGTTGCTCAGCACCGCTGCGCGGGCGTGACGCTCAGCTGGCGACGGCCTGCTCCTGGATCTTCTCCACCTCGACGAGGTTGTCGCCGTACACCCCGGCATTGCCCAGACCGCAGTGCCGGTCGGCGGTGATCGCGTTGACGGTGGTGCCCGAGGTCTTGCCCTGCCAGTGCCCGACGTTGGCCATCACCAGTCCGGGCATCAGGCCCGGTTCGTAGGCCGCCGGCCCCTGGAAGGAGCCACGGTCGTTGAAGACCCGCACGACGTCGCCTTCGGCGATGCCCCGCTCGGCCGCGTCGGCGGGGTGGATGAACACCTGCTGACCGCCCTGCACCTTCTGCTTGTCCGCGGCGTTGCCGTATTGGCTGTTGAGGAAGGCGTGCGGTTTCGGCGAGATGATCGACAGCGGATAACGTTCGGCCAGTTCCGGATTGGATTGCGGCGATTCGAACGGCGGCACGTAGTCGGGAACCGGGTCGACGTAGCCGCCCGGTTGCATGCCCTCATACATCGACCGCCAGACCGGGACGACGAAGTTGCCGCCCGCGGCGAGGCTGGACGTGAACTCGCACTTGCCTGACGGGGTCGGGAAGTTGCCCTCGGCGTGCGGCGCGCGGGTGTCGGGGGTGCCGACGGCCAAGCGCATCCAGCCGACCTCTTCGAGTTTCTCGTAGGTGATGCCGGCCAGGGCGGGGGCGTCCCAGTCGTGGAAGTCGATGAGCATCTCCCGGTCGGTGCGCTCCCAGTACGCCATGGACTCCTCGTCGAACTCCATGGTTCTGGCCAGTCGCCGGAACAGCTCCACGTTGGGCACGCACTCCCCGGGCGGCTCGATCGCGGGCTGGTTCAGCGAGATGTACAGGTGGCCCCAGGTCACCATGACGTCGAGTTGTTCGGCCTGCATGGTGGCCGGCAACAGCAGGTCGGCGAATTTCGCTGTGTCGGTGACGAAATGCTCGCTGACGACGGTGAACAGGTCTTCGCGCATCAGGCCGCGCATCGTCTTCTCCTGCGCGGGCCCCTGCGACACCGGGTTCGAGTTGTACACGAACAACGACTTGATCGGCGGGTCCAGGTCGAGCTCTCCGGTCAGCGCCATGCCGAGGTCGAGTTCGTTGACCACGCGGGTGCCCTCCGGGATCCACTCCGGCTTGCAGATCGCGTCGAACTTGGTGGGGAACTCCCAGATCGGC
The DNA here is from genome assembly GCF_052245755.1 of Mycobacterium sp. 4D054. NCBI lineage: Bacteria > Bacillati > Actinomycetota > Actinomycetes > Mycobacteriales > Mycobacteriaceae > Mycobacterium > Mycobacterium sp. 4D054. Next base: position 111,653 of record NZ_JBQQCF010000008.1, read on the forward strand.
ATCTCCATGGTGCCGCCGCCGACGTGCCGCCACGCACCGACCAGCGCGGGCAGACAGGTGATCGCCCGGATCGCCTGTCCGCCGCCGCGGCTGCGTTCCAGCGCGACACCCTGCCGGATCGCCGCGGGCTGCGTGGTGGCGTACTCGTAGGCCAGCCTGCGGACGTCGTCGGCGGGGATGCCGGTGATCTGCTCGACGCGTTCGGGCGGGTAGTTGGCGGCGCGGGCAGCGAGTTCCTCGTAGCCGACGGTGTATTTCTCGACGTACTCGGTGTCGACCAGCCCCTGCGCGATGATCTCACCGATCATGCCCATCGCCAGCGCCCCGTCGGTGCCGGGCCGGATCGGGATGTGCCAATCAGCCTGCCGCGCAGTGCGGTTGCGGACCGGGTCGATCACAACGATCTTGGCGCCGTTGTTCTTGCGCGCTTCCAGCAGGAAAGGCCAACCGTGCAGATTGGTGCTGGTCATGTTCATGCCCCACACGATGATGTACTTCGAGTGCGCCATCGATTCGACATCCAGGCCGCCGCTGCCGCCGACGGTCATGTGCCACGCGGTCGACGAGCCCGACTCGCAGTAGGTCTTCTCCGCGACGGTGGAGCCGAGCCGGTTGAAGAACGCGTCCCCGGACGTGAGCCCGTTGAGCACGCCCTGATGTCCGAGATAAGCGTGCGGCATGATCGCCTGGCTGCCGTACTCGTCGATGATCTGCGACCACCGCGCCTTGATCTCGGCGAGTGCCTCGTCCCAGGTGATGCGCTCGAACTCGCCGGCTCCCTTGGGGCCGACCCGGCGCATCGGGTACAGCAGACGGTCGGACTGGTAGTGGTGCTCGTGAAAGTTCTTGACCTTGACGCACAGACCGCCGCGCGTCATGGGATGGTTCGGATCACCCTGGACGTCAACGAGTTTGCCGTCTTCGACGTGGTAGAGCATGGCGCAGGTGTCGGGACAGTCATGCGGGCAGGCGCCACGCACGATCTTCAGTTCTTTCACGGTGGTGTCCTCGTGACGGGGGCTGCGGACATCTCCCAGTAGAAAACACCGGTGTGGCAGGGCAATTGCGCCGATATTACGATGCTGTGACCGCGGCGGGTGGGTTATACGCCCAGGCGGCCGGACAATTTGGTCAGCCGTTCCAGGCTCGCCCCGTCCACCCCGGAGAGCACGACGCTCTTGCCTCGCGCCTGGTACTTCTGCCGGATCGCGTCAAGTGTCGCGACCGACGACGCATCCCAGATGTCGGTGCCGGAGAGATCGATGACCACCTCGTCGGGATCGTCGGCGTAGTTGAACTGGTGAATCAGGTCGTTGCTGGACGCGAAGAACAACTCGCCGCGCACCCGGTAGGTCCTTCGGCCGGACGGCTCGTCGGCGCATTCCACAGTGGTCAGATGGGCGACCCGGCGCGCGAAGCCGACCATCGCGGCGACCACCCCCAGCGATACCCCGATCGCGAGGTTGCCGGTGGCGACGGTGCCGAGGACGGTCACCAGCATCACCGCGGTTTCACTGCGCGGCATCACCTTCAGCGTGCGGGGCATGACGCTGTGCCAGTCGAGGGTCGCCACCGATACCACGAGCATCACGGCCACCAACGCGGCCATCGGAATCATCCCGACCACAGGCCCCAGCGCGACGACGAGCACCAGGATGAACACCCCGGACAGCAGCGTCGACAACCGCGTACGCGCGCCGGCGACCTTGACGTTCATCATCGTCTGTCCGATCACCGCGCACCCGCCCATGCCGCCGAACATCGCGGTGACGATGTTGGCCGCCCCCTGCCCGAATGCCTCCCGGGTCTTGTTCGACGGGGTCTCGGTGATGTCGTCGACCAGCTTCGCCGTCATCAACGACTCCAGCAGCCCTACCAGTGCTGCACCCAGTGCATAGGGCGCGATGACACGCAGCGTCTCCACAGTCATCGGTACGGCCGGAATACCCAGCACCGGAAGTGAATCCGGCAAGGCACCCTGGTCGCCGACATCGGGAACATCCCACCCGAACAGCACCACCGCCGCGGTCAGCACCAGCACGACGACCAGCGGCGCCGGCACCGCGGTCGTCATCCTAGGCAGCAGCACCATCACGGCGATGCCGACCGCGGTGAGCGGATACACCAGCCACGGCACCCCCAGCAGGTGTGGCACCTGCGAGACGAACACCAGGATGGCCAGCGCGTTGACGAACCCGATCGTCACGCTGCGCGGGATGAACCGCATCAGCTTTGCCACGCCCCCGACCGCGAGCAGCACCTGGAACAACCCGGCCAGCACGATCGTCGCCACCAGGTACCCCACGCCGTGCTCACGGGCCACCGGCGCGACCACGAGTGCGACAGCCGCGGTCGCCGCCGAGATCATCGCGGGCCGGCCACCGGCGATCGCGATGGTGATCGCCATCGTCACCGAGGAGAACAACCCGACCCGGGGATCGACCCCGGCGATCACCGAGAACGCGATCGCCTCCGGGATCAGCGCCAACGCCACCACCAGTCCGGCCAGCACCTCGGTACGCAACAGCGCAGGAGACCGAAGTGCCTGCAGCACAGTGGGTGCCGCCGGGACACGGTCCCTCGTCCGGGCAAGGGTGGTGCTCACGATGATCTCCTGGTGATGACGTCAGGCGCTCTGCGCGGGACTGTGGCCGAGGAAGCCGAGGATGTCGCGGCGCAGCAGTTGGTAGTCCTCGTGGAACTGCGCCTCGGGCGAACGGGGCCTGTCGATGGTGATGACCTCGGCGACGGTCGCCGGTCGGTGGCTGAGCAGAACGACGCGGTCGGCCAGCAGCAGCGCCTCGTCGACGTCGTGGGTGACGAACAGGATCGTCATCTTCTGCGTCTCCCACACCGACATCAGCAGCTGCTGCATGTCGAGCCGGGTCTGGGCGTCGAGGGCCCCGAACGGTTCGTCCATCAGCATCACCCGCGGTTCGCACGCCAGAGTGCGGGCCAGCTGTACGCGTTGGCGCATACCTCCCGACAGCTGAGCGGGCAGATGGTCGAGATAAGCGCCGAGGCCTACCTGTTCGAGGCGCGCGGTGGCCGCCTTCTTCAGTTCCCGGCCACGGACCCCGCGCAGCCGGAGGGGGTACTGCACGTTTTTCAGAGCGCTGCGCCACGGGAACAGTGCATCCTCCTGGAAGACCATGGCGCACTGGGCCGCGTTGCCGGTCACCGCGGCGCCGTCCACCGTGGCGGTGCCACCCATCGGGGTGAGCAGGCCGGCCATCGCCCGCAGGATCGTCGACTTGCCGCAGCCCGACGGACCGAGGAAGACGATAACCTCGCCGGGGTCCACGGTCAAGGTGATGTCGGCGGCCAGAACGCCGTTGAATCCCAGCCTCAGCTTGTCGAGGGTGACGGCTCCGGTGCTCATCGGGCGGCCCTCGGCAGCCAGCGGTTGACCCGGCGTCCGACGTACTCGACGAGCCACGCGGTGGCCAGTCCGAGGGCGCCGATCGAGAGCATGCCGACCACCACGCCGGCGTAGTCGAGCAGTCCGTAGGACTGCCACGTGTAGTAGCCGATACCGAACTGTCCGGAGATCATCTCGGCGCTGACCACACAGATCCACGCGACGCCCATCGCCACCGACAGGCCCGCGAAGATGCCCGGCAGCGCTCCGGGCAGGATCACCTGGAACAGCAGCGACACCCGGCCGGCGCCCATCGTCTTGGCGGCTTCCTCCCACACCTTCGGCAGCGAGTCCATCGCGTGGATGGTGCTGACCACCACCGGGAAGAACGCCGCGAAGAACGTGATGAACACGATCCCCTGCTCGCTGGACGGGAACAGCAGGATCGTCAGCGGCACCAGCGCGATCGCCGGAATGGGCCGGATGATCTCGATGAACGGCCTCAGCGTCATTCGTGCGATCTCGGAGCGGCCCACCAGGATGCCCAGCGCGATACCGATCACGGCGGCCAGGCCGAAACCGAACAGGATGCGCTGCAGGCTCGCCAGCAGGTCGTCATAGTAGGAGCCGGAGCCGACCCGGGCGACGAACGCATCGAGAACGCTCGCCGGGGTGGGCATCCGGTTGAAGCGCAACCACGCGACCACCCCGTAGGTGGTGAGCAGATGCCACAGCACCAGGAAACCGGCGATCGGGATCAGCGGCAGCACGAATGCCGCGCTGCGGCTTCGTAGCCGGGCCGGCAACAGGCCGGCGAGGGATTCGCGCAGCGGGGTTCGGGGCGGGGCGGCCGGTGCCGGGGTGGGCACCGCGCCGAGGTCGTCGACGGTGAGGGTCATCTCGTGTCTCCTTCGTTGGGTGGGGGCGAGTGGTGGGTCAGCCGGACGATCTCGACTGCGAGACCGCGGTGTCGAATCCGATAGGCGTGGCCCGCGGATGGTCGGCGCGATAGGTGTCGGCGCCGGCGCCGGTGGCGAACGGCTTGTACCGCCGCAGCGGTGGAGCGTCCGGGTCGTGCAGCCACGCGGCATGGTCGGCGAACAGCCGGATGCCGGTGAGGGTGTCGGGGACGTAAGCGGCGCGCACCTGCTCGATCGCGGCGACCCGGCGCAACAGGCAGGTAGGGGTCGCGGCGACGAACGTGGCGTCGGCGCCGGCCGGCCACACCTCCGACGCCTGTCCCGGGTCGTCGACAGGCAGCCGGCACAAATCATCAGTGCCGCTCAGCGCCGCCGGGTTGGTGACGTCGTCGCGGCGTCGTTCGTAATCCGGCCCGTACAGCGCGCGTAGATAGCTGTCGTCGACGAATCCGGGGACGTCGAAGTCGGCGGTGACCGAACCGCGGTTCACCAGGAACTGCTTGACCTGATCGAACGCGGCGGCGAACTGCGTTTTGATCGTCATGTCGAACGACACCAGGCCGTTGGGCCCGTTGTAGAGATAGACCACCTCGGGCTCGATGCCGGTGAGCTCGCTGACCCGCTGCGCGGCCCGCAGCGGGTCGTCCACAATCGCCTCGGTGGTGGTCCTGACCGCCTGCATGAACGCGGACATCACCTCGGGGTTGTCGTCCGCGAAGTGCTTGCGGACGACCACGCCGTGGAAAGTGGGGACCTCGTTGTCACCACCGTCGTAGAGCAGCCTTCCCTGGTCCCGGAAGATCACCAGTTGGGGCCACGGGACGAACTGCGCGAGCCCATCGACCTGCCCGCCTTCGATCGCCGCGGCTCCGACCGCCGGGTCCTGGTTCACGACGTGCACGGCGTTCTTGTCGATGTCGTTGCGCTGCAACGCCGTCGAGAACATGCCGTCACCGGCGGAGCCCAGGCTGGTCGACACCCGGCGGCCGGTCAGGTCATCGAGGGTGCGAGCATCCGAGTTTTTCTGCACCACAACTTGATTGAGCGAGCCGCGCAGGCTGTAGCCGGTGGTCGCGATCATCTCGGCCTCGGCGTCGGCGTACCTGCGGGTCTTGGACCCGTTGGTCAGCAGAGGGTAGTCACCCATCGACCCGATGTCGACGTGGGTGGCCATCATCTGCGCGGTCAGCGGAGCACCGGACGAGAAATCCTGCCACACCACCCGGTATCTCTGGCCGGTCTCGGCGCCGAGGCGGCGCAGCGCCTGCTCGAACTCCTGGCTGTCACGCAGCAGCGTGCCGGCGTTGACGGTGTTTATGGTCTTCGACTGGTATCCGACGTTGACGGTCACGGTCGGTTCGGCCAGAAGACCACACCCGGTGAGCGCCTGGCTGCCCACCGTGGCCAGCGTCGCCAGCACGGCGGCGGCACGGCGACGCCGGGACGGGACATTCTGCGTTGGTCGTTCACGCAACCCAGAGTCGAGGTCTTCTGTTACCTCGCCGTCACTGGACGTTGCCTGACAGTTACGCCATCGGCGCTGTTCATCGTCCCAGGTCGAGGATGCAGCGGGCGACGGTTGCCCGCAGTTTCGCCGGGCGCACCACCGTCGTGATCGCCGGCGCGACCGTCGACGCCGTCTGATCACGCCCGCCGGGCGGTCCCGGCGCCCCCGCCCGGTGAAGACTTGGTTACGCCACCGACACCGTGCTGGCCATTCGCATCGACCCCCGGAACACTGGGACGGTGCAATCCGAACATGTTGTCGCCGAGGGAGACTCGGATCTCCTCGAGCCGGACTACCGGTTCACCCTGGCCAACGAACGCACGTTCCTGGCATGGCAGCGCACGGCGCTCGGGTTGCTGGCTGCCGCGGTCGCGGTGGTGCAGTTCCTGCCCGAGCTCGCTTCGCCGGGCCTGCGGCACGCTCTCGGCGCCGCGGCCGCGGTGGTCACCGGCGTCGTGATTTTGATCGGGGTCGTGCGCCGCCGTACGCTTGCCGCCCGGCCGCGCACCGCACGACGGGCGGTGATGGGCACCGGGGCGGCGGTGCTCATCTTGGCGGCGCTGGTGGTCACCTATCTGGTGCTGCCGCTGCTGTGACGGGCACAGTCCGGATTCAGATGTCGAGGAACCGGGTGTCTTTGGCGTTGCGGGTGATGAAGCTGCGCCGTGCTTCGACGTCGTCGCCCATCAGGATCGAGAACACTTCGTCCGCAGTCGCGGCGTCGTCGAGCGTGACCTGCCGGAGCACGCGCACCGACGGATCCATCGTGGTCTCCCAGAGCTCCTTGGCGTCCATCTCGCCCAGACCTTTGTAGCGCTGGATGCCGTCCTCTGCGTTGATCTTCTTGCCCGCGGCGCGGCCGGCTTCGAGCAGACCGTCGCGTTCCCGGTCGGAGTAGGCGAACTCCGGCTCGCTGCGCTGCCACTTCAGCTTGTACAGCGGCGGCTGGGCCAGGAAGATATGGCCGTTCTCCACAAGCGGTTTCATGAACCGGAACAACAGCGTCAGCAGCAGGGTGGAGATGTGTTGGCCGTCGACGTCGGCGTCGGCCATCAGCACGATCTTGTGATAGCGCAGTTTGGAGAGGTCGAACTCGTCGTGGATACCGGTGCCCAGCGCGGTGATGATCGCCTGGACCTCGGTGTTTTTCAGCACACGATCGATACGGGCTTTCTCGACGTTGATGATCTTGCCGCGCAGCGGCAGGATCGCCTGAAACATCGAGTCACGACCGCTCTTGGCCGAGCCGCCGGCCGAATCACCCTCCACCACATACAGTTCCGACTTGCTCGGATCGGTGGACCGGCAGTCGGCCAGCTTGCCGGGCAGGCCGCCGATGTCGGTGGCACTCTTGCGCCGGACCAGATCACGAGCCTTGCGGGCTGCGGCTCGGGCCCGTGCTGAGGACGTGACCTTGGTGATGACGATCTTCGCCTCGGTGGGATTGGCCTCGAACCAGTGAGTCAATCGGTCGTGGCAGATCTTCTGCACGCAGGAACGCACCTCGGCGTTCCCCACCCGTGTCTTGGTCTGGCCTTCGAACTGCGGTTCGGCGATCTTGACCGCGATCACCGCCGCCAGGCCCTCGCGGATGTCGTCGCCGGTGAGGTTCGGATCCTTGTCCTTGAGCAGCTTCCTGTCCCTGGCGTACTTGTTGACTACCGAGGTCAGCGCCGCGCGGAAGCCCTCCTCGTGGGTGCCGCCCTCATGGGTGTTGATGGTGTTCGCGAAGGTGTGCACCGATTCGGAGTAGCCGGCGTTCCACTGCATCGCCACCTCGACCTCGATGCCGGGCCCGGCTCCGGTGAACCCGATGATCGACGGCTGGATGGGCTCCTTGGCCCGGTTGAGGTGCGCGACGAAGTCGATCAGGCCGTCGGCGTAGTGGAAGGTGCGCCGCTCGCCGTCGTCGTTTAAGTCGCCACCGTCATGGAGATCGCCACCGTCACGCAGATCACCGAGGGTGAGCGTGAGGCCGCGGTTGAGGAACGCCATCTCCTGCAGTCGGCGGGCGACGGTGTCGACGCGGTAGGTGGTGGTCTCGAAGATGTCGGGGTCGGCCCAGAACCTGACCGTGGTTCCGGTTGTTGTGGTGGGCGCACCTATGGCGAGCACGCCCGGCAGGGAGCGGTCGTAAGTCTGCGACCAGCAATGCCCGTCACGGCGGATCTCCACCTCAAGCCGGGTGGACAACGCGTTGACGACCGAGACGCCCACCCCGTGCAGACCGCCAGAGACGCTGTAGGAATCGGAGTCGAACTTGCCGCCGGCGTGCAACTGGGTCATCACGACGTCGATGGCGGGGATCCCGGTGGCGTGCTGCGCCACCGGGATCCCGCGTCCGTCGTCGATGACCTCGACCCCGCCGTCAGGAAGCAGGGTCACGTCGACCCGGCTGGCATAGCCGGCCATCGCCTCGTCGACGGCGTTGTCCACGACCTCCCAGATCATGTGGTGCAGGCCGCGTTCGCCGGTGGACCCGATGTACATCCCGGGCCGTTTGCGAACGACGTCGAGCCCTTCCAGGATCGTGATGGATTCGGCGCCATAGCTTTCCGACGAGGCCACGGCTGCTCCTACTGGGTGCGGGCCGGCACGAAGTCGAGAGGGGCACCGGCCGGGATCAGTTCCTCGGTCTTGACGCTCTCCTCGAACGCCTGGATGAAGCGGTAGGCGTGCTGCATCACCCACCACCGCACCCACGTCTGGTTGACGGCCTCGCGCTCCTTCGGGTCCTCGAGCAAGTTGGTGATGCGGGCGAACCCCAGCGGGATCTCCGGGTCGTGGAAGTGCTGCTGGCGCTTGAAGTTGATCTTGAACTGTGACCACTTCACGGCGTGCAGTTCCTCGTTGAGCCACACCATGCAGCCGTCGCGTTGGGATTCCTCCGTCTCGCCGGCGAAGAAGTCGCGCTGGTCGATGCCGTCGATGATGCGGTCCTCCGGGATGTCGGCGCCCGCCCAGCGCAGCAGGGTCGGGAACATGTCGGTGACGTGCACCATCTCGTTGCTCTCCCGCGGCGCCACCTTGCCGGGCCAGCGGATCAGGCACGGTGTGCGGATACCGCCCTCGGCCGAACTGAAGTAGGAGCCGTCGAAGAAGCCCGCGGTGCCGCGTCCGGCCAGGTGGTCCTCCGCTCCGTTGTCGCCGGCGAACACCACGATGGTGTTGTCCTCGATGCCGAGTTCGGTGAGCGCATCGAGGATGCTGCCGAAGTCGTGGTCGAGCATCAATAGCGAGTCACCCCAGGCGCCGTTGGTGCTCTTGCCCTTGAACTCCTCGCGCACCTCCATCGGGAAGTGCATCAGAGAATGGTTGTGGTACAGGTAGAACGGCTTGCCGGCGTCGACGCTGCGCTTCATGAACGCTTTGGCCCGGCGGTCGTACTCGCCGTCCATCTCACCCTTGAGCTTCACCGTCAGCTGCTGGTCGGTTGTCGTGACACCGTCGGCTTTGGTCCCGTCGTACATGTAGGAGTAGCCATCGCGCTCGCCGTCATACCAAGGGTCGTCCGGCCACAGGCATTCGTCGTAGGCGCGGGCCGGACCGTACCACTCGTCGAAGCCGTGGTCGGTCGGCCAGCGACCGTCCTCGGCGCCGATGTGCCACTTGCCGAAACATGCAGTGGCATAACCTGCTTCGGACAGGATGTCACCCATCGTTCGCTCCCAGGCGACGATGCCGCCACCGTTACCGCCGAGCGCGATGGTGTGGTTGCCGGACCGGATCGGGTACCGTCCGGTCATCAGCGCCGACCGGGTCGGGGTGCACTGCGGTTCGACGACGAAGTGCGACAGCTTCAGCGACTCGGCGGCGAAGGCGTCCGCACGGGCGGTGTCGGCGCCGCGCAGGATGCCGCCGCCGTAGCAGCCGAGCTCACCCATGCCGAGGTTGTCGACGTGGAAGTACACGATGTTGGGTTGTTCGGGCATGACGAATAGACCTCTCTACTCATTGCGGTGGATTCCCTGCCGGGCGCGGACGAGCGACGCTCGGTCAGGATGGAGGAGCGGTACCGCGGGTGGCGGTGGTCACCAATGAACACCTGTCGCCGCGGTACCGCACGGTCTCAAGGTCGAACGGGGTGCCGTCCTCGAGATGGGTGAGCCGGTGGAGCAACAACAATGGTGCGCCAGGGCGGATCTGGAGAAGTTCGGCGGTGGTGGCGTCCGCCGCTACGGATTCGACGGTGATCTCCGCCCAACCCAGGCGCACGCCGAGTTCCTGCTCGATCAGTGCGAACACATCCTGCTGGGTCAGTTCGGCATCGACGGGGATGGCACCGATCCGCAGCGATGTGGTGTCCAGCGACAGCGGCAACCCACCGACGGACCGCAGCCGTTCGATGAACAGGATCGGCGCGTTCTCCGGCAGCTGCAGTTTCGCGGCGACGAACGGGGTGGCGGTGGACTCGCGCACCGACAGCACCTCGTTGTCGACGGGAAGCTGATGTCCGGCAAGGGATTCCGCCAGGCCCTCCAAACGGTCCAGGTGCTGGCGCAGTTTGGCACCGGTGACGAAGGTGCCCGAACCCTGCACCCGGGTGCTCAAACCTTCACCGCGCAACAGTTCCAGTGCCTCGCGAATCGCGTTGCGGCTCACGCCGAGTTCGGCGGCGAGCTCGGATTCTGAGGGCAGCGCCGGCCGGGCCGCCGCCAATCCACCGAAAGCTCCCTCCAGGATCTGGCTGCGCAGCACGTCGCGCACCCAGCGGGCGGCATCGGCCCGGGTACCCGCGTACTCGCGCACCGAGGGACGGGGAAAGTCCTTCGGGGGAATCTTCGGGCGGCGGGGCATGCCCTCACTGTGCCACTTCGCGGCCCAGGTGGCGGATTACCGAATGTTACGCCACCCGACGGGCCGGAAACGCGGAGGCCAGCGGCTTCACGGCGGCGGAAGTGACGGTGTTCCGCCACCACGCTTGGCGGGTCAGGCGATGCAGCGGAACCCGATGTGCGTGGTCGCGCTGTCCTGCGACTGCGACGAGCGGGCGGCCGGCCGGTAGCGGTGGCAGTATTCGGGCGCACACAGGTGGGATCCGCCTTTGAGCGCCTGGTGCACGGTGGGATCCCCGGCCGGCGGCGGTGCCGGGCAGCAGCCCCCGGCGGGTTGGTCGACTCGGTGGTGGCGCGTGTAGCGGGTCGTGGTCCACTCCCACACGTTGCCGATCATGTCGAGCAACCCGAACCCGTTGGGCGGGAAGGTGCCCACCGGGGAAGTGCCCTGCCAGCCCAGCGCACCCTCGTTGCGGTACGGGAAGTCGCCCTGCCAGGTGTTGGCCATGAGCGTCCCACTGGGTCGGACGTCATCACCCCACGCGTAGGCGGTCGTCGTGCCGGCGCGGGCGGCGTACTCCCACTGCGCCTCGCTGGGCAGCCGGCGTCCGGCCCAGCGGGCGTACGCCGCGGCGTCGGGATAGGCAATCTGCACCACCGGGTGATCGAGTCGGTCGTCGATCGACGAGCCCTGCCCGAACGGGTGTCGCCAGCAGGCGCCCTGCTCCCATGTCCACCACTGCCGCCAGTCGCGCAGATTAACCGGGCCTGGGGTTTGCCGGAACACCAGCGCACCGGGGATGAGCTCGGCCGCTGGAACCCCGGGAAAGTCGGCGGGGTCGAGTTCACGCTCGGCTACGGTGACATATCCAGTCGCAGAAACGAATTCGGCGAACTGCGCGTTGGTGACCGGATGGCGTTCGATCGCAAACGGGGCCACCGACACCGTGTGCACCGGGGCTTCCTCGGGATAGAAATCCACCGATCCCATCCGGAATGAGCCACCGGGCAGATCGACCAATTCAGTAAGCACCACGCCAGGCTAGGTCGTCCCGGCCGGTGGCGACACCCGACGCCCGCGTGAATGTGACGCACACGGCGCCGAGCCGGCGTGTGACCGCGTCAGCGGGTCGCGGACCAGACATCGCGCTGGTGCACCGGTACGCCGTGGCCCGGCAGCAGATGCTCGACCGTCAATGCCCGCAGCCGGCGCTCGCTGCGCGCGGCGAGCCCGTCGTCGACGGTCTCGGGGGTGAACCAGGCGCGACCGTCGGCGGTGAGCACCGCGTCGCCGGAGAGCAGGGTGGCGCTGTCGGCGTGCCAGAACGCCGTCGAATCGTCGGTGTGCCCGGGGATGCTGAGGACCTGCCAGCCGGGGACGGCCGGTAGCGGTTGGCCGTCGGACAGCGGACGCGCGGCCTTCAGTGGATCGCCGACCATGCCGGCGGCGCCGCCGTAGCCGGCGATCCGCCCGCCGCGCACGAAGCCGGTCAGGGCAGTGCGGTCCAGCGGCCGGCTCAGCAGCGTCGGCCAGATGCGGGCCACCTTGGACAGCGCCGGGGTACGGGGCCGTTGCGAACCGTCCAGGTATCCGACCGTGATCTCGGGAAGGTGCAGGGCCGCACCGGTTTCGGCGACGAGTGCGGGAGCGCCGGCGACGTGGTCGCTGTGCCCGTGGGTCGCGACGACGGCGGTGACGGTGCCGCCGAACACGGCCAGCACGCCGGCGATGTCGTCGGCACTGGCGGGCAGTCCGGCATCGACCACGACACAGTCGGTGCCGCTCCGGATGAGGTAGCAGTTGAAGATCCAGCGTGACAGCCGGGTGACCCCGAGGTCCGGATAGTCCTCAACGACCAGTGCCATCGGGTGCTCCTGGGGCATCCGGGTCAATCCGGACGACGGGGAGTCGTGCTGCGATGGATTCGAATTCGTCGACGGGCGCATGACGGCTGATCGGAAAGTGCGGGCGGGCACCGATGACGACCGGCACACTCACCATGGCGCCGCTCGTGAACCGGCGCACCTGCAGGGCGACGTCACGCCGACGCGAGAACAGCCGCGCGGCGAGCATGTTGGATACCCGGGCCGGCCCGTTCGGGCGGTTGCCGCGGTACATCCAGCGTTGCAGCTGGCCGAGTGGGCGGACCACGAGCTCATGCTAAGGCCGCCGGGTCGGGCCAGAGCCGCTATTGCCCCGCCCGGGTTCCGCCTTCCGGCAGGCGCCCGGCCAGCCAGCGCAGCAGCGGCCGGCAGGCGGGCCACGAGTCCGACCGATCCAGGGACGGTTGTCTGAGGCCGGGCTGCAGCCACCCCCGCGCATCGGCGAGGCTCATCGCGACGAAGCGGGTGTCCGGGTCGGTGTTGCGGTCGGCGGCCGTACGGATCACGTCGTCGATCGCCTCGGGTACGACGAACGCGTCCTTGACCGCCGACGACGCGTCGACGAACGCCACCGCGGTCAGCTCCGCACCGCCGGCCAGCCGCGCCCCGATCAGCACCTCGTCACCGGCCCCCGGCGCGTGGGCCATCGCACCGCGCGGTACACCTCGACGCCGCCCAGTCCGGTGAGCCACCGCGGCAGGGTGTCGCGTCGCGCGTCGAGCTCCTGCCGGCAGCGCGCCCGCTGCCCGACGTCATCGAGGAGTTCGGCCAGCACGGCCAGCAGCGCGGTCGTCTCGGTGTTCGGCACGTCGACGAAGCCGTCGAGCAGGCGGTCCAGCTCGACGGTCTCCCGCTCGTCGCGTGACGGCAGCCAAGGCATCGAGTCGGGCGTGGTGGCCTCGACGATCACGCTGACCACCCCGAGCAGCTCCAGCGGGTGACCGGTCAGCGCCTCGCGCACCTCGTCGAGCAGCGGCGTCTCCTCCAGGACCTCGGCTTCCCATGTGCCCTGCGGGTCGCGGGTGTCCTGCCGCCGGGCCTCGCGGCGCGCCTGCTTGGCCTTGCGGCGCCTGCGTCCGTCGTTCATCCCGCGGACGCTACCCGCGGCCGCTGGAGCTGCGCGCCGGCGCTCCGGTCCTCGGCAATCTGGAAGAATCGCCGGATACGTCCGCCACAGCCGAGGCGCGAAAGGTACCCCGATGAAACGCCGTGTCCCCCGCGTCAGGGACCTCGCCCCGCTGATGCAGTTCAAGAAGCCCGAGTTCAACGCGAGGAAACGCCGGCTGGACCAGGCCCTCACCATCGAGGACCTGCGCACCATCGCCAAGCGCCGCACACCCAGGGCGGCGTTCGACTACACCGACGGCTCCGCGGAGGCTGAGCTGTCCCTCGCGCGGGCCCGGCAGGCGTTCCAGGACATCGAGTTCCACCCGTCGATCCTGCGCGATGTGTCCAAGGTCGACACCAGCTGCACGATCCTCGGCGGCCGTTCGGAGCTGCCGTTCGGCATCGCGCCGACCGGCTTCACCCGGATGATGCAGACCGAGGGTGAGTATGCCGGCGCCCACGCGGCCGCCCGTGCCGGTATCCCGTTCTCGCTGTCGACCATGGGCACCGCGTCCATCGAAGACGTCAAGGCCGCGAACCCGCATGGCCGCAACTGGTTTCAGCTGTACATGTGGAAGGACCGGGACCGGTCGATGGCGCTGGTCGAGCGGGCTGCCGCGGCCGGTTTCGACACCATGCTGGTGACCGTCGACGTGCCGGTGGCCGGGGCACGGCTGCGTGACAAGCGCAACGGAATGTCGATCCCTCCGGCGCTCACCGCTAAGACTGTGCTCAACGCGATTCCGCGCCCGCAATGGTGGATCGACTTCCTGACCACGGAGCCGCTGGCGTTCGCGTCGCTGGACCGGTGGTCAGGCACCGTCGCCGAGCTGCTGGACACGATGTTCGACCCGACGGTCACGTTTGAGGATCTGGCCTGGATCAAAGCCCAGTGGCCGGGCAAGCTGGTGGTCAAGGGCATCCAGACGCTGGAGGACGCGGTAGCGGTGACCGACCTCGGCGTCGACGGCCTGGTGCTGTCCAATCACGGTGGGCGGCAACTGGATCGGGCGCCGATCCCGTTCCACCTGCTGCCCCGGGTCGCGAAGGCCGTCGGCGAGCGCACCGAGATCATCCTCGACACCGGCATCATGTCCGGGGCCGACATCGTCGCGTCGATCGCGCTCGGCGCGCGCTTCACGCTGGTCGGTCGCGCCTACCTGTACGGGTTGATGGCCGGCGGTGAGGCCGGTGTCGATCGGGCCATCGCGATCCTGTCCGAACAGATCACCCGCACCATGCGGCTGCTCGGGGTCAACGCGCTCGACCAGCTGGAGCCCGGCCACGTGACACAGTTCGAACGGCTGGTGCCGCGACCCCGGCCGTAGATACACACGGACGGGTCGCCGCCGCCTTGAGGGCCGTCGCTGCCCATACGGAAGCTCCCGAGATACGCGGATGCGCTGACGTTTGGCGAATCCTGGCTAGCAATGAGCGGATTGCCAACTGGGAATGTCACGTTGCTGCTCGCTGACGTCGGGGCGTCGACGCGGTTGCGGGAGAGAGCCGCCGTCGCCGACCCCAAAAGACGCTGACCAAGTTGGTGAAAGCCCATAACCGGTTCTCAGGTGATGCCGGCACCAGCGCAGGCGGCGGCCACATGATGCCGGCGCCATAGAATCCGGCGGCCAAGCCATCCTGTTGCACGGGTCAACGAACCCCGCGACCGTCAGGCCGCTTGGTTGCCGGGTGGTGCGGGTCCGCCGGGTTCGCCGGGGTCATCGGCCGGCCGTGGAGGACCCGGTTCGGCGTCGTCGACCGTCCCACCATCGGCGGGTTGGGTTGGCGCACTGGTGTTCTGGCCCTCCGGTGGCAGATCCTCGGGGGGACGCAGCAGCCGTTCGGGGCGGTGGTAGTAGTTGAGCCGGGCCTGACCGGTGTCCAGGCCCGGAGGTGGAATCCATTCCACCTCACAACGGTCGTTCATCCGGGTCGACCAACCACCGCCGTCAGCGCCGACGCTGCGGTTATCCGGCCCGCACGCCAGGCCCATTTCATCGACGTTGGTGTTCCCGCCATCGACCCAGTCCGCGACGACGTGATGAGCCTGGGAGCCGTACGCGCCGACCGTGCAGCACGGCTTGGTACACCCGCCATCACGGGCGATCAGCATGATCCGCTGGGACGGGGAGGCGACGCGTTTGGTGCGGAACAACTCCAGCGCCGAGCCGGTGGCCCGGTCGAACACCGCCAGATAGTGGTTGGCGTGCCCGGCCATCCGGATCACCTCACTGATCGGCACCACCGTGCCCCCGCCGGTGACACCGACCCCGGCGCGGGACTCCAAATCCTGCAGCGTGGTACGGATGATCACCGACACCGGCAACCCGTTGAGCTGCCCCAGCTGCCCACTCATCAACGCGATCCGCCCGGCCGCAACGAGCGCATCATGCTGGCGCTGGGCCAGGCTGCGATGATCGTTGTCGATCTGGGCCTGCGACGGCGTCCCCGACGTACACGGCTGGTCGTCGTCGGGATTACACATCCCCGGCGCGGCCAACCTCGCGAAAATCGGCTCCCACACCGCCCACGCCTCCGGAGTCAACGTCGCAGACAGGTCGACCATCGCGTCGCCACGCTGCTTGTGCTTGGTGACCCCGCGCTTGCGGGCACGTTCGGTGTCATCGGGTTCGGGACCGTCCTGATCGAGCAGGAACAAGGTGCGGTCGGCCGAGTCTTTCAGCTCCTTGGGTCCATTGCCCACCGCGGTGCGGACCAGGTCGACCTCGATGCGCTCCCGGGTGGCGCTGTCTACCCAGCCCGGCACCTTGTTGAGCGATCGGCGGATCACGTCGACGTGTTCGGCGTTGATCAGCCCGTGCGCTTGGGCGATCGCCGTGGCGGGCAGCACCGGCGGCAGGGCCGGGCCGGTCAACGACGGCCGCGGCGCCAACACCGCGGCCTCGGTCAGCCGGCGGTGGGCCTCACCAGCCGAGATCCGCCACCGGACGGTCAACACTTCTTTCCACGATTTCGCACCCATCTGCTGCGGTGTCGCCTCAGTCTGCAACCGCGCCAGCAACCGATGACCCACCGCCGGCAATCGGCACGACAACGTCTCCAGTTCATCCAGGGCCGCAACAAGATCAGGCCCGGTCAACAAATCGACGTCACAGCCGGCCACCTCATCGAAGGCAGCCCGCAAAGCGGTCACCGCGCCGAGTAGGTCCCCACCTGACATACTTCGAACATACATTCGACCACCGACAAGTACGGACATCGCGGATGTCACCCCGCGACACGGCCACAGTCCCGCATCACGACTTCGCTGAAACAGTTCCGAGTGGACGGGCGAAGACGCTCCAGCCTCCTGTGGCCACTGACCCACATCTACACCGAACTCGCTTTGACCTCGCGAGTGCAGAAAGCTGCCGAAGGCTCTAGCCTCTTCCGCCGGGTGATATCACTCGGCGAGCCAGCCGGTGTCGCCGCCGGCGTGCCAGTCGGTGCTGCGGCGTCTACGGCGCTGCTGGTACATGGCCTGATCGGCGGCGTCGAGGACGGCATCGACGTCGCGGCCGTCGCCTGGGCGGTGGGCGGAGAAGCCGATCGTCAACGTGACCGGCATCCGGGTGCCGTCGGCCAGCATGATCGGCGCGGTGTCGAACTGCTCGGTGATCTTGCGTGCCAGCAGCGCCAGTCCGTGGTCGTCGACGGTATCGGTGATGACCAGGAATTCATCGCCGCCCCAGCGGGCGACGAGGTCGTCGTCGCCGACGACGCACAGCAGCCGGGCCGCCACCTCGACCAGCAACTGGTCGCCGGCGTGGTGGCCGCGGCTGTCGTTGACGGCCTTGAATCGTTCGATGTCACAGAACAACACGCCGTAGCCGGCGCCGTCGGTGTCACGTTGCTCGAGCCGGCTCCATCCGGCGGAGCGGTTCGCGATCGCGGTGAGCGGATCGGTGGCCGCCTGATGGGCCAGCTCGGCCTCACGGATTCGGTCGGCGGTGACATCCACGACTTGGGAGACGAAGCACAGCGGTTGTTCTTTCGGCGCGTGCACCAGCACCACGGTCAGCGCGCACCACACCACGTGCCCGTCGGCGGCGATGTAGCGCTTGTCGATGCGATACGAGCGCCGCCTCCCGGCGATGCAATCAGCCATCAGGGCCAGGTCGGAGTCCAGGTCGTCAGGATGGGTGATTTGCTGAAAGTTCATCTCGCCCAACGCCCGCCGGTTGTAGCCGAGCATCGTGCGCAGCGCCCGGTTGGTGCGCAGGAACGTGCCGTCGAGTGCGACGACGGCCATCCCGATCGGGGAATGGGCCAGCGCGAGCTCAAACGGGCGCTCTCCCAACAGATCTACGGCCGACGACGGCGGGTCGGCTGCCGCGGCGATCGCGTGCGAGGTCGGGAAGCCGTGGGCGTGCGGCTTGGGCCGGCTGAGGCAGAAGCCCTGCGCCCAGGAGATACCGGAGGCGACGACGGCGTCGAGCTCGCCCTGACTCTCCACGCCCTCGGCGATCACGGTGGCGCCGATCTGACTGGCGAACTGCGCGATGGCCTGCGCGAGCCGGCGGCGCGCGTCATCAGTGTCCATGTGCCGGGTGATCGACTGGTCGATCTTGACGAATTCGGGGGCCAGTTCGAGCACGTGGGAGAACGACGCGAAGCCGGCTCCTACGTCGTCGACCGCAACGCGCATGCCGCGGGCCCGGCACGTATCGAGCGCGTCATCGAGGGCGCCGTAGTTGGGGACGGCGTCGTGTTCGGTGATCTCCAGGACGATGCGTGACGGGTCGACGTCGTCGAGCAGTTCGGACCACGGGGCGGCCAGAGCAGCGGCCGGGGAGATGTTCATCGAGACGAACACGTCGTCGGGCAGTTGGGGTATCAGCGACAGCACACGGCTGACGATGGCGGTCTCGAGCTCGATGTCGAGGCCGAGCAACGCGGCCTGTTCGAAGAACTTATCGGGTCGGAACGGTTCGCACGGGAACCGGGCGAGCGCCTCGACACCGACCACCTTGCCGGTTCCGGCGTCGTGGATCGACTGGAACACCACCTCGAAGTCCCGTTCGGCCACCACCCGGCGGATCGCCTTGCGCTGATCGGCGGTGGGGTCCTGGCAGCGGGCGGGAGTCTCGATCAACGTGCCGATCAGGTCGGCGACCTGCTGGACGATGTGGAGGTCCTCGTCGGCCAGATAGGGCTTGGGCTTCTCGCTCACCACGCAGACCATGCCAACCGTGACACCGTCCTGGCCGAGTACCGGGACGCCGACGTAGGCGCGGAGACCTGTTTCGTGCGTGATGGGCAGCGCGGCGGTGATCTGGTTGGCCGTGGTGTCAGGGATGACCGCCGGCAGCCGGCCGTCGATGACGCGCACACAGTAGGACTCGGACAGGTGCGAGCGCTGCCCCGGTGAGACGCCGAGCGTGTCGGCGTCACCGTCGAGCACCTCGATCACTTGCATGCCGTCGTGGAACACCGACAGCCACGCGGTATCCAGCCCGAGACGCTGCCGGAGGACACCGAGAAGGGTACGAACCAGGTCGACGGGGATCTCGGGTTCACGCCCCACGAGGGCCCCCGACACCTGCTCGACCGACATAGCAAAAAATAATAAGGCCGTTAATAACTAGCTGCTCGTTTTTGGAGGTTCCCGTTTCAATGACGTTACCCCGCCGTGACCGCGACTGAACTGCGGGAACTGTGGCAGTGCATGCCGCTTCCTCCAGGTATGCGCTGATCGCGGCGTTATCTCTCCACTGCCGCTGCGATTCCAGCAAGCGTCGGCGGTCCGGCCGGATTGGTGCAGTAGGGGCGGGTGGACCGCACCGATAATGAGAGTCATGGCACGGGCGGCAGCGGGGTGAGTGCACTCGAGGCGTTCCTGTCGACGTGGGCCAAGGCCCGGGCGACCTTCGGGTCGGGCGTTCCGCAGCCGGGTGCGTCGTATGACCACAGCGCCGCGCTGCGGCGGTTGACCGACGACCTCGACGCGGCGGCGCCGACGACGTTCTGGTCCGGCGGCGCAGCCACCGCGTACGGCGCGCTCAACACCGACCATCAGGGCGTCGTGCGCGAGCTGAGCGGCCTCGACCGGCGGCTGGCTGAACAGATAGACCGGTCCGCCCAGATCGTGACCGCCGGACGGCAGAACCTCGACGCGATCCGCGAGTGGGTGGTGGCCGCCGCGGCAAGTGTGCCCAAGAACCGGGCCGGCGAGCTGATGGTGGCGCCGATCGTGCAGAAGGGCCTGGCGCAGCTGACCGAGGTCGTCACCCGCGCCAACGGCGAGTTGAACGCCGTGGGCGGTGACATCGCCACCATCGGAGGCGAGTTCCAGGCGCTGGGCATGGGGCAGAAGTTCGGCGGGCCGCCGGAGGCTCCGGCGCCCGGAGACGACGAACTCGACGAGTCCGCAGAACCGGACGAGTCCGAACGCAGGAAGAACCAGATCGACGCGTTCCGCGAGGTATTCGGCCGGGACCCGGTCAGCGACAGCGACTGGCTGACCGCCTCGGCGCTCGACCCACACAGCTATGACCCGAAAAACCAGGGCGTGGACGCGAATATCGTGGTCGGGCGGATCGAGCCGGTGCCGGGGCAGGGCGTGGTGCGCACCAACCTGTTCATCCCGAGCGAGGACGTATGGGCGCCGACGGTCGGGATCCCGCCGTACGACAACAATCTCGGCGACAACCGCGGCTTCTCCCCCACCGCCGGACCCGAGGCATCGCGGGTGGCGATCTACACCGACTTCGACAACGGGATCATCGTGGCCCGCCAGAACCCGTCGATCAACGCCGACACCGGCCAGGTGCGCACCGGCACACCGTCTATCGGTGCGGTGCAGACCTCCGGCGGCGGGGTGCTGATCAACTACAACGCCGCGGATCCCTTCTCGCCCGGCGGTGAGGGTCTGGCCAAGGGTTCCGGAATCAGCGTGAACGGGACGCTGGGCATCGTGCCGTCAGACGCCGGGCCGCGGGTGGGCGGCGACGACGTGACCACGTTCCCGGCGCTGGAGATCTACAGCGATCGTGGCGGGACCACCACCACCGTGCTGCAGGAATGGCCGACGTTCTTCGACAACGCCGCCGGCCCGCTGGCCGGGCTGCCGTTCGACAAGGACGTCGGCGACCCGACGGTGGTGCCGAGTTTCAACAGCGTTGTCCCGCAGATCGTTCCGCCGGCGATTCCCAGTGTGGGTGTGGGTGAGCCGGCACCGATTCCGGTGACGCCGCCGATGTCGGTCGTGCCGCCGGGGAATTTCACGCCGTTCGGGCCGG
Source organism: Mycobacterium sp. 4D054 (assembly GCF_052245755.1). Classification (NCBI taxonomy): domain Bacteria; kingdom Bacillati; phylum Actinomycetota; class Actinomycetes; order Mycobacteriales; family Mycobacteriaceae; genus Mycobacterium; species Mycobacterium sp. 4D054. The sequence goes on from NZ_JBQQCF010000008.1 coordinate 132,448, forward strand.
CCGGGGACGCGCCGACGGTGCGGGTCTATACGCCGCTGCAGGGCACCGAGTTTCTGCCGGGCCGATGAGCGGCGCGTACCTACAATCGGTGAATGCGGGAGGCTGAAGCGGTGATCGACTGGACACGGGCGGCGGTGATCGGAGCGTTGGCGGGGGCGGCGTTCTGGGCGGGAGCGGTGTACGCGCTGATCGCCTCCGACGGGGCGGTGGCCGCGTGGGTGGCGGTCGGCGTGGTGGCGGTGACGCTACTCATCGTCGGCGCGGCGCTCTACCGCGGTGCCGGTTCGGCCGAGAGGCGCTGTTACGGTGCGGGACTGGTGCTGGCACCGCTCACCGGGCTGGTGCCGGTGGTGGTGTTCAGCGCCGCCGGGTTTCTCGTCGAGGCGGGGGCCTCGGTATGACGGAACATGTTCGCACGCAACGGCCGGGGGTGCTGCTGGCGGGATTCTTCGTCGGGTTCGCGTCGGTGTGCCTGACGCTGGGGGTGTTCTGGCCGTTCGCACCGCTGTTCCCGGCGGTCGTGGCCGCAGTGGCCGCGGTGATTCCGATCAAGGGGCACTTCGAGTTTGCGAAGGGCGCAATGATCGCGGTGCTGGGCGTGGTGGCGTTCGAGATTCTGTTCGTGGTGCTGATGTTTGTCGGGGCGGGGCTTCGTTGAGTTCTGACATGGATCGCTTCTGCTGCTTATGGTTGAGCACATGACCATCGACGAGTCGACGGATTCTCTACTCGCAGCCTTGACTAAGACCCGCATTCCTGCGGGGAACCACGAGTTCATCCGGAAACTCACGCAAGCCGTCGGCATCGCCGACTTCCGCGCGGTCGTGAGGGAGGACAAGTCCCACGTTGTTGCCAGAAGACGGGACGGTCGCCCCGATCTTCATATCTACTACGGCTACACGAACGGATTCACCTCCACGGACGAAATCCGCAGTGTGGCTGGGCCTGGGGTGGTCGGCCGGCCGAGTTCGCGGAAGGGCACCTGGTACGTCGAGCATCCCATCAATCACGTTCGCCCGGCGGGCGAGCGATCCCGTGATGTTCGGCGCCAATCCGGCTTTTGCAGGTGCGGCATGCAGTTGTCGCTGACAGGCGTGTGTGACAGCTGCGACTAATCCGGAATGTTCAGCCGCCGAGCCAAATCCGGGCCTCCGACTTCCCGCAGGAAGTCGGGATCTCCGCACACGACGAGTTGATCCCGGGCTCTGGACAATCCGACGTACAGCCGCTCACGGGACCGCTCGAACGCGGACTCCTCGTTGACCACCAGCACCACCGCGCGGCGTTCCAGGCCCTTGAAGCCGAGCACGTGCCCGTAGAACACCTGCTCGGCGTCCCAGAAGCTGTCCCAGTAGGCGGCGCTGCCCGCCGCCTGCCGCTCCCGCTGCTCGGGGTGACGCGTTCCCGTCGTCAGCAGCGCGACATCCTCAGGCCGCCAGCCCTCCTCAAGCAGCAGCTCCACCTCGTCGTCCCCGGCGTCCATCGCCTCCGCCGGCGTGCACGGCACATACTTCACTGCTGGTCCTTCCCCGCCGAGGAACCGCATCGGGTGATCCACCAACGGCTGGAACGCATTCGCGATCTGGCGGGTGTTGCGCAGATTGTGGTCGAGCACCAGCGGAACCAACGGAACCGGCGGCGAGCCGTGCCGATTGAACACCCGCTGCCCCTCGTCGGTGAACACGTACAGCCCGCCGGAGTCCTCGTCCTTCAGCGCCGCCAGCAGCGGATCCCACCAGGCGTCGGCGAAATCCTGCGCTTCGTCGACGACGATCGCGTCGAACCGGTGCCCGTCGTCGAGTTGCGTTGCCAGTTCCGTCATCTGCGCCGGCAAATCATGCTCCCAGAACTGCACCGTCTCCTCGGTGCGCAGCGACTCATCGGGCCCTTCCGGAGCACCCCACCGCTTACCGAGATCGTGGAACTCGCCGACATAGGCGGGCTGCTGACGCCGATTCCAGGCGGCCGTGATGCGCTCCAGATAGGACGCCAAACCGTGCGAGTAGCAGACCAGCGCCACCCGCTGCCCGGCGCGGGCCAACCGGCGGGCCTGCTCCATCGCCAGGAACGTCTTGCCGCTGCCGGCGCCGCCGCGGATCTCGACGCGGTGCAGCATCCGGACGGCGTCGAGGATCACCGACTGGTGCTCGGTGAGAATGTCTGCGGCGTCCTCGTTTTCGAGGGCACGGGACACGACACTGCGTTGCGGCAGCCCGCGCCCGCTCAACGCTTCACCGAGCTGTGCGATACCGTCACGGCTCAGCAGCGGGCGGTCGAGTTCCTGGCCGTGCAGCACCGCGCGCAGCTTCGCGGCGATGTCGGTCAGGTCGGTTCGGTCGATCACCTTCCAGCGCGGGCAGTCGGGCAGTGCGAAGTCGTCGGGCAGATCGGTGTTGGGCAGCACCACGATGTGGTCCCAGCGCAGCCGGCCCTGGGTCCATCGCGGGTCGTTCTCGATGAAGCTGCGCAGTGCGTAGCACGCTTCGCGGGCCTGCCGGACGGGGTCGATATCGACCTCCCGGCCGCGGCGCTTCATCCGCCACGTCTCCCCGTCGTGCCAGACCTCCCCGCCCTTGACCTCCAGGCAGATGATGCCGGCGCCCTCGATCGCGACGAAGAAGTCGACCTCGTGGTCCTTGAGGTGGTCGGTGACCCGCTTGCCCGGGATGACCAGATCACCCGGCTCGAGTTGGTCGATCAGGGCCTGCCACACTTTGCGCTCGGCGCCGTTGGCCAGCCGCGGCGTCTCTGCGGCGGTGATGGTCATGGTCGACGTCCCCCTTCGTCAGGGGTGATAGTAGCCAGCAAAGCCGACACCGGGTGCGAGGTCCACCGGGCCGCTGCCGTCACCCGTCTACTCCGCCAGGCGCTCCAGGGCGTAGTGCCGCACCGTGTCGCTCAGCCGGTACTGCGCGCGGCCGTCCCGGTCGTCCCAGCTCAGCAGCGACTTGTCCACCAATGCGATCACGACATCCTGCACCGCGCCGACGTCGAATCCGTCGGCACACCGCGCGAGTTGGCACAGCACCGATTTCTCGCAGTCGGCGAGCAGCCGATACGACCAGTCAAGGCACGCGCGCAACGTCCGGTGTCGCGCCGCGACGCTGCGGCAGGCGGGATGCGGCGCATGAAGCCGGCCGCAAAGGCTGTCCCGAATACCGCTGAGCGACAGTGTCCGCACCCGCGACGCGGCGATCTCGATCGCCAGCGGCAGACCGTCGAGCCGGCGGCAGATGTCCGCCACCGCCGCCCGATCTTCAGAGCGGACACTGAACGCCGCATCCACCCGGCGCGCGCACTCGAGAAACAACGCGGTCGCGTCCCCGGGTGCCAGCGGCGGCACGCGGTAGAGCTGCTCACCGCCGACCCCCAGCGGCTCGCGGCTGGTGGCCAGCACGGTCACCGCCGGGCAGCCCCGCAACACCGCAGCGATCAGCGCCGCGGACGCGTCGAGCAGGTGCTCGCAGTTGTCCACGACCAACAGCAGGTGCCGGTCACCGATGTGTCGGGCCACCTCAGTCGCGCCGACAGCTTCCGACATCACGAGCGCCTGGGCTGCCGCGTGCGGCACCTGGGCCGGGTCGGTGACGTCGGCGACGTCGACGTACCAGGCGCCGTCGTCGAACCGGTCACGGGCACGGTCGGCGGTTTCCACCGCAAGCCGGGTCTTGCCGGCTCCTCCGGGCCCGCACACGGTGATGAGCCGGCGGCAGTCCAGAAGCCGGGATAGATCGTCCAGTTCGGTTGCGCGCCCGACGAACTCGGATAGATAGCTCGGACGGTGGTGGAAAGTGTTGACCGCGCCGGCACGCAACGGCGGGAATTCATTGTCCAAATCAGGATGGCACAGCTGCGCGACCCGCTCGGGCCGGGAAAGCCCGCGCAGCGCATAGCTGCCAACACCGGTGATCCACGCCTGCGGCGGCAGCGCATCCTCGACGAGAGGTGTTGTGGTGGAGGACAACAGGATCTGGCCGCCGTGGCCGAGGTCGCGCAGCCGTGCGGCGCGATTCACCAGCGGGCCCATGTAGTTGGCCTCGTCACGCAGGTCGGCGGCGCCGGTGTGGATGCCGATGCGTAACCGGATCGGCGACAGCGCGGCGAGCTGCAGATCGAGTGCGCACGCCACCGCGTCGCCGGCGCGGGCGAACGCGAGGACGAAACTGTCACCTTCGCCCTGCTGGACCGGGCACACACCGTTGTTCAGGCAGGCCAGCTCGTCGACGACGCGGTCCAGGGCGGCCAGCGCGGTCGCCATCCGGTCGGGCTGGGTGTCCCACAGCCGGGTCGACCCTTCGATGTCGGCGAGGAGCAGGGTGACGGTGCCCGTCGGGAGGCACGTCGTCCACGCCGTGTCCGGGCGTGTCCCTCGCAGCTGGTCTGAAGTCTTCACGGCTGACATGCGATCTCCACCGGATTGAGAAGTCGTTCACCGGATTCGGGCGATGCCTCTCATCCTGCTGCGGCCGTCACCGGCTTTCGACAGTGTGGGCAACACAATCGGCGGGGGTGCACGCACCACCACTCACACATCCGCGACGTCGACGGTCGCGGTGACGCGGGTGCCGCGTCCGGGTGCGGTGTCGATGGCCAGGTGTCCGCCGATCGCCGACAGGCGGTCGGTCATGTTGGTCAGTCCGGTGCCCGCCGTGTCCGGCCGGAAACCGCGGCCGGTGTCACTGATCCGCAGCGTCAGCCACCGGCCGTCGACACGGCCGGAGACGGTGGCGGTGGTGTCGGGACCGCCGTGCTTGGCGGCGTTCTGCAGCGCCTCGCTGCAGCAGTAGTACAGCGCCGCTTCGGTTGTCGGCGGGTAACGGCCGAGCTCGTGCAGATCCAGGTGCACCGGGATGACCGCCCGCGCGGCCAGTGCGGGCAGCGCCTTGGTGAGTCCTCCGCTGACGAGCAGCGGCGGGTAGATGCCGTGGGCCAGGCGGCGGATCTCGGCGATGGCGCTGTCGACCAGTCCAGACGCGTCGGCGAGCAGTTCCGCGCGTTTGTCGCCGTCGGTGTTGCGGGCCAGTCCGATCAGCACGGACAGCGCGACGAGGTGTTGTTGGGCGCCGTCGTGCAGATCGCGTTCGAGGCGGCGCCGTTCCTCGTCGGCCGCGGTGATCAGGCGGGTGCGGGAGGCGGCCAGTTCGGTGGCGCGTTCGGCGAGTTGGGATTCCGACGTCCGCAGCGCGGCGGCGTTGTTCCACACGATGATCATCAGATGCAGCGCGTTGACCGGCACCGCCACCAGAACAAACGCCGTCGCCATCCACTGCGGCGCCTGCACCACGTGATCGGGGAACGGATAGAACAGCGCGATCGCGGACGCGGCCAGCACACAACCGGCGGTGATCACCGTGAAGATCAGCCCGCGCCGCAGGCTGATGTACGGCTCGGCGAACACGACCGGAACCAGCGCGAGCAGCGCCATCGCCGGCAGCAACGGCGGCGATACGAACACCACGCCCAGTACGGCCAGCCAGTTCCCGATGCACACCAGGGTGATGGATTGCTCGAACCTGTTGTGGCGAGCCAGGTTCAACGCGACCGCGAGCACGACGCATTGGACGGAGGCGACGGCGACGAAACCCAGCATCCAGGGTGACCGGAAGACCCAGAAGTACTCCCACAGCGGCAGCACGATGCCCGCGCTGAGCCACAGGCCGAGGTGACCGGACAGGAACACCTCGAAGCGTTCGGCCCGGAATCGGTGGATCAGGTCGTGCCCGAACCATGACGACGACCGAAAGGCGGCGGTGAGAAGCAGTTTCGGGATCCGCCAGTCGGGGACGGATCCGGGTGCGGGCGCCATTTTCAGCTTGCCGTTCGCCATATGTCGGTCAATACCTCGGGGCACAGGCGTTGCTTGGGCAGGTAGGTCGCGCCGCATTCGGTCGCCGTGGCCGGGAGTTCGTCGGCGTCGTAGGTGGACATCAGCACCACGACGATGCGGGGATGGCGGGCGCGCAGCCGGCGGGCGGCTTCGATGCCGCCGATGCCGGGCATGTGGATGTCCATCAGGACCAGGTCGGCGTCGGCGTCGTCCAGGCGCTCGAGCGCGGATTCGCCCGTGGCGCTCTGGCCGGCGAGCACGAAGCCGTCGGTGGCCTCCAGCGTCGCTGCGCTGGCCCGGCGGAAGCTGGGCTGGTCATCGACGACCCAGACCCGGACCTGCTGGTGCCCCACGGTCCCAGCGTGGTCGCCGCCGGACGGGCGCGCCAGGGTGTACACACCACTGTTGGCGGTCATGACGGTCCGCCGTCGAGGAACATCAGCACTGCCTTGACGCGTCGGTCCACCGAGTCGTCGACGGTCAGTTCCAGCTTGGCGAAGATTGAGTTGATGTGCTTCTCGACGGCGCGCTGGGACAGCACGAGCCGCTGCGCGATGGTGCGGTTGCTGAAGCCGGTCGCGAGTTCGCCGAGCACCTCCCGCTCGCGGGCGGTGAGCCGGCTCAGCGCGGCGGCCTGCCGAGGCTGGGCGAGCAGGGCTTCGACGACGAGCGGGTCGAGCACGGTGCCGCCGGCGGCGACCTGGCGGACGGCCTCGCCGAGTTCGTCGAAGTGGGCGACCCGTTCCTTGAGCAGGTATCCGCGGCTGGCCGAGCCGCCGTCCAGCAACTCCGATGCGTAGGTGTGGTCAACATACTGGGACAGCACGATCACGCCGACGTCCGGGTGTGCGGTGCGCAGCCAGTTGGCCAGGCGGATACCTTCGTCGGTGGACGTCGGGGGCATGCGCACGTCGGTGAGCAGCACGGTGGGCTGATGGGTGGCGACGAGTGCGGCGGCGGAGTCGTAGTCCTCGGCGACGCCGACGACGGTGGTGTCGGGGTTCATCGACAGCGCGCGGGCAACGCTGTCGCGCACCAGCAGGCTATCTTCCGCGATGACGATCGAGATCTGATCACTCACCTGGGCGGCACCCCCTCCCCGCCGCCGGTCCCCCACCGCGCAGCGACTACCTGGTGATTATCCGCTGCGGGAAGGTGTTCGGGGCGGTTAGCGCGGTTATCGCATACCGTGGTCGCGTGCCAGCGGAACTCGACCCGACCGAAGCCCTTGCGGCGATCCTGACCGAGCACGGCCCCCTCCCCGAGGACGCGATAGCGCAGCGCCTGCGCGAGATGGGCGTCGCAAACCCGGACGATCTCCTCCCGCAGCTGCTGAACGAAATCGACTGTGCCGCTGTGCCGTTGATCGACGACAGCTGGGTGTGGCTGCCTGCGCTGATCGCCAATCGGATCTTCACGCACCGGCTCACAGCCCAGGAGCTGGCCCACGACGTCCTGATCGTGACCCCGGACCTCGGCGCGATCACGCACCTGTGCGAATTCGAGCAGTACGCGCGGCTGGCCGACGGCTCGCCGGTCAGCGTCGCGTTGCCGGCGTTCGACGAGCATGTGCTCGACGAGCGCGGCGTTCCGCCGGAGATGGTTGACGACGGCGGCGCGCTGGTGCTGCCGCCGGGCACGCTCGGTGCCCTTGACGTCGTCGACGGCGATCTGGTGGGCCTGCGGTTGACGCCCGAGGGGCTCACCCTGGCGCGGGTCACTGCGGACCCGTCGCCGTCGGCAGGCGCCACGCTGGCGGCCGCACTGAACCCGGACGAGCCGGCGTCGTTCGACGCCGCGGTGTGGACGGCGTGCGTGGCCGACCCGGCGCTGTTCACCGACCCCGCACCGCCGTTGTCGGAGATCGCTGACGATCAGGGTCTGGCGCGCCGCGGAGATCTGCTCGCACCCGCAGGTTTCGACGTGGACCGGTGGCGCTTCGATCTCGAGTGCGAGGTGCTGCGCCGGCGGTATGACCTCGACGAGGACGAGGCGCTCGCCATACGCATCCTGGTGTCGGTCTACGAGGACATGGCGCATCTGATCACGGCGTTCCCTTCGGACGAGGACGCGGCAGAGGACGGAGACGACGACACCCTTGCACCGCCCCGCGATGAGTACCGGGAGCTGGTTGCGGAGTTCGGCGCCGACCTGGCCGATCCGCGACTCGCCGAGGTGCTGCTGGCCGAGACTCTGGGCCGCAATCCCGAGGGCGCCGCGGCGCTGGGCTTGTTCGCCGAGACGCTGGAGTCCCAGGTGCCGCGCCGCGCGCGGGTGGCGTTCCGCTGGCTGCGGGCGGTGGCGCTGGAGCGCATCGGCGACATCGAGGCGACCGAACGGGAGTTGCTGGCCGCCGAGTCAATGGACACCGCCTGGCCCTTGCCGTTGTACGAACTGGCCCGGATCGCCTCCGACCGCGGGGACGTCGAGCGCGGGTTGGCGTTGCTTCGCCGCGCAGGCGCCCCGCCGGACGATCCGCTGATGGCGCTGCTGAGCAGCTACCGGGCCGAGGCACGCGCCGGCCTCGGCCGCAACGAGCCGTGCTGGTGCGGGTCGGGCCGCAAGTACAAGAAGTGCCATCTCGGGAAGGAGCAGCCGTCGCTGCCCGAGCGGGTGGGTTGGCTGTACGCGAAGGCCGCGCAGCACGCGCTGATGGGCGGCTGGGGCGAGGTGGTCGCCGAATTGGGCTACGTACGCAACGAGTATCGCGACGGGGTCGACGAGACACCGGACCCGTTGCTGATCGACGCGGTGTTGTTCGAGGGCGGCGCGTTCGAGGAGTTCCTGGCCGTCCGTGGATCGCTGTTGCCCGAGGATGAGCGGCTGCTGGCCGGGCAATGGCTGCTGGTGGAGCGGTCGTTGTTCGAGGTCGAGGAGGTGCGCCCCGGCCACGGGGTGACGGTGCGCGACGTCCGCACCGGTGACATCCACGAGGTTCAGGAGCGCACCGCCAGCCGTCAACTCACAGTGGGACAGCTGATCTGCACCCGGGTACTGCCCGCCGGCGATGATACCGCACAGTTCTTCGGCGGGCTGGAACCCGTTGCGCTGCAACAGCGTGACGCGCTGCTTGCGATGCTCGACGAAGGACCCGACCCGGTGGACCTCGTCGCGTTTCTGAGTCGCCGGTTCGCTCCGCCGACGCTGACCAACACCGAGGGCGACCCGCTGACGATCTGCGAGGCCACTGTCCGCGTCAGCGATTCCGCGGCGATGGAGTCCGCGTTGGACGACACCTACGACTGCGTCCAAGACGCTCAGCCCCCGCAATGGTTCGAACACGTCACCACAAACGGCAGGACGCACATCCGCGCGACGTTGGTGCTCGACGGTGACACGCTGCGGGTGGAGACCAACAGCGAGGAACGGGTGGACCGGGTGCTGGCCGCCCTGCGACGATTCGACCCGGCGATACGCATCCTTGAGGACACCCGCGAACCCGTAGAGGACCCGGGCACGATGGTTGCGGGCATGCCGGAAACTGCCAAGGGGGCGATCGATCCGGAAGACCCCCAGATCGCCGCGCTGCTCGACGCGATGATCCTGGACCACGAGGCCCAGTGGCTCGACGAACCCATCCCGGCGCTCGATGGGAACACCCCACGCCAGGCCGCTGACGACCCGACCCGCCGGCCGGACCTGATCCGGCTTCTGAACTCGTTCCCGACCGACGCGGGCCGGCACGCAATGAGCCCGGATCGGCTTCGGGCGGCGTTGGGGCTGCAGTAGGCCCCTCCGGGTTCGCCGTTTCGGCGATGACGATCGAGATCTGATCACTCACCTGGGCGGCACCCCTCCCCGCCGCTGGTCCCCAACCGCGCAGCGACTACCTGGTGATTATCCGCTGTGGAGGGCCACGTGTGGGCCGGTTAACGCGGCTTGGGGTTGGCTGTGAGACTGCGCTGAGGGCGGCAAAGATCGAGTGCGGCCCGCCCTGGACGCAGTCTCATTGGCAAAGAGCCGCCCGGGTTTGTCGGACCTGCCCCATACAGTGCCGTCACCGCTATCCAGCTGGGGAGGAGACGAAGATGGCACCCAAGCCCGTGGCCACGGCCCGCCCGATCAACATCGTGCCCGCACGGCCGCGCCCGATGACCTCGGTCGCGATCGCGCTCGCCCGGCGCGGCGAGTCGCTGTACCGGTACTCGGCGCGCTCGACCGGGCGCCGCTGGACCGGAACGGTGGACGCCGAGTCGGTCGACACCGCGGTGCTCGACGTCATCCGCCGCATCCGCGACGCCTCCGATGGGGAGCGGATCCGGTTCCTGGTGCAGGTGCCGCCGCGCAGCACGCTGTGGGCGCTGCGCGACGAGATCGCGCTGTTGATGCCCGGGGTGTGGATCGAGCGGCCGCGATTGTCGGACGAGGCGCTGGTGCGGCAGGCATGCGCAGGGCTGCGGGAGGTTGAGCCGGTGCCGGCAGGTCCGGTGTGGGTCGCGACCGACGGCTCGGTGCGGGGCAAGATCACCGGCTACGGCTGGCTCGCGTCCAGCGGCGAGTACGGGCTGCAGGGCTTCCGGCATTCGACCAAGCTGATCGGCCCGCAGGTGGTGCTGGTGGCCGAGCTGCGCGCCATCGGCGCGGCGGTGCAGAAGCTGCGGGGCCACGACATCACGGTGCTCAGCGACAGCCGGCTCGCGGTCGCGATGGTGCAGCAGTGGATGGCCGGCGATGACGTGCTACCGGAGGGCTACGCCGTCTATCGGGAGAGCGGGAAGACGCCGGGACTGGTTCGCGCCCGGCAGATGATCTACGAGGAGCGCGACAAGATCACTCCGATCTGGGTGAAGGGCCACCGCGGCGAGCCGCTCAACGAGGGCGCCGACGCGCTGGCCCGGTTGGCGTCGCGATATGCGTTGGGCGACAGCGGTCTTGACGGCCCCGAGTATCACCGCCGCGCCCAGGACCTGGCGGAGACGTTCTCGCAGGAGTTCACCCGCGAGCGGACGGCGTAGCAGGTCGCGTTGTCAATCGACCGCCACTCAGCCCAGCGGTGTAGCATTCTGCTACGCGATGAAACAAATTGCTACAGCGGAGGGCTCCATGTCCGACACCACTGATCGAGTGACCCGGGTCGCCGCGGATCTGATGGACAGCGCCGCCGCCGAAGGTGCACGTCAGAGCAGATCGGCGAAACAGCAGCTGGACCACTGGGCGCGGGTAGGGCGAGCGGTTTCCAGTCAGCACAGCGTTGCCCGCCGCAGGGTGGAAGCCGCCCTTGCGGGCGACATTCATCTTCGGGAGCTCACCGATGAAGAAGGAGTCGTGTTCAACGCTGAGATCTCCGCGGCTGTCCAGGAACGCCTTGCGAGCGCCGACTACGGCGCAGTGCTGGCCGCGCGGGGAATCACCGCGGTGGCGCTCGACGATGACGGCGAGATCGTGCAGTACGCGCCTGACGGCAGTTCGGTACGGCTGCACCGCGGGGCATGACACTTGTTGGTCAGTAAGGCGACGAATGCTTCACTTCGGTGAAGCGCCTCGACCTCGTCGTCGGATCCAACGGTGCCGGCAAATCGACGTTCATCGAGCTGACCCTCGCGCCGCTGCTGCCCCTCAGCATGTACGTGAACGCCGACGAGATCGCCAAGCGGCGCTGGCCCGAGGACCCTGCTGGACACAGCTACGAGGCGGCGCGGATTGCCGCGGACACTCGCGCACGGCTCATCGAACGTGGCGAGTCCTTTATCGCCGAGACAGTTTTCTCACACCCCTCAAAACTGGAACTGCTCGATGCCGCCCACGCGGCGGATTACACAGTGATCCTGCACGCGGTGCTGATCCCGGAAGATCTTGCCGTGCTCCGCGTCCGACACCGAGTCCAGGCCGGGGGTCACGACGTGCCCGAATCCAAAATCCGCCAGCGTTATCAACGGCTTTGGGACCTGGTCGCCACCGCCGCCAACCGCGCGGACGAAGCAACGTTCTACGACAACAGCACGACTCGCGGTCCGCGCATCGTCGCTCAGCTCGCCGCTGGAATCGCAGTGGGTTCAGCCACGTGGCCGTCGTGGACTCCGGCCCCACTCGCCCACGGCTGGGCAGGCAGGTAACGGAGAATCCGGCTGCTGACGGTGCGTGTTGTCCCCGCGCATCGGGGCGCCCTTCATGGGCCGACCACGCAGATGGTCGTCAGAGCCCCTGGGCCTGAAGCGCCTTCATCAGCGACGGTCGGCGACCGTAGTCCTGGCGGATCTGCGCGATGAAAGCCGCGAAATCCTCACCGCGCCCGCCACGTTCGTAGAGCTGCGCCATGGTCGCCAAGGTCGCGGCGATACCGGGATAGAGCCTGGTGTTGGCGTACCGAAGATCCTCCTCGAGTTGAGGCCGGTACAGGTCGGCAGCCGCTGCAGGCCTTGCCTCGGCGCCGCGATCGGCGAGTTCCTTCCATGCTCCGCCGGGCCCGTAGCGGTCGGCGGCCTCCCAGGCGGCGTCGACATCGCCTTCGCTCAATAACAGCTGCACCACGATCGCGCCGCCACCCGGACGGTCCGAGGCCAGCTGCCGCGCATGGTCGAACGCCCACTGGCGTTCAGTTTCGCCGCGGTCGATGCCTGCGGCGAAGCCGCACAGGGCCTGATAGGAACGGATCGAGGGCTGCCTGACGAAGTCCGCGCGCAGGACAGCGATCGCGTCCTCGACGCGGCCGCGTTCTTGGTACGTCCTGGCGACCTCGGTGGGGCTCAGCCAGTACGCGTTGCTGCCGCCGTGCCCGCTGACGCGTCCGTCGGCGACGGCGCGGTCGATCCACGTCAGGGCTTCGTCGTCACGCCCGGCCGCGCGCAAACGGGCGATGATCGCCACGTACTGGGGATGGTCGCGCTCGTTCAGCAGCTGGATCGCCCGGTCGACGTCGCCGTCGTGGTCGGCGAGCTCCAGCAGCATCGTGTCGAGTTGAAGGCGTTTCCAGCGATCGCCTTCTGCGAGTTTGTGATCGAGTTCGGACACCGCTCGGCGGTAGGCAGCGAGCGCGTGGTCGTCGAACGCGTCGACGAAGTCCGCCAACGCCAGATCCGGCCATCCCGGCGACTCCGCACGGAAGTTCACCAGCCAGAGAGCGAGTTCGACAGGGTCGGGCGCACCTTGCCGACAGGCCCGCGCATACAGGTCGGCAGCCCGCTGGCATTCACCACCGATAACGCCTGATGAGTCGTCGGCTTGTTCGGTGATCTCGCGCAGCAGCGTCACCGCGGACAACAGAGCCGGCCGCACCATCTCGGCGGCACCATCGTTCAAGTGATTTTCCAGCTCGTCGAGCACCTGCCCGGCCGTTTCGGCCACCACGAACGATTCCCGGTAATCGGTGAAGCCGTGGAGCTGCAGCGCGTTTCGCACATAGTTCTCGAACTCGGCTTTGACGGCGGTGTCGTCTCCGGACACCGACGTCGCACGTACCTCGAGCATGCGGCGCACTTCACCATCGCGCTCTGCGAGCATCAGGACGAGTTCGCGAAGCTCGTGCACATCCATAGCCTCCACGGCGGCCTGCACCCCGGATTCAGCCGTGCCGACGGAGCCGCCCTCGTCGCGGTCGATCACCGCAAGCCCGACCGCGACCAGATGCTTGCAGAAGTAGCCGTCGGCGTGATCGAGGCAGGTACAGGAGCCGACGGGCAGTGGACCGGACCAGTCCAATTCCACGGTGTAGACCCTCTTGGCCTGGAGCGACGCCTGGGCCTTGTCGGCCGCGACTCGCAGACCTCGGACGTAGCGGACGTATTCTTGGCCTCGCACGAAGACCCGGTCTCCGGCCACGTTGAGAAGCATCGTCTCCGATAACGCCATACCGGCATAGTGCTCGATCAGCACGCGCGCCCGCCACCGCCGTCGCTCTTTACAGTGATCAGGATGAAGTCCGTGCGTCTTGACATGGGTACCCGATGACCGCCCGCTCGCACCTGCGGCTGGTGACCGACCTGGAGTCGCGGCCCGATCTGCGGCACCCGCGGCGACGTGATGTCGTCGTCTACCGGGTCAGGGTGGACATCGACGGCGCCGATCCACCAATCTGGCGACGGATCGATCTGCGCTCGGACCTGACGCTGGATTTCGTGCATCAGGTCCTGCAGTTGGCGTTCGACTGGACCGATTCGCACCTGCACCGGTTCTCGCTCGGTGGCGGCGCTTTCGAGCGTGCCAGTCAACTGTTCCTGTGTTCGTTCGACGTCGAGGAGGCCGATGTCGAGGACGACGGCGTTCCGGCCGCCGAGACGCGCCTCGACGAGACCCTGACCGAACCCGGCGATGTCCTGCATTACCTGTACGACTACGGCGACAACTGGGAGCTGACGCTGCGCCTGGAGCAGATCCTGCCTAACGAGAGTGGCGGTGCTGCAGCGGTGATCGTCGACGGTGAGCGTGCTGCACCGCCAGAAGACTGCGGCCATCTGGTCGACGCGAGCAGCTTGGCCGAGGTGCTGCCCGATCCCGCGCTCTTCGAGCCGGATCGGATCAACAAAGGGTTGGGAGGCGCGTACTTCGCGCTGCGCGAAGCGGGCGTCGACCCGCGGCTGGTCGATCTGGTTCATCGACTCACCTACACCGCGCACGGCGACAGCCTGTCGGAGGCGGCGCTGACGCTCGCAGCGGAAGCCGCGACGCCGGACGCTGACGACCTGACCAGAAGCCTGCGTGCCTTCCAGTGGTTCCTGGACCGGGCGAACAATGGAAGCATCGCGTTGACGGCAGCAGGCTATATGAAGCCGGACGACGTGATCGAAGCATCGAAAGTCGTTCCGGTGATGGCGGATTGGATCGGGACGAAGAACCGGGAGGCGCACTGTTACCCGTTGCTGCGGTTCCGTGAGACGCTGCAGGACCTCGGATTGCTCCGCAAAGTGAAGGGCCAATTGCTGCTGACCAAGGCCGGTCAAACGGCTCGGGGCGATGCCAACGTGCTGTGGGGGCATCTGGCCAGCCGGCTGATCCCCAAACCCGTTGACAAGTTCGGCGTGCAGGCCGCGCTGCTGATGCTCGCCTACGCAGCGGCGTCCCCGAATGCGGACCTGCCCTTGCCCAGGATCGCCGCGACGCTGACCGAACTTGGGTGGCGTCACGCAGACGGGAGCCCCGTCACCGATTCCGCGCTGCGCCATCTCCCTGCGTACGAGGTCCTGACCAACGCCACCGATCAGCCGGTCACCTGGCGTCGGCGGAACGTAATCAGTCCGGTGGCGGCCGCGCTGGCGCGCCGGGCGCTCGGCGTTTAGGGTCGGGCGGGCTGGGCCAGCGATTCGGCGGGAACTGGATTGGTGAGCATGCTGGCCGCCTTCCTGGCTATATGGTCGGCTGCGTCGCGCGGAATCCCTCACCAAATTTCGCATCACCTTCGCAGACTCCGAAAGACGCCGCGGATCCGAGAGGTCACTAGGTGACCGAGCACAGTTGCTGCTCAACCCAATTCCAGTCGATCCGCTCCTGTTCAAGGCGAACCCGGTCACCCAACGCCGCCTCGACCAAATCCGTATAGAGGCCGAATTCGTCGACCGTCAGGCGGGTCAGCGCCGACCGCGCCGGGCGGTCTTCGGTCACCCACCGGTCGCGGTGCGTCAGCAAGGTCTCCCGGTCCATCAACACTGAACGGGTGTCCGGCAACCACGCCCGCAACCGGTCCAGGATCGCGAACCCGTGTGTATCGATATCTCCCCAGTACACTACGTCAGCACCGCCCAGCCAGGGCAGTCGGCCTACGTTGTCGACGTCGAACCCTCTGCCCCACAGTACTATTCCATCCTTTGGGACTTTCACGCTCAGATAGCTGATCTCGTTCTCGACGATGATCGCCACCCGTGGTTGTACCTCAAGTTGGGCGAGCTCGTGAGTACGGACTGCGAGTTCGGTCAGCGCCGCGGGCAGACCCAACGAGGGAGACGGCCGCAGCCGGACCAGAGCAGGTTTGAGCCGCAGCCCGAGTTCGCTGATGAACCCCGACGAGGACGGTGCGACCCCCAGCATGGCCGCCAACTCCGGTCGGTGCCGCTCCACGAACTTCGTATCCACGCCCGGCGCGCTGATCTCACGGAGGTAGCGTCGGGACTGGCGGTGCGCGTCGAGCCATTCGTAGGCTGCTATCAGCTGGAGCATCTGCGGCGTCAACGCCAAAGCACGGTGCGGATTCTCAGTGATCCATTCCCGCACCCGGGGTTGCCGGCCTGACAACTCCAGGAGGTCGTCGAAACGACGCACTGTGCCGGTGACGCCGAGCAGCGTCCACACCTGTTCGCGTCGACGTAGCACCGCTCGGGCGGGTAGTTCGTTTCGGCCGATCTTTCTGCCGCCGACCGATTTCCACTCCAGCTCATAGCAGCTGTCGTCGCGCCGCCCGGCATCCAATGCGGCCACCCACTCTCGCACAGCGGCAATGTCATCGCCGATCGAGGCTGGTGTGGGGCCACGCAGCGGGAACTCGACCGGATCAAACGGTTCGGCCTTGGCGTGACCCGCGAGCAGCGAACCATCGTCCCATCGCCGCCTCAGCCTGGCGACGATATCCTCAACCGTGGTCCATGCGCGCGAATTCACCGTCGTGGCCGGTCTCGTCTGTCCCGGTATTCCTCGATGGTCATCGTCTGCAATCGTGAATAGGTTCCGGTCGGATTGTCGACGATGCCAATTGCTTTCACATAGGGCTCGATGACGTGCACCTTCTGCAAGGGTGTCACGATCAGCAGCTGCAGGCCTAGTGTCGCAAACAGATCGAGGGCATATCGTGTGGATACATCGGAACCCCTGCCGAAAGCCTCGTCGATGACAGCGAACCGGAAGTCACGTGACTGCTCGACGCCCCACTCCAGACCGAACTGGTAGGCCAGCGACGCCGCGAGAATGGTGTAGGCCAATTTCTCCTTCTGCCCACCGGACTTACCGTCGGAGTCGCTGTAGTGCTCCCACTCGAGATCGGTTTCGACATCACGCTCGGAGGCCGAGAACACAAACCAGTTACGCACATCGGTAACGCGACGGGTCCAGTTCTTGTCCGATTCGGCGTAACCGTCGCGACCCCGGAAGCGCTCGATAATTCGCTTCACGTCCAGAAAGCGCTGCTCGGAGTATTGGTCACCGTCGACGGTCAGCGTGTCGTTGGTGAGATTGCGGAGATCGGAACGAAACTGCGCGACGTCCTGATTGCTGGTCGGTTCCTTTTCCAGCTTGATGTATCGGCCCGGGTTGTAGGGCACTGCGCCCAGGGCGTCGTTGATTCGGTCGACACGCTCGTCGATGGCCGACGCCTGCCGACCCAACCAGTTGTTGAATCCCGCCAACTCTTGAATGGCATTCTTGTTGAGCTGTTCTTTGAACTCGCTCTCGAACCGGGGCAGGTCGTCGGTGGCGACTCGCTCCCGGAATGCCAGGAATTCTGCTCGGGACTCGACATTGACGTCCATGTCCGCCCGCAGCTCCTGCCATCGGTTCAGCACTGCCGTCATGTGCTGGGTCAGATTCAATGCGTGCCCGTTGAGCTGACCGGACAACCGCTCGATGCGCCGGTGCAGGTCATCGGACAATGCCGCCTCGGAGGCAGCGCAATCCGCCGCGCGGTTGGGCGGGCGATCCGCCAGTCGTGCAGTCAGGGCCGGGTAGGACGCACGAGCCTTCTCCCGTTGATCCGGCGCTTGCGCAGCGACGAACTCGTCATCATGCGTTCGGTCCTGCTTGGCCTGATTCACTCTCGATTGCGCCGTCGCCAGCATGCCGGTGATCTTCTTGATCAAATCAGCTACCGCGGCAGCATTGTCGGCGTTACGCTCCAGCGCCTGCGTGATCTCCGTCAGCCTCGACGAGCCGGCCTGAAGCCGGATTCTCTCGGCATCATGCGCTTTCGCACGCGACTCGGCCTCGTCGGCGTCGAGTTCGCCCCAGGAGCGGAAACCCTCGACACTCCGGAACGCGTCCAGTCGACACTGCACGGCGTCGCGTTGTTTCACGAGTCGCGCGGCTTCGGCCGCTGCCTCGTCACGTTGGCTTTCCAACTCGGCCAGTTCCGCACGCATCGCGGCGATCTTACGTTCGTTGACCCAGCCCAGCACCCAACGCCTGGGGTCGTCGACCCGGTGCCGATCATCCTTCTCGTGCCGGTCCCCCGAGCGCACCTGGCCCTCGCGGGTGACGGCACGACGCTCATTGCGGAACACGTCGAGTGTTGCTGCACAACGAAAATCAGCGCGTTTCATCAGCTCGGCGCGCAGGTACTCTTCAAACTCTCCGCCTCGAACCTCGATGCAATCGGCCAGCAGCAACCCATCGTGCGCCGTCGGCTGCAGCCGCACCCGATGCTGGGGGACGCGTTCATAGACCAGTTTGGCACCGCGGCCGCCGACGGTGAGCCTGCGCCCGTTCACCCATGCGGTGACGGCGTCGTAGTGCCGCTGCGGCACCAGCAAGGACAGCGCGAACCCCCGCAGCACACGTTCTGCGGCGCCCCGCCACTGCGCATGCTCGTCGTAGACATCGAGCAACTCGCCGGCATATGGCAGGTCGTCCGGCCTCAGTCCCAGCGCCGCGCACAACTCGGCGCGCACCACCACCTGCTCCTGAGGCAAATTGTCGGTACGCTGCTCCAGGCTCCCGACCTCCTCGGCGATCACATCGCACCTGCGTTGGTGCTCCCGCTCGCGACCGATCGCGTCAACGGTCGCGGTGTCGAGGTCGCGTTTCTCCCCGGTCAGTCGGGGGCGTTCGGCGGCGACCACGGCGCCAAGCGCGGCGAAGGCGTCACCGTCGGCGACGGGTTCCAGTCCGGCCTCCGCCACCGCGGCGTCGAACAATGCCTTTGCCTGGCCTCGCGTTCTCGCCTGCTCGCGGGCGTCAGCGGCAAGTCGTTCCAACTCGCCGATACGGTCGCCACCCGCTTTGGCGCGCTCCTCGATCAGCGAGTCGCGCTCGTGACCGAGCCTGCGCTGTTCAGCTTCGGCGGTATCGAGCTGAGTCACTAACGCCGCTCCATCGGCTTCCAGCCGCACGATCTCATCAGTGAGCAGCCCGGAGCGCAGCTCAGCGATGAACAGGCGGACCGCCGCGCGCTCAAGCTCCAAACCAGCACGTTCGGTGAGTGCCGCGTCGTATTTCGCCGCGGTGTCCACAATCGGCTGCAGCGCCTCGAGTTGCTCGCGGGCGCGTTTCACGGCGTCGTGCGCTTTGGTCAAATCCTCGAAATGCCCGATGATCTCGCGGACGCGTTCGGTCGAGTCGCTGGGTTCGAGCATGTGATCACGAACGAAATCGTTGAGATTCCCGACCGATTTCATCGATACCGTCTGGTGGAACAGTTCGAGCGCCTGCTCCGAGCGGATACCGAGCAGTCGGCGCAAGGAGGTGGAGTACTTGGGGAACTCATCGAAGATCTCGGCCCCGGCACCACGGAGCCGTCTACGTAGTTCGCGGAGGTCGGTGCCGAAGTCGGCGAAATCGGTTGCGATGGACAGCTCCTTGGTGGCGGTCACAAAGAACCGGTAGGGCTGCCCGGTGCTCTCGCGCTGCTGGAACACCTGAGCCAGGCTGACCGTCTCGTCACAGCCGTGGTTGCGGAACACACCGAGAATCACCGAGTAGGTTTTCTTGTTCTCTCGTAGACCTTTCGGACGGGATCTACCGGTGGATTCGTTGCGCTCGGATTTGTAGTGGCCTTCGACGTAGGAGCGCAGCGTGCGCTCCTTGGCATCGGCGCCGGCCGCCTTGTTGTAGGCGGCCTTGTGCGCGGGCACCAGCAAGGTGGTCAGTGCGTCGACGATTGTCGATTTCCCTGAACCGATGTCGCCGGTCAGCAGCGCGGTGTCGGTGCCGGGGGTGAACCGCCAGGCATGGTCGTCGAATGTTCCCCAGTTGTAGACCTCGGCGTACTGGAGTCGGTACCCGGCCCCGGGTTGGGTCGCATCGCAACGTAATTCATTCATCGTCGGTGGACGCTCCGGCGTATTCACGAAGTTTGGCAGCGAAATCGTTCAGAGTCTGGGCGTCGACGTAGGCCTTGAGTATGCGTCGCACCTCCCAGTGGTCGCGCTGGCCACGAAGCTGACGCAGGAAACCGAGTTCGGCCGCCTTTTTGATGGTGGTCTCGGCCTGATCGACGACCCGCGCGTCGTTGGTGGAGTCCGCCTGGAACAGCCGCAGCATTTCGACGATCTGCTCAGTGCTCAACACCAAGCGGCCCTCCCCGCCGCCCGTTTCGAACTCGACTAGCCGTTTACGCAACAAGACCAGCAGCAAACTGACGTTGTAGGTCAGGGCACGTCTGCGCACCAGCCGCGGCAACGCCTCGTCGCCGTCCTCCTCCGGACGTGAGCGCAAATACGCGTAGCCCTCGGTGTCATCGATCACGACGTCGACGCCGATGGTCGAGAAATGGTCGCGGACACCGGCGCCCAGCCGTTCCAGTGTCAGCCAGGTGTCCTCATCGGAAGTGCGGTAGACGACGCCCTGCATGAGCCGGATGATGGCCGCGGCGACGGCACGTTCGTTGCTCATAGTCACTGGCCCCCGTGCCGTCGCACCGTCACCTTCGGTAGGCGGGCGCGCTTGGTGACGTCGGGCTGGGCCGGGTCGGGATAGTCCAGCACGGTCTCATCGGTGTCGTCCATGTCGATGCTGACGTCGTCATCGTGGAGGGCCAGGTAGCCGACGATCTCCGCGGCGCCCTGCTCAATCGGATGTACAGCGATGACGTCGGACAGCAGCGCCGACGAGTTCTCGGGCAGGACGGAGCGGATGGTCTCGGCCAGCCGGACCTGGTCGACATAGGTCTGGGTGAACAGCAGGTCGGCGTCGACATTTTCGGTGCCGTCGGCGATACGGCTCTCGACGGCCACCGCGACCGGCGTTTGATAGAGCGGGCGCTCGAATGGCAGGGCGATGTCGATGCCCGGTTCGTCGACTTCGAGCCCGAACGACGGCGGGGCGTCGCGGACATCGAGGGCAGCGGCCTCGACGGCCCTCACCAGATCCAACACCCGCCGATTCTCCAGCCACACCTGGTCGTCGAGGAACCGGCGAAGCTGTTCGGAGATCTGGCGAACGGTGCGCTGGGCGCGGTCGGCAGCCTCGGACCAGTCGTGGTGGATACCCCTGATCCGCTCGTCGGCATCGACGCTGTCCAGGGCGGTCACCTTGGCGAGCAGGTCGGCAAGCTCGGTTTGGCGCTGCTCGGACAGCAGGAAATCGAAGAAGGCCTGAAAGCTGCGCCCCTGGTCAGAGCCGGTGATCTCGGAGCGACTGCCGATCAGTTCGGCCAGCAGTTCCCCTTTGGATCCATCCCAGGCGGCGATCTTCTCTCGAGCGGCCCGGTCCAGCAGGCGGAAGTTCTCCTCGACCTCACGGAAATCAGACAACAACTCGCGCGCGGTGGTCGACAACTGTTGGTAGCGATCGCGGATTCCGGTGGCGTCCAAGATGGCGACGTGCCCTGCTTCAACCGCCGCGATCTCGGCGTCGAGTTCATCGCGGCGACGGCGCAGATCGGCCAGCCGGACTTCCGGCTCCGTCTCGGTGCCCTGCACGATCTGGCGCAGCAGTGCGATCACCGTGTGCAACCGGGATTCGGTACCCACGAAGGACCTGCCCTGCAAGCTGTGGACCCAGGCGTATGCCTTCTCGAACGCCGGGGTGGCCTCGTAGTGGACCTCATCGTCGCCGGGCGGGTAGAACCTCCTGAGGTATCCGGCGTCGGTCGCGGCCCAGTCCTCCAGATACGCACGCGGCTGCTTCGGGTACCGCACCTCGTCGGCGTTCAGGGCGTAGAGGTGGTCGTCCAGGGCGTCGGCGAGCACACTGGCCGAGCATGCGCCGCGGTTGGCTTCGACGAAGAACTGGCCGAGGAAGGACAGGACCAGCGCGGCATTGCCCGCGCGCAACAGCCGCCAGGCGGGGTGTCGCTCGCGCAGCGTGGTGAGGGCCGAGTAGTCCACGACCTTGAGACTAGGTAGGCGCGGCGACAAGTTCCTACTGCGGATCGCCGGTTAACGCGTCAGAAGGTGCACCGCCCCGACCGGCCGCGGCGTACGGTGTCAGCGATATCGGGAGGTCAGGCGCATGGCAGATGTGTTGATCAGGGGTTTGTCAGACGCGGCCGTGGCACATATCGATGCCGCCGCCGCGGCACAAGGGCTGTCGCGGCAGGAGTATCTCAGGCGACGCTTCGAGGCCGAGCGCACTCATGGCGAGTCTCGCGGTCGGTTGACGATCGAGGATCTGCGCCGGGCGGCGGCAGCAGCTTCCGACCTTGATGACCCAGAGGTGATGGACCGCGCGTGGCGCTGAGATCGTGGCTGATCGACAAGTCGGCGCACACGCGACTCGCGGACTCACCCGACGTCGATAACTGAATGCAACGCATCGAACGCGGGCTGGTCCACATCAGCACGGTGACGTTCCTCGAGATCGGCTATTCGTTTCGCACAGCGGCGGAGGCGCACTTCGAAGTTGTCTCGCCGCCCTTGGCACTTATGCCCGTCGAGTACATGACGCCGGCCATCGAAGATCGCGTCCGTGAAGTACAGCTCATCCTCGCCGACCGCGGTTTGCACCGCGCGCCATCGATTCCCGACTTGCTCATCGCCGCCACGGCCGAAGTCGCCGGATTGACGGTTCTCGGCCTCGACAAGGATTTCAGCCTGATCGCACAGATTTCGGGTCAACCAGTAGAGGCGCTGCGGATTGCGTGACACCGCCCTACGGACGTCGCGGTCGTGCACCCGACCACGCGTCTCTCAGCGTCCCGTCACAGACACCAGCCGGTGAAGCGCCGCCCCGCTCGCAGAGCGCGTGCTCGCGACTCAAAGGAACGAGGAGCGCCCCACGTCACGTAGTGGCGCGCCGGAAGCGGTTCACGTACGCCGGCCAGTCCCAGGTTCTGAGGAACTCGGCAGCCGCCGCGTAGCCCTTGTCGTAGAGCGCGTCAGCCTCGGCGCGGGTGATGCCGAAGTCGAGGACGCCGACGTCGGTCGAGTCCACCTCGATGGCGCGCACCTTGACCCACGGTTGGTCGAGGTAGGCCTGGTCGTGGCCGACCAGCATGGTGGTGAGCAGACTTTCCAGGAACGTCGGCCCGTCCCACGGCAGCCGCAGGCCGGGAATGAGCTGTTCGGCGGTCGCGGCAGGCAGGTAGGGCAACACCGTCACCCCGAACGTCGGCCAGCGAGGCTCCGCGCCGTCGAGGCGGTCGAGCGAGTCGATCGGGAAATTCGACAGCACCCCGCCGTCGACCAGCGTGCAGCGTTGGCCGGCAGCGTCTTTCAGCGTGACCGGCCGGAACAGAAACGGTATCGACATCGAGGCCCGGACCGCGTCGGCGACGGACTGCTCGTCGGGGTCGAGGCCGTAGAGGCGCTCGTAGTCCCACGGCAGCCGCACCAGCTGACCGTTGGTCAGGTCGGCCACGGTGACCACCAGCCGGTACCGGCGCTCCGGCAACAGGCTGTCGTCGTCGATCGCCAGGTCACCGAACGTGCTGACACCCAGGTTCTTCAGCTCACCGCGGATCCATTGGTGCGCGAAGTCGCCGCGGTAGATGCCGGTCCCCCGCACCAGACCCCAGGTCGTACCGACCAGCGGGATGCGCTCGATCGGGCCGCTGTCGCTGAACCTGCGGTAGGGCACGTCCACCGCGAGGTCACGCAGCTGGTCGGCGGTGATCCCGCCGGCCTGGGTCGCCGCGGCCACCACCGAGCCGACCAGCGAGCCGGCCGAGGTTCCCGAGATGCGCTGGAGCGCATAGCCTGCGTCGCGCAGCGCACCGACCGCCCCGACCAGTCCGATCCCCTTGACCCCGCCGCCGGACAGCACGAGATCCGCGCGGTGCGAATTCCGCTTCGCAGTCATGACTCCAGGCTGACACGCGCCGCGTTCCGACCGCAGCCGCTACGGCGAATTCACCGAAATGTGGGATTGATCAAACCTGACCGCCGTCCGGGTCGATCGACGCCTCAGCGCACCGGCGGTTCACGCAGATCTTCTGTCACCATCCCTCCACGCGAGGGCAGCGATGGTCTGTGCGGTCAAGCGCTCGCGGATTCCACTTCGCTCGTGCGCAAACGGGATGAAAGCCCGCAGCAGGTCGGGCACATCCAGGAGCACCTTCAGCGCGTGCCTACTCTCCAACAGCGGTGATCCGAGAACCTGTTCCACGCGCGCCGCGCTCCAGCGGAAAGGGTCTGCCGTCCCCGATTCCATGAGTTCGCGTAGGAGGTCCCGGTGGTCGTGACTGTTGTAGACGGCTCCGGCCTCGGACGCAAAGAACTCATCGAGCAGCGCCTCGGTCGCGGCGTGATCCCAACTCGGTGGCCGATACATATCGCCGCCGTCGGGCAGTCGACTGACCAACCACTTCACCAACGGCCGGCAATCGGGCCATGACGCGGTCTCCCGAAAGAAGAATGGCCGCCTCAACCCATAGTCGATCCAGACCCGTGCATCGGCGAGGGTCATGTCGGAGGGTGAGACGTCAGGACCGGATAGCTCGGCCACGACATCGTCGAGCTTCGCGACACAAACTGCAGCATCGGCGATCTCATAGTCGTCGAGGTGATCGATCCAAACCCCACACGTTGCTTCCTGACCGTCGACGAGTCGGGCCCCGAGCAGGATCTGGTCGAAGTCTCCGAGGACGTGCGTGAGGCGCACGGCGCGGTACACGTCGACGTCGCGCAGTGCGGCCACCCACGGCACCAACGGACCGCTGTAGGCGTCCAACGCTTCCCGGAAGCGCAACTGCTGTTCGCCGTCCAGCAGTTCGGCGAACAGCGCTACGGCGGACGCGGACTCTGGGGTGGGGTCGTCGACGAGGCTCTTGATGAGGTAGTCGAAGTCGAGTAGATCTTCCTGGTGGGAACGGAAGTTCGCCAACGGGTCGGGCTTCGCTGCCTCGACCTGCTTGCTGGCGTACACCAGAAAACTCCATAGGCTCAGATGTCTCGTCTGGTCCTGTTGCGGAGGGTCAGGAGGCGGTTCAGAGCCTGCGTCAGCGCGACGTTTCCGTGCCCGCTGTGCGTTCCGACGCGCCTGCTTGGCTTTGTGTCGTCTGTGTCTGTCAGTCATGGCGCGGACGCTACCTGGGAGCAGTGACATGTCGGACCGCCCAATTACCGTCCATCTCAACGTCTTGGGGAGGAGACGCAGATGGCACCTGAACCACCGGGGGACGTACCGGCGATGCTGAACGGCGAGATGTCGTCCGGCGTCACGCCGACGGCGGCTCCTCTGTTTGTGGCGACGGACGGCTCGGTGCGCAAGAGGATAATCGCCGGCTCCGCCTGGCTCGCATCGTCTGGCGAGTACGGACTGGACGCTGTTCGGCACTCGACAAAGATGCACGGCTCAGCGGTGGTGCTGGTGGCCGAGGTACGCGCGATCGGCGCTGCCGTGCGGAAACTGTGCGGTCGCGACATGACGATCTACAGCGACAATGCCGCCGCGGTGGAGCTCGTAAATCGGTGGATGGACGGTCACGACGTGCTGCCGAAGAGATATCCGGCCTATCGCGAAAGCGGCAAGACACCTGGACTCGTCCGCATTCGGCACACGATCTACGAGCATCGGGATCAGATCACGGTGCACTGGGTCAAGGGCCATTCAGGTGAGCCGCTCAACGAAGGTGCGCACCGCCTGGCACGGCTGGCCTCGCGCTTCAAACTCCGCGACGGCACGCTCAATCGTGACGAGTACCGCTGCCGCGCCGAGGATTTGGCTGACACGTATTCCCGCGAGTTCAACCGCCGACGCACCGGCGACGCTCAGCTCACCGGCGGTCAGGCCCCGCACACCACCTTGGGGATCGGGTCATAGCGCACGGTGTGGGATTCTCGGCGGGCATCTCCGGTGACGATGTCACGCAGGGTGCGGGTGTCGGTGATGGTGAATCCCGGTGCGCCGCTGCTGGCGCTGCACGACTCCCCTGCCGGGATCGTGATCGTCCTCGGGCTCGTCGGCGCCGAGCGCGGACTCTGCGCCGACGTCACCTCGTAGCGTTTGATCCCCACCAACTGGACGGTGACCGCCGACGACGTCCAGGTGGTCTGGATCTGCACCGGGATCGGTCCGTCGTTGCGGAACTTGACGTCGATTTCGTCGCCGAACACGGTGGCCTCGCGGCCCGCGGGATAGCGGCTGATGTAGTAGCTGTGCTCCTGATGCTCGACGAGCTCCATGCCCGCGAAGTACGCGGCGTTGAACAGCGTGGTGGCCACCTGGGACACACCGCCGCCGACGCCGCTGTCCGGTCTGCCGTTGAGGATGATGCCGGCCTCGACATAGCCGTTGGCGGCGGTGCGCGGGTTGGTGGCGCCGTTGAGGCTGAACGTCTCGCCGGGCGGGACGACGATGCCGTCGATGGCACCGGCGGCGCGTTTGATGTTCACGCCGGAGTCACCGGAGAAGCCGGATGTCTGGAATTGGCCGATGACCTGGACGGGACCGAGCGCGTCGATGTCGGCGGTGGTGAACGTCGCCGGCTCGTCCACATAGACGGCCGTGATCTCGCGGTCGGTGGTGTCGGTCAGCACGTCGATCAGGTTGGCGAGGGTGTCGTCGTAGTCGATGCGACGGCCGTCCTGCGACGGCACCTTCGCCGGCGGGGACGCGGTGAAGTCGATGGTCGCGTCGCGCAGCGGGACCTCCGAGTCGGCGAGTTGGGGGCGGGCGGCGTCGGCGATGGCGTTCTGGTCGACGGTGGCCACGATGTCGCCGTCGTCGACATCGAAGGTCAGGGTCGCGGCGATGACGTCCTCGGAGATGACGGCGCGGGCGTCGTCCTCTCCGGTGATGACCAACGGTCCGGACACCGCGGGCTCGGCGATGTCGGCGACGGCGGCCTCGACGTCGGACGTTGTTGTGCGGGGCTCCAATTCGATCATCGGTAGGTCGACGGTGCTGCCGGTGGCCCAGTCGCGCTTGAGCAGTTCGGTGGCAGCGTCGACGTCGAGCCGGCGGCCGGCCTCCGGGTTGACGCCGACGGGCTCGCGGCCCTCAAATCGAACGGTGCCCTCAACTGGATCCTGGGCGACGCGGGCGGCCAGTCCGTCGATCGCGGCGGTGAGCGCCGCGTCATCGGCGGTGGAGACGACGCCGATCTCCCGGGTGGTGAAGAACGACGACAGCCGGGTGATCGGGTTCAGCGGCTGCGCGCCGGCCTGGTCGACGGTGGCGCGCCAGTCGACGGACAGGCCGGCCGCCGTCGGGTCAATCTCGCGGCGCTCGGGTCCGGCGGTGACGGGGACCGGTCGGGTGGTGCGTGGGGAGACTGCGGCACGCAGTTGCTCCTCGGCGTCGGTCAGCGTCATACCACCGATGGGCACCCTTGCAGCGGTGGTCCCTCGGACCACCCGGTCTTTGCTGTACAGCAGATCGCCGAGGTATGCGGCGGCCAGCAGCGCGAACGGGGCGACGATGAGGGTCAGCAGTAGCTGTCGACGGCGGGGCCTTGGGGGTTCGACGGGTGCGGTCGCGGCGATGACCTGTGGTTGCGCTCTGTCGGCCCGCATAGCTTTTCGATCCTTAACCCATCGCTCGCGCTGCTCTCGCACACGTCGGCACGCAGCGCACTGCCGCCAGCCTAGCGATTCGAATTGGGCGGTGCCTTGGCGCGACCGGGCGACAGGCGCTTTCCGGGGCACCGTTCGCGGCTTGCTGTCGTTTGCTGCCGTCGTGCGGAACCGCAGATGTCAGACCCCGCTTCTATCGTGATGACTCCACGATCCGGCCTGGGGAGGAGACGGAGATGGCATCGAAGGGGCGCTATTCGCAGCCGAGCGACGGCTCGGTGTTCTGCGCCATCCTGCTGCTGCTCCTCGCGGTCGGGTTCGTCATCAAGTACATCTGGTGGTTCGTCGGCGGCGCGGCGCTCGTGGGTGTGTTCGCCGGGATCTATTGGCTCGCGCAGAAGGCCGAAAAGGAACGCCGGCTGGAGGCGGACGAGGCGGCCGAGCGGGAGTTCGAGATGACTCGCCGCGCCGAGCGGCAGAAGCGGTGGACGCTGATCGGCGACAAGCGGGCCATCTACGGGGAGGACGGCGCCCAGGCCATGCGCAAGGTCACCGACGACCCGGACGTCGATGCTGAAGCTGAACCGGCGCAGGATGATTCGTCGGTCGCGCGGTTGGCTACCACACCGGCCGAGCTGGATGCGCTGGCGCGGGACAAACCGAAGGCTTGGGAGCAGGCGTTGTTCGTATCGGTCCTGGTGCAGCGGGCGGCGCCGCTGCAGTCACGGTTGCGGGACAGCGAACTCGGCTTCACGTCGCCCAGTTCGGGTGTCCGGCTGTCGCCGGGGCATTTGGCGTCCACGGTGGTGGGTCTCATCGACGAGATGATCAGGACCGCCGAACAGTTGCACGGGTTCATGTCGGCGCCGGCGTTCATGGCGGCGTTCACGGGCAAGGGTGATGAGGAGGCTGATCCGGAGGCGATCAAGCACATTGCGCATCGCACGATGGACTACCTGGAACGGTTCCTGGAGCTCTCGGAACGCTGCCGGGCGCTGCCGGTGCGATCCGAGCACGTCGACATCGTCGCCGATTGCGCGCGCATGCTTGACGATCCGTTGGCGAGCTATCGGGAGTTCATCGCGGACTTCGTCGACATCATCGAGGCGCTTCCGAGGGTGCTCAAGCACACCACCGGCCCGGTCGACATGGGTTCTCTCGGACTGTATTTGAAGATCGACGACAAGCGGCACTCGCACATTCTCAAGCGGCTCGACGCGATCACCAAGGCGTAGCCGCGATCGGCAAGTTCGACAGCACTCCCCCGTCGACCAGCGTGCAGCGTTGGCCGCGAGCGCCTTTCAGCGTGACCGGCCGGACCAGGAACGGTATCGACATCGAGACGCGGACCGCGTCGGCGACGGAGTGTTCGTCGGGGTCCAGCCCGTGAAGGGCGCCTGTAGTCCCGCGGCCGTACCAATTGGCTCGTGGTCAGGTTGGCCAGGGTGACGACAGGTTGGTAACGGCGCTCCGCGAGCAGGTTGTCGTCGTCGACGACCAGGTCACCGAACGTCGAGTTTGCCCATCTTGTGCCCCATCCTCGTCATAATGCGTTGGTGCAGGTGTACCTGGCCGGGGCGATAGCGAGGTCCGTCGGTGACCTCTGAGGCGGTGGACCCGCTGATGCTCGGCCAGCGGGTGGTCGCGATTCTTGAGACCGGCCTGCGGACGGCGACGTACAAGCTGGCGACGCTGATGGCCCTCATCGAGCACTGCATCGAGAACCTGCCCGAGAACCCTGACGACACACTTCGGGTGCCGATTCCCGCGCTGGCGCACCGGGTGTTGGAGACCTACTGGCGGCAAGTACGACCGTTCGACGGGCATGAGCTGCGGCAGTCGACACAACCGCGCGCACGGATACTGATCGCCACCAACGAGTTCCGCACCGCCTCCGGCCAGGCCGGCTCGGTGGAGATCGCGCAACTGCGGGCACCGGTCGCCTACCAGAAGGCAATCGACGAGATCGTGCTGTGCCTCGCGCAACAGCCGTTGCACCGCTTGCAAAGGCTGCCCGGCGCGACGGGCAGCGACCCGTTCCTCTACGACGACGGTTTTCTGCATGACCATGTGTCACGCTCAACGCTGCGCGCGCACGGTGACGCGATCGAACTCCGGCCCGGGGTCGCGGCCGGACTGGCACGCCTGGCCGGCCTGTTGAAGCCGGCCCTGGAGATCATGTGGGTCGAGGACGTGCGCCGGATGAACAGGTTTCTCGACGCGGAGGTCCCCGACGTCGCCGGTCACCTGTTCGGGCGCGAACGGACTGCCCTGGCGGCGGTGCGTGAACCGTTCAAGGAGGCATTCGGACCGCACTGCTTCTACTGCCACACCCATTTGCCCGCGAACAACCCCATCGACCACGTCCTGCCGTGGTCCCTTGTGGGTATTGATGGACTGTCGAATCTGGTGTTGTCGTGCGCGCGATGCAACGGCGACAAGAGCGGAGCCCTTCCCGCGGTCCGCTTGGTCGACCGCGTACTGCAGCGCGACCAGGAGGTTCTGGAGGACATCGCTACCACGTTGCAGTGGCCGACCCAGCACCAGCGCGTCATCGCCGCCGCTCGAGGCATCTACCGCGGCCAGCCTCCGGGCGTGCCGACGTGGGCGGGATACAAGCAGCGGGAGCGCTTGGACGTCAGCTTTCCGACGTGGTGGGCGTAGGCGGCACCGATCGGCGCGGCAGGCATCTCATCCCAGGACCAGCGCCACGCCTCCGGCCTGAAGTTCGTCGAACGAGTAGCTCAACTCGCCCCGCTTCCCCACCGCCACGACGTAGCGCTCCTGGCCTTCAGTCACGTCGAAGGTGAAGCCGAAGGTGCATCGGAACCGTCCGCCCTTGCCCTCCTCCAGGTACGTGGTCGTGAGGATCTCGCCCTTGCCGTTCTTCACCGTCACCGGGGTTCCGGGATTGACGTCGGAATACCCGCCCGCTCCGACGCACGACGAGCCGTCGACTTCAATCGCCGGGAAGTACGGGTTGGGGTCGTCGTCGTTGAGCGTGAAGCTGCCCGAGATCGTCGCGGTCTGCAGCACGTGGAAGCCGTCGACGAACTGTGGGCAGAAGTACTGCACCGCAACCTCGTCGGCCGGCATCCCCTGCTGCGGGCCGCCGTCCTCGAGGGTCCTGCACACCTGCTTGCCGTGCGCGACAGCGTTGGCGTCGGAATTGAACTCGCCCGAGAACCCGGACTGCTTGAGCGCCACCAGGTAGCGTTCGTCCACTGTCGTCCGGTCGCGGTGGAGGTAGGCATACGTTCCCACCCCGGCGCCGACCAGCACCAGCAGAGCCAGGACCGCCGCGGCGACGATCCACCACCGCCGTCCCGTTCGAGCTTCGACCGGTGTCGACATTGGTCCAGCGCTAGACATTTCGAGCCGATGCTTTCCCATCGGGTCCAACGCCTCGACGCCGCCGTCGCGGATCAGATCGGTGGGCTGTCCACCGACGAAGTAGCGGCCCTCGTGCCGACCGGTCGGATCCGGGTGCCAACCGGCACCCACACCCGCTCCGCCGGACACGACGTAAGCCGACTCGTGCCAGGTGCCGCCCACGTTGACCGCTCCGCACGCGGTGCACCGCATCGTGTCGGTGAGCTCGCCACCGCAGAACACACAGAAGCCCATCCCCGACCTACTTCCGATACACCGTGGTGCCGTCGACACCGAACAGCGAGCTCACGAACTTGGCAAAACAGTCGTCGGCGCCTAGGCCGTTCGCGTCACACCACGCGTTCGCCTCGGGCGGTGACAACTTCGGCGCCCCGACGACGGTCACCCAGAAGTCCGCGGAGCTGAAGGTCGTCCACTGCGCCGACGACACCAACAGCACTCCGCTGTACCTGTCTCTCAGCTCGAGGTGGTCGCGTAGCACGTCGGCGCTGGTGAGCGTCCTGCCATCAACGACCAATCCGGACTTCTTCGCGCTGATCTGCGGCACCCAGCGATTCGCGAGTGACCCGGACACGTACCCGTAGTCCGCGTCCCGAAGTTCCCGCAGCACAGCTTCGGCCACCCCGTCGATGCTGCCGTGCTCGGGTTCGGCGGCGGACTGGGCGACCAACCGGTCCGAACCCGACGACGCGGCCGTCCTTGCTTCGGCCTGCTCGCCGGGATGGAATACCAGTTGCGGAGCGCCGGTGAACATCGCGGTGGTCCGCCAGTATGTTCCCGCGGGGAACACCAGTGTGCGACGCGCCGTCTCACCCGGCTTCATCGTCAAAGGTGCGGCGGAGAAGTCGAAAACCCCTGCCGCGATGTCCCGTTGGCCGTCGGCGACGGTGATCCGCGCAGATGGCGAGGCCTCGGTATTGCCGCCGGCGCACTGCGACATGAACGCGGCGTCGACGGTCATCCCGTCGGCTGTCATGGCGACCGACTCGGCCTGCACCAGCGGTGCCATCGTGCAGGCCGGCACCATGCCCGCCGGGTTCGCCGTGCCGGCCGTGAAACCGTCTGCCTGCGGGGTGGTTTCGTCATCTGTGGATGACCGGGTGATCAGAAACCCGACCGCGGCGACGACCGCCACCAGGAGCACCGCGGCGATCGCAGCGCCGATGACCAGACTGCGGCGCCGCAGCGGGCGTTCGTCTTCGGCGACAGCATCGTCGTCGGGAAACGCCACGACGCCGATCGGCGATCCACACTGTCCGCAGAACTTGTAGTTCCCCGCGTTGAGGTGCCCGTGCGGGCAGGCCACCATCGGTGCGCCGTCATACCCACTACTCACTGTGCACCCCCACAATCTGTGCCGGGCGCCGGCCGCAGCCCCACCCGACCGGACACCCGCGACACCCCCAGTGCCTGCTCTCTGTTTGCCGTCAACGATCAACTGCAGTCGTTCCGATTCCTTATGCACGATGATGCGCTTGCACACCGACAAAGGGAATCGGGGATTCCCCTCTTCGTAGGAGCTACCCGACATCAATTGCCCGATTAGCCACAGCAGTCACATTCGTCACGCTCAACCCCCGTCAGCGCGACGATCGAAGCGACTCAGCTCAGGCTCCCCCGATTCCCCCGCGGCGCGGTCACCCGTGATCCCCCGCAATCACTGATGTCGCCGACAGATGCAGCAGCGTTACCGTCATTTCCGCAACCCTTGCTCGCGCAAAAGTTAGCCGAGCCAATGTTGCTTCGCGGTTGGGCGGCATCCCTCATCGGCGCTACGATGCCGGGCAGAGACAGGAGCCTGCGGTCGCGGGCCACAGCTGCTGTGTTTGCTGAAGCCCGGTTGGTGCTTCAGCGGCTCGATCCACCTAGGAATCGACATGACGACACTCACCAGGCTCACGATCGCAGGCATGGCCGCGGCGGCGACCGTCGGGCTGGCAGCACCCGCTGCCGCCGCACCACAGGACGCCGCGTTCCTCGACCGGCTGCAGAAGGTGGGCATCACCAGTTCCAACCCGTACGCGACCGTCCACAGCGCGTACGCCGTCTGCCGTCAGCTGGACCTCGGTACGCCGCATTCGCAGATCGTCGGCTTCGTGATGAGCGACAACCCAGACCTCGACTGGGACAGCGCCGCAGACTACGTCGTGCTCGCGAACATGACGTACTGCCCGCCGGTGTAACCGTCATATCGGAAGCGCCGCAGCCTAATTTGGCGGCGCGATCCCGACCTCTGCGAGCACTTCGGCCGTGTGTTCCCCCAATCGTGGCGCACCACCGCGCACCCGGCCGGGAGTGCGCGAAAAGCCGGTCGGCACACCGGAAAACCGTACCGGGCCGGATGTGGTCTGCACGGTCTCGAAGAAGCCGACCGCTTCCAGATGCGCGTCGGTGAACAGCTCGTCGGTGGTGCGCAGCGGGGACGCCGGTGGGGTTCCCCAGAAAAAGTGGACGCGGTTAGCTTGCTTCCAGGGTGACACTCATGGTGCGTTCGTAGCTAATTGGTGAGCGCTGACCGATCGCCGAGTGCCTACGTTGATGATTGTAGAATCGCATCCAATTGTCAACTGCTGCAATCAATTCGACTTTCGTCGCGAAAGTGTGCCGGTAGTAGAACTCATGCTTGAACGTCGACCACAGCGATTCGGCACCGGCGTTAT
>NZ_JBQQCF010000009.1:0-159429 GCF_052245755.1 Mycobacterium sp. 4D054
TTTCACCGGAAGTGCCTTTCTGACCTGGACTGATTAGTGCGTAGAGAACACCAATCTTCCCAGTTCAAAGGGCACTTTCCTCATTCCGACACCCTGCGACCAGCCGATACATCGGTGGATCGAGGCTTAGACCACCGCCGTCACGATTCGTATCGGGATCATCGGACTGGGCGTACGCTTTCGCTCGTGAGCGACGTTCGCGACGGCGCAGTCGATCCTTCCGTTCCCCCGAGCGGCACGGGCTGCGTCGAGTGCGACGCGCATGGCGGTTGGTGGGTGCATCTGCGGAGGTGCGCCGCGTGCGGCCACATCGGCTGTTGCGACGACTCCCCGCAGCGGCACGCGTCGGCGCACTGGCGCGCCACCGGACATCCGGTGATCCGGTCGTTCGAACCGGGCGAAGACTGGTTCTGGAACTACGACACCGATCAGTACTATGACGGCCCCGAGCTCGCCCCTCCCCGGAGCAGACCGGTCGACGAGACCGCGCCGGGGCCACGCGGCCGGGTGCCTGCGGACTGGTTGGCACAGTTGCAGAATCGCCGACGCTGAATGAACCTCCATCCTTAGGGGTAACCCAGCGCCGTGACGAAAGACAAGCCGAACACCGCCCAGACCGAAGCCGGTTCCGAGCAGGCCGACGATGATGTGATCAGCGATCCTTCGAAGGGCGACGAGGATCGCGTGGACTGGGCCGACGAGGGTGGCGCCACCGAGAGTGGTCCCGCGACCTGACATCACGTCGGACCGGATCAGTGCAGGTCGGCGATCACCTGCTGGGCGGCGTTGTAGCCTGGAATGAACGTGATTCCGGGACCGCCGTGGCACCCGGCACTGGCCAGGTACAGTCCCTCAACCGGAACAGGCTGGTCGACATAGCCTTTCGGGCCCGGACGGTTAGGCCCCATCTGCTCGGGGTGGATCAGCCCGTGGCAGTAGTCACCGCCGGGAGCATTGAACATCGTGCCCATGTGCCTGGGGGTGAACGTGGTGTGGCGCAGGATCAGACTCTCGAAATCCGGTGCCAGCCTGGTGATCTTGTCGATCACCCGCTTCCCCATCTCAGTTTTCATCTGTCCGTAGCTCGCGCGTTCCTCGGTCAGCGGAAACCACAGTGAGAACGCCGACACGGCGTGCTTGCCCGGCGGGGCCAGGCTCGGGTCGTTGGCAGACGGTATCTGCAAGGCGATGGCCGGATCGGCGGGCACCTCTCCCGCGCGGGCACCCTCCCACTGCTTGTGCAGTTCCTCCGGTGTCACGAAAATACCGATGGCGGACTGATATCCGGGTTCGTTCAGCATTGTGTAGGGCTCAGCGAACGTGGGCGCCGCATCGAGCGCGAAGTGCATCTGCAGATAGCTGCCGCGGTGGTCGATATGCGAGAAGCGGTCCCGCAGCTGCGAGGGAACCGCTGTCGGCGTGACCAGCGTGTTGACCGTGACGTCCGGAGCGAGGGCCGACACCACCGCCGGAGCGGCCACGGTCGACCCGTCCGTCAGCCTGACACCGGTGACCGCGCCTGCGTCGGCGGTGATTTCGGCGACCTTGGTGCGCAGCCGGAGTTCACCGCCCGCTGCGGCGAACATCTGCTGAAGATGGTCCGTGACCGCGCCCATGCCGCCGCGGAACTTCTTGATCAGTGTGGCGCTCTCGTCGGGGACGGCCAGCCCGAAGGCCAGTGCGGCCGCGCTCCCCGGCGTGGCGGGTCCGCGGTAGGTGGTGTTCACAGCGAGGAAGGCCAGCATTCCCCGCAGCGCACCGTGCTTCTCGCGGTCAGGCAGGTGCCGGTCGAGCACCTCGGTGACCGATCCGAACAACATGTCGCTGATCGCCTGCCGCTCGAATTCGCTGGTGGCGCAGGCGAACATCTCATCGAGTGATCTGGACGGCCGCGCCGCGTCGAACCGCCCCAGCGCCCGGGTGGGCGCCTGGCACCACGCCATCAGCCCGGCCATGCCGTTGACCGCCTCGGCGCCGTGCACGTCGTTGAGGTGGGTCAGTAGTTTCACCGGATCGGTGTAGTAGACGAGCGGATCGTCGCCGACGCCGCGCAACTGCACCGACATCACGTCGAGGTCGACGGTAGGCAGGTCACCCAGTCCGAGCGCCTCGCTCACCACCGCCGAGGTCGGTACTTGCACAGAGCCTGCGATCTCGAACCGGAAGCCGTCGAAGAGTTCGACGGTCGAGGCCATGCCGCCCGCATAGAGCTTGGCCTCCACACACAGCGTGCGCAGACCCGCCTGCTGCAGCAGCGCCGCCGCGGTCAGCCCGTTATGTCCGGCACCGACGACGATCGCGTCGAAGTCCGCCATCGGCTGAGGCTGTCACGCCGGTCAATGTTTTGTCAATATTGACAAAACATGTCGGCCGCCGAAATCGCACTCCAAGCGCATGAACGCGACGATGCGCCGCGTGGAATGCGATTTCGGCGCTGATCAGACCCGGTCTCCGATACCGGAGCGCAGCAACTCAAGCGCGTGCCGGCACAGACGGTCCAATTCGGGGAGCGAGCGGTCCTCCCCCAGCATCCACACCTCCATGGCGCCGAAGACCGCCGCGGCGATGCACCGTGCGGTGACGGTGATGCGCATCCGCTCATCGCTGCCGGCACGCGCCGCGCAGGTCGAGATCATGTGCTCCTCCACGGCTTCGGCGAAGTCCGCCTCGACCTGCCGGATATGCCGGACGATGCGTCCGGCGTCGAGTTCCTGCGCACGCATCGCCGCAATCTTGGTGACCGCCCAGTCGTCATAGGGCGACGCCATGATCGCCGATTGCACCGATTCGAAGATCGATTCCTCGGGCGAGCGGGCGGCGAGCGCCGCCCGGAACCAGTGCAGGCCCGCGTCGTAGTCGGCGAACAGCAGGTCGTGCTTGGAGGCGAAGTGCCGGTAGAAGGTTCGCAGGGACACCCCGGCGTCGGCGGCGATTTGCTCGGCCGAGGTGTCCTCGACGCCCTGCGCCAGGAAGCGCACCACCGCCGCTTGCCGCAGCGCCTCCCGAGTGCGTTCGCTGCGCGCCGTTTGAGCAGGCCGGACCATGTGCGTAAGGTACCGCAGCGGCCACATCGCTTGACGGTGCTGCGCACGTACCTTTGACTTGTTACTCGGGGGTACATGTGAAAGTTCATCACCTCAATTGCGGGACACTTCATCCGCCGGGCGTCGGCATGATGGTGTGTCATGTGCTGCTGGTCGAGTCCGACGCGGGACTAGTGCTGGTGGATACGGGGTTCGGCACCCGCGACTGTGCCGACCCGGGCCGTTTCGGGCGCATCAGGCGCCACTTGATCCGACCCCGATTCGATCCCGACGAGACCGCGATCCGTCAGATCGAGAAGCTCGGCTTCCACCGCTCCGATGTCCGTCACATCGTGGTGACCCACTTCGACGCCGACCACATCGGCGGTTTGGCCGATTTTCCCGACGCCCAGGTGCATGTCACCTCCGAGGAGGCCTTCGCCGCGATGCGGTCGCGTTCGATCCAGAACCGGATCCGCTTCCGGCCTCCGCAGTGGGCGCACGGACCCCACATCGTCGAACACCATGTCGACGGTGAGGCATGGCGCGGTTTCGCGGCCGCCAAAGAACTCACCGAGATCGGGCCGGGTTTCGTGCTCGTCTCGCTGCCGGGCCACACGGAGGGGCACGCGTGTGTCGCCGTCGACGCCGGACACCGCTGGGTTCTGCACGGCGGCGACTCCTTCTATCACCCCGGCACCATCGCCGATGCGCTGCCGATGCCGAGGTTGACCGCACTGTTGGAAAAGCTCGTCGCGGCCGACCGTGAGAAGGTCAGGCAGAACCATGACCGGCTCGCCGAGCTGTATCGCGCGGGGCACCCCGACCTGATGATGTTGTGCTCGCATGACACCACGCTCTTCGAGGAGGCCAAGGCCACCGCGCTGGTCTGAGCGGGACGCCAAGAGGACGGACGCCTCAGTGGCCGGGCGGGCTCAGCAGTGCGATCGACGCGTCGACCGCCTCGTCGGTGACGTCACCCATGCTTCCGCCCTCTTCGACGGTGATGGCCGTGAGCTCGCGCAGTCCTCCGAGCAGCATGATGATGCGGCGGCGCGACACGGGGCCGACGCCGGCGGCCCGGAACTCGTCGGTGGCGCCGAGCGCCCCGACCATGTCGATGAAGTGTTCCATCGCGTCCCGCTGCAGGCCCCGGGCGGCGGCGCCGAGGGAAGGCACGTCGCGGATCCAGCTCAGCATCAGCGCCGAGCGCGCTTCACCCGACGAGATCCACGCTTCGATCGCCTGCCGGACCTGCTTCTGCCAGGGTGCGCTGGGGTCGACGGCCTCGGAGATCTGCCTGATCTGCTCGGCGTTGGCGTCCGACAGCAGGGCGACGAAACACGCCTCTCTGCTGTCGAAATGCTCGTAGAAGGTGCGCCGCGAGGTCTTGGCCCGCCGCACGATGTCGGCCACCGTCGTCCTGGCATAGCCGTCCTCGGCGATCGAGGCCTCCAGGGCGTCGAGCAGCCGCTGCCGAAAGTCGGTCATGTCAGCGGCAGTAGCTGCGCGTCGCGTGATCCAACGCCTGCCGGTAGAGCGGATCGAGCCCGCGCCGTGTGGCGACCACCGTTTTGGCCTGGTCGAGTTCGGCCCGGCAGGCCGGCCCGCGCAGCTTGCCCCACTCGTCGGCCATCAGCGTCACCATCTCGCGGTTCAGCGCATCGATGATCCCGCGCGACGAGGCAAGATCCGGAGCATCGACGGGAGCCGCGGCCCGGTCGAACTTCCATTGCGCCAGCCTGGTGTACTCGATCGCCACGGTGGCGTCGATCTGGTCGCGGAAGGCAGCCGACACGTACGCCGGATCCAGTTGCAGTGCCGCCGCTTCCGCCGACACCGCCTCGAGCACCTGCTGTTCGCGGACGGGATCCTCGATCAGCCCGCCGGTGTGGAACTTATTGGCCGCCACCGGTTCGGCAACCTGAAGACGGCGGGTGGCCGCGTCGACGAGATCGACCAGAGTGCTGTCCGGTTGGGCCGCGGCGAGCGGCGCGAACAACAACATCAGCATCGCCGCTGCGGCGGCCAGAACGGAGAGGCGGATCATCGGGAACATCATCCATGGACGGAAGGCCCGGAGCCAAGCCGGGTTGCGGTGGCCAGGGCCGGGATCGAACCGGCGACCTTCCGCTTTTCAGGCGGACGCTCGTACCAACTGAGCTACCTGGCCGGACGGCACCAGCCACTCTGTTGTGAGTGCCTCGCCGTGATGGCGACCCTGACGGGACTCGAACCCGCGACCTCCGCCGTGACAGGGCGGCGCGCTAACCAACTGCGCCACAGGGCCTTACTCTGTGCAACTCCCACTCACGTGGTCGCTGCGCGTACCCCCTACGGGATTCGAACCCGCGCTACCGCCTTGAAAGGGCGGCGTCCTAGGCCGCTAGACGAAGGGGGCCAGCCGAATCTCTCCGGGGTACTCACAACACTCGTTCGTTGGGAGCTTCGATAGCTTAGGGTACGGACACCCGAATCCTCAAATGAGCAGCGTGCAGTATTCTTTCCGGGGTTACACACCCACGCCCCTATAGCTCAGTTGGTAGAGCTACGGACTTTTAATCCGCAGGTCCCAGGTTCGAGCCCTGGTGGGGGCACAAAGCAGGAATCAAGTCTTCGCGCCGGCGGATCCGACGGCGGCGTCAGCGAAGGTAGACCTCGTCACCGTCGGGGTAACCCCCGCCGGTGGTGGTCACGTGCACGTGGTCGTAGTGGCCGTACCCGCCGGCCCGCGCGCCGCCCGGCGTGTAATACACGCCCCGCCAGATCGCGTCCTGGATGCCGAAGCGCTCCGCGTTCTCCAGGACGTAGGCGACAATCTGGTTGCCCAGCGCGATGCCGGCCTCGGACATCGGGTTCGGGATCATCACGTCCAGCGCCAGACCGTTGGGATGCCAGCGCAGCGCGTCCTGGCGGACACCGCCGATGTTGTTGATCTCCGGGAAGACCGCGCTGATGCTGCGGGCGGTCAGGATGGTGCGCACTTGCAGCCCGCGCTCGGGCGCCACCCCGGCGGGCAGGGTGCGACTGACCACCCGCCAGCGCGACGCGGACACCAACGATGCCTGCTCGGGGTCAGGGGCGGCTCCCCTGTCGATCAGCCGTTCGGGTGCCTGTCCGGTCGCGGGCGCGGCAACGACCTCCAGGCAGCACGGCGGAGACTGCTCGGTGACGGCGGCGGGCGCCGGGGAAGCCACCCGCTCTTCCTCGGCGGGAAGAGGGACCGGTCCGGTGTCGCCCTTGACCGCGAAGAAAACCGCTGCCGGGGCGAGCGCGGACACCACGTACACCGAGGGGTTGCGCCGCTTCTTGGCGATGGAGTGCCGACCCACGCCCTGCAACATAACGAAAATTGCCGCAATGTACAGCATCGATCATGAAATCTGAACTCGACTCGCGGATTGTTACATGACCGGGATCAGCCGGTTAGCGGTCGTATATGCGCTGGTCAGCCAGCTATTTTCGGCTCACACCACGACGAGCAGCGCCGCGAGAACCAGAACCACGGTCAACGCCACCGCGGCGAGCACTCCGCCGGCGCGTTGCGGTGGCTCGTACGGGGCGTCCATGCTGGTCAACATCTGCTCAGCGGTGGAGAACCGCCACCGCGGGTCGCGGGCGATCGCCCGCTCGATCGTCGTCGCCAATGCCGGGTCCACGTCAGGACGCATCGAGCTCAACGGCGTCAGACGACTGACGGCGATCGCCTCGGCCAATGCCGCCAGATTGTCCTGCGGGTAGGCGCGTCGGCCGGTCAACGCCTCGTACGCGACCAGACCGAGTCCATAGAGGTCGTCGCTGGGTGTCGCAGGCCGGCCGGCGATGCGATCGGCCGGGAGGTAGGCCATCGTCCCGAAGACCCGGTTGGTCAGTGTCTGCGGGGTGTGCGCGCTCTTGGCCACCCCGAAGTCGGCGATCTTCACACCGCCCTGCTGAGTGAACAGGATGTTGGCCGGTTTGATGTCGCGGTGCAGTACCCCGCGGGTGTGCGCCGCGCTCAGCGCCGAGAGCACGTCGCGCATGATCGCGCGCACATGTTCGGCGGGCAGTGGCCCGTGTCGGGCCACGACATCGGCGAGGCTCTGACCCGGAAGCCGTTCCAGCACGATGTAGTGCCTGCCGTGGTGGACTCCGGTGTCGTGCACGGCGACCACATGCGGATGGTTCAGCGCGGCCGCGGCGCGGGCCTCGGTGGCGAATCGCCGCCGGGTGTCCGGCTGCGTGCTGACCGCCGGATAGAGCAATTTCACCGCGACCGGGCGTCCGAGCCGCTTGTCCCAGGCATCCCGGACTTCGGCCATCCCGCCGCGACCCAGCACGCCTCGCAATTCGTAGCGACCGCCTATGAGCTCCGGCGCCTGCATGCCTCCAAAGCTAGCCCTTCTTCGGCAGGCGCAAACCTGACACGCAGGCACCGTGGCACCGCCGAGGCGACATGGCGTGGCCGTTCGCGAGAGCGCCACCACGGTAGCGCCGGCGGGCTCAGGGCTACCGTGGTGGCGCTCTCGCGAAACGCCGGTCAGACCTTCGGGCAGTAGAAGTGCGGGTCGTCCCGGTATGCGAGCGGCGGCAGGTTGCGTGCCGGGGTCTCCACCAGCGGGGAATCGGCAGGGAGCCGGCCGGTGGCCCGGTCCCACGCCGAACGCTTACGCGGATGCATCAGCCACCGCTTGGGCAGCACCTTGGTCGCGATGGTCACCACATCGCAGAATCGCCTGTGCAGGAACTCCTGGCGCGGCGACCAGGTGTAGCCCATCAGCTCGCGCACCGGCGGGTCGTACAGCGCGACGGTCATGAAGGTCAGGAAGCGTTGCAAGACCGCCAGATTCAACTTCCACAACGGATCCGGAACCCATTCCAGCGACGGGTGTTTGGGCATCGTGGACAGATCCATGACCTCGCGCGCGGCCCAGTTGTTCTCCAGCACGTCGGTGCACATGTGGTCCCAGTACTCTTCGAACTCCTCCCAGGTCTTGGGCACCACCCGCATGCTCATCCCGTACATCCGGTACCAGGTGATGTGCTCGTCGAACAGTTGGCGCTTGTCGGCCTCGCTGATCCCGCCGCCGAACTTCTCGGCGGCCAGCAGGGTGGACTTGAAGAACGTCGCGTGCGCCCAGTAGAAGACTTCCGGATTCAGCGCGCTGTAGCGACGCCCCTGATCGTCGACGCCCTTGATCCCGATGTGGTAGTCGCGAACCTGGGCTCCGGTCCGGGGCGCACGGTCGCCGTCGAACACCACGCCGCCGATCGGATAGATCGACCGCAGCAGCCGTGGGATGCGTTCCATGAAGAAGATCGAGTGTTCCTTGACCGCCGCACCGAGCTGGGGATGCATGTTCTGCATCGACCCGGCCCAGGTGCCCTGGAACAGTCCAGTCCACTGCCCGAAGTACCTCCACGTCAGCGAGTCGGGACCCAGCGGCGCCGGCACGTCGTCATAGCCACCGGCGACAGGGCAGCCCGCCGCCACGACGTCGGCGTGCGGCACCGGTTCAACGCCGACCGGACAGCCGGGCGCTGCGACCTCGGGCTCCGCCGCGGATCCGCTGGTGACGGGGCCTGCCGCAGACGTATCTTGAGTCACTGGTGCTCTTCCTGCCGAAGTGGTGCCGCACGACATTCTGACTACATGCGTTGTCAGTAGCGAAGCTTAGGAGGGCTGTGGCGTCGGGTCAACGACGCGGTAGGTGGTCGGGCGTTCCGCTGCAGGATCGCCAGGCGCTCCGACGCGACGAACTGGTCGCCGCCGGCATCGGGCTCCTCGGCAGCCCCGCCGGACCGCACCTGACCGTGCGCGCGGTGTGCAAGGCGGCCGGCCTGACCGAGCGCTACTTCTACGAGAGCTTCACCGACCGGGACGAGTACGTCGCAGCGGTGTACGACGACGTGTGCACCGCGGCCATGTCGGCGCTGATGAAGGCCGAGGGTATGCGCGATGCCGTCGAGCGGTTCGTGGCACTGATGATCGACGATCCCGCACGCGGCCGGGTACTCCTGCTCGCCCCCGAAGCGGAACCCGTCCTCGCGCGCTCGGGGGCGCGGTGGATGCCCAATTTCATCGAATTGTTGCAGCGCAACCTCACCCAGATCAGCGACCCCACCACCCAGGCGATGGTTGCCACGGGGCTGATCGGGGCACTCACTGCATTGTTCACGGCCTACCTGGACGGTCGACTGGAGGTAACCCGCGAGCAGTTCATCGACCACTGTGCTGAGCTACTGCTCAGCAGGGCCGTGACCTAAAAGTGGCCTCTACCTGGATGTGAGCGGCGGCGCGGCGGCTTGAATGTCACTGACTTACACAGATATATTGACTGCAACCATCAGGTACAGATAACTGGGAGGTGTCGTGTCGAAAGACCTGACCGACCTGCAACTGTTGACCGAACTCGAGCCCGTCGTGGAGCCCCTGGTCAACCGCCACATGCGGATGAAGAAGGACTGGAACCCGCACGACTTCATCCCGTGGTCCGACGGCAAGAACTATTACGCCCTCGGCGGCCAGGACTGGGATCCCGAGCAGTCGAAGCTCTCCGAGGTCGCTCGTGTCGCAATGCTGGTCAACCTCCTGACCGAGGACAACCTGCCCGCCTATCACCGCGAGATCGCGATGAACTTCACCATGGACGGCCCGTGGGGCTTCTGGGTGAACCGGTGGACCGCGGAGGAGAACCGGCACGGCATCGCGCTGCGTGACTACCTCGTCGTCACCCGCAACGTCGACCCCGTGGAACTGGAGATGCTGCGCCTGGAGCAGATGACCCGCGGCTTCAGCCCGGGCCAGAACCAGCAGGTGGAGGCAGACCTGTTCGCCGAGAGCCTGTTCGACTCCGTCATCTACGTGACGTTCCAGGAACTGGCCACCCGCGTGTCGCA
This sequence comes from Mycobacterium sp. 4D054, assembly GCF_052245755.1. Lineage (NCBI taxonomy): Bacteria > Bacillati > Actinomycetota > Actinomycetes > Mycobacteriales > Mycobacteriaceae > Mycobacterium > Mycobacterium sp. 4D054. The sequence goes on from NZ_JBQQCF010000009.1 coordinate 9,903, forward strand.
CCGCAACACCGGCAAGGCGTGCAACGACCCGATCGCCGACCAGCTGCTGCAGCGGGTCTCAGCCGACGAGAACCTGCACATGATCTTCTACCGCGACGTGTCCGAAGCGGGCTTCGAGATCGCACCCGATCAGGCGATGAAGTCGTTGCACAAGGTGCTGCGCAACTTCAAGATGCCCGGGTACACCATCCCCGACTTCCGCCGCCGTGCGGTGACCATCGCCTCGGGCGGTGTGTACGACCCGCGAATTCACCTCGACGACATCGTGATGCCGGTGCTGAAGAAGTGGCGCATCTTCGAGCGCGAGGACTTCAACGGCGAGAGCGCACGGATGCGCGACGACCTCGGTCTGCTTGTCGAGGAGCTGCAGGACGCGGTCGACAAGTTCGAGGTCGCCAAGCAGCGCCGCGAAGAGCGGCTGGCCCAGATGGCCAAGAAGAAGGCGGCCAAAGATCAGCTGGTGGGATCATCAGCCTCGTAACGGACGCCCCCCGATCGGCCCGGTCCCCGGACATTTCCCCCGGTCGCTTCGCTCCTGCCCCCGGGGTGCGGATCGGGCCGTTCGACCTTCGCAGCCCCGTCGTCCTCGCACCGATGGCGGGGGTGACCAACATCGCGTTCCGCACGTTGTGCCGGGAACTGGAGCTCGCCCGCGCCGGCACCGTGAGCGGGTTGTACGTCTGCGAGATGGTCACTGCGCGCGCCCTGGTGGAACGTCACCCGGTGACCATGCACATGACGACCTTCGCCCCGGAGGAGTCGCCGCGCTCGCTGCAGCTGTACACCGTCGATCCGGCCAACACCTACGCCGCGGCCAAGATGATCGTCGAGGAGAATCTCGCCGACCACATCGACATGAATTTCGGCTGCCCGGTGCCGAAGGTGACCCGACGGGGCGGCGGCGCCGCACTCCCGTACAAGCGCCGGCTGTTCGGCCAGATCGTGGCCGCCGCTGTCCGAGCCACGGAGGGCACCGACATTCCCGTCACCGTGAAGTTCCGAATCGGGATCGACGACGACCACCACACGCACCTCGACGCCGGCCGGATCGCGGCCGAAGAGGGTGCGGCGGCCGTCGCTCTGCATGCCCGCACTGCGGCCCAACGGTATTCGGGCAGCGCCGACTGGCAGCAGATCGCGGCGCTGAAGGCGCACGTCACGACGATTCCGGTGCTCGGCAACGGTGATATCTTCGACGCTCGTGACGCGCTGGCGATGATGGACGCGACAGGCTGCGACGGGGTGGTGATCGGCCGCGGCTGCCTGGGTCGGCCGTGGTTGTTCGCCGAGCTGTCCGCCGCGTTCACCGGCGCGGCACCAGCGACCCCGCCCACCCTCGGCGAGGTCACGCAGATCATCCGTCGGCACGGCGAGCTGCTCGCAGCTCATTTCGGGGAGGACAAGGGAATGCGGGACATCCGCAAGCACGTCGCGTGGTACCTGCACGGTTTTCCCGCCGGAGCCGACCTTCGCAGGTCGCTTGCCCTTGTGAAGACGATTTCCGAGCTGGACGAGCTGCTCGATCAGCTCGATCCGGATGTCCCGTTCCCGCCGGCGGCCAACGGGCCACGGGGCCGTCAGGGGTCCGCCGCGTCGGTCACCCTGCCCGAGGGTTGGCTCAACGACCCGGACGACTGCACGGTGCCCGCAGGTGCCGATGTGATGCATTCGGGCGGCTGATCGACGGACCGAGACACTTCTGAAACAGTTCTGACACCCGGGTTCGGCTGGATGTCTCTCAGGATGTCTCAGTACGATGAGTGATCAAACTGCCTGTCTCCAGTGACGGAGCCGGGCGTGGTGCTCTAGACAGTGAACAGGCACTCGGCAGTCTGCGGGCCGATGCGCAACGACGCGCACGGTCCATACGACGCTGTGAACGCTGGAAGGCCGGTAGGAACATGAGCGACGGCGACACCGAGGATGCCGCTGCCACTCACGGCCGCCCCCGTTCTGGCGCCGACGGAACGGGCGAACGGTCCGATGGTGACTGGCTTACCCGATCCCGGCAGCCGAAGCCAGGCGCCGCGCCGTGGGAGCGCGCGATCGACACCCCGCCGGCCGCCGACGGCGCCGCCGCCGAACCCGGGCCGTCCGACGACACGTCCGCCCCGATCACCGTCGCAGACCTGATCGCCAAACTCCACGGGGACGGCGCGACCGCTCCCCCGCCCAGGCGCCGCCGAGCCCGACCGGCGCACGACGCCGAGCCCGAGCCCTACCCTGACACCGACGAGCTGGACACCGCGATCCTGCCGGCCGTGGACCTGACCCGCGCCGACCTTCCCAACCTGACCACTGCGCGGGCCCCGGCGCACGTGCCGGCGAAGCCGCGGCTGCGGCCGTCGCACCGGCTGACCGTTGCCGGCCGGGTCGCCGCCGCGCTGGTCGCGGTGCTCGCGCTGGTGTTGACCGGCGGCGCGTGGCAGTGGCAGTCGGCCAAGAACAATCTGCTCAACAGGGTTTCGGCGCTGGACCCGGATTCCCGCGACATCGTCGATCCCAACGCCCAGTTCGGTGACGAGAACTTCCTCATCGTCGGCACCGACAGCCGCATCGGCGAGAACAGCGACATGGGCGCGGGCACTACCGAGGATGCGGCCGGTGCCCGCTCCGACACGGTGATGCTGGTGAACATCCCGGCGAACCGGAAACGCGTTGTGGCCGTGTCGTTCCCGCGTGACCTCGAGATCGAACCGATGAAGTGCGAACCGTGGAACCCCGAGACGCGTGAGTACGGGCCGATCACGGACGAAGAGTCCCCGATGTACGGCATGGAGGAGGTCTACACCGAGTACAAGCTGAACTCGGCCTTCGCCGTCGGTGGCCCGAGGTGTCTGGTCAAGATGATTCAGAAGCTGTCCGGCCTGCACGTGAACCGCTTCATGGCAGTCGACTTCGCCGGGTTCTCCAAGATGGTCGACGCGCTCGGCGGTGTCGAGGTGTGCAGCACCACGCCGATCGAGGACTACGAACTGGGCACCGTGCTGGCCAACGCCGGACGTCAGACCGTCGACGGCCACACCGCGCTGAACTATGTGCGCGCCCGCCAGGTGACCACTGAGACCAACGGCGACTACGGCCGCATCAAACGGCAGCAGCTGTTCCTGTCGTCGCTGCTGCGTTCGCTCATCTCCAAGGAGACGTTCTTCTCGTTGTCGAAGCTGAACAACGTGGTCAACATGTTCATCGGCGACAGCTACGTCGACAACCTCGACACCAAGGATCTGGTAGACCTCGGCCAGTCGGTGCAGGGCGTGACGGCCGGCCGGATCACGTTCGTGACGGTGCCGACGGTCGGCTACGCCGACGAATGGGGCAACGAGATCCCCCGCACCGACGACATGCGGGCGCTGTTCGACGCGATCATCAACGACGACCCGCTGCCTGAGGAGCGCAACGCCGACAACACCCCGGTGGCCGACGCTCCCGACACCCTCGCGAACTCCGCGACGCAGCCGGGTCAGCCCGACGGCGGCGAAGTCGTCGATACCATTGCGACCGAACCGCAGAGTGTCACCGTGCAGGTGTCCAACTCCACGAGTTCCGCCGGTCTCGGCGCCGACACGGCCGGCGCGCTGCAGGCCTACGGCTTCAACGTGACGACCCCTGACGACTATCCGGGACCCTTGGCCCGCACCACGGTGTTCTTCTCCCCTGGCAACGAGGAGGCGGCGGCCACCGTCGCGTCGGCGTTCGGCAACGCCACCGTGGAACGGGTCACCGGTATGGGCGATACGGTCCAGGTGGTGCTGGGCACCGACTTCGATGCGGTCACTGCCCCGTCGCCCAGCGGTTCCGCGGTGCAGGTTCGGCTGATCCGCGGGACGAAATCGCCGGCCACCGCGCTGCCCGAGGATCTGACCGTCACCAACGCCGCGGACACCAGCTGCGAGTAGCCGGCCCTCGTTTAGGCAGGTGGCATTCACCTTTCGTTCACCGTCGGCTCGTGACGACAGACAAACGACCCCGGTAGGGTTGTCACATGCGTACCGCGTACCACGAGCAGTTGGAAGCCCTGTCCAGCAGGCTCGGCGACATGTGTGGGCTTGCCGGCGACGCGATGGAGCGCGCCACCCAGGCGCTCCTGCAGGCTGATCTCGCCCTGGCCGAACAGGTGATCACCGACCACGACCAGATCGCCGCGCTCAGCGCCCGCGCCGAAGAAGAAGCCTTCGTCATCCTCGCGCTGCAGGCCCCCGTTGCCGGCGATCTGCGGGCCATCGTCAGCTCCATCCAGATCGTGGCCGATGTCGACCGGATGGGGGCGCTGGCGTTGCATGTCGCAAAGATCGCCCGCCGTCGACACCCCCAGCACGCGCTGCCCGAAGAGGTCAACGGCTACTTCGCCGAGATGGGCCGCGTTGCCGTCGAGCTGGGCCACAGCGCCCAGGAGGTGCTGCGCACCCGGGATCCGGAGAAGGCGGCCCGGATCCGCGAAGAGGACGACGCGATGGATGACCTGCACCGGCACCTGTTCACGGTCCTGATGGACCGCGAGTGGAAGCACGGTGTGGCCGCTGCGGTGGACGTGACCCTGCTGGGCCGGTTCTACGAACGGTTCGCCGACCACGCCGTCGAGGTGGCCCGTCGGGTGATCTTCCAGGTCACCGGTCACACGCCCGAAGAAGCGGAGATCTCCACTCCCCGCTGACGGCCCGCGGGCCACCGCCTGCGCACCAAGACAGAGAAATCGCCCCACCCGAAAGGGACTGGGGCGATCTTCTTCGTACGCGCGACGAAACGGTCAGCCGAACCGCCCGGAGATGTAGTCCTCGGTGGCCTTCTGGGCGGGGTTGGAGAAGATCTTCCCGGTGTCGTCGATCTCGATCAGCCTGCCCGGCTTGCCGGTGGCTTCGAGATTGAAGAACGCGGTCTGGTCACTGACCCGCGCGGCCTGCTGCATGTTGTGCGTGACGATCACGATGGTGAAGTCCTGCTTGAGCTCCGAGATCAGATCCTCGATCGCCAGCGTCGAGATCGGATCGAGTGCCGAACACGGCTCGTCCATCAACAGCACGTCGGGCTGCACCGCGATCGCGCGGGCGATGCACAGACGCTGCTGCTGCCCGCCGGACAGCCCGCCGCCTGGCTTGTCGAGCCGGTCCTTGACCTCCGTCCACAGGTTGGCACCTTTGAGGGACCGCTCCGCCACCTCGTCGAGAGTCTTCTTGTTTCGGACCCCCTGCAACTTCAGCCCGGCCACCACGTTGTCGCGAATCGACATGGTGGGAAAGGGGTTCGGCCGCTGGAACACCATGCCGATGGTCTTGCGGACACCGACCGGATCGACACCGGCGCCGTAGATGTCGTCACCGTCGAGCAGCACCGAACCCTCGACGCGAGCACCGGGGATAACCTCGTGCATGCGGTTGAGCGTGCGCAGCACGGTCGACTTGCCGCAGCCGGACGGGCCGATGAACGCGGTCACGCTGCGCGGCTCGACCGACAGCGAGACTCCTGCCACCGCGTGGAACGCGCCGTAATAGATGTTGACGTCCTTGAGATCCAAACGTTTGGCCATGTGGATCAGTCTCCTAAACCTGCTCAGACCTTTTTAGGGGCGAAGAACTTTGCGATGAATCGGGCACCGACATTGAGTACGGCAATCAGCACGACAAGGGTCAGGGCGGCGCCCCACAAACGATCGGTCGGTATCGGATTCGCTCCGGCGCCCGCCGACGTTTGGTCGTACATCATGCCCGGAAGCGAGCCCTGGAACCCGCCGAACATGTCGAAATTGATCGCCTGCGAGTACCCCACCAGGATGAGCAGCGGCGCGGTCTCTCCCATAACGCGTGCCAGGGCGAGTAGGACGCCGGTGACGATGCCGGACAGTGCGGTCGGAATCACGATGGCAGAGATGGTCTTCCACTTGGGAACACCGAGCGCGTAGCTTGCCTCTCGCAGATCCATCGGGACAATTCGCAGCATCTCCTCGGTGGATCGCACGATCACCGGAATCATCAGCAGGACCAAGGCAAGCGACACCGCGAAGCCCGACCGCTCGAAGCCCATCGTGGCCACCCACAGCGCATAGATGAACAGGGCGGCCACGATCGACGGGACACCGGTGAGGATGTCCACCATGAAGGTGGTGACCTTGCCCAGCCGGGTACCGCCGCCGTACTCGACCAGATAGATGCCCACGAACACGCCGACGGGGATCGAGATGATCGCACACACCAAGCCCTGCAGCAGGGTACCGACGATGGCGTGATAGGCGCCGCCGCCGGCGGCAAAAGCGGTCATCCCCGACTGCGAGTTGAACCACCATGTACTGGAAGTGACAACGCCGATGCCCTTGGCGAGCACGGTGTAGAGGACCCACACCAACGGCACGATCGCAATCACCACCGATGCGGTGACCAACACGGTGGCGAGATTGTTGGTGAACTTGCGACGAGTGCCGACACCTTGGAACGTCGTCGGCTTGACAGGCTGATCCAGCGCGGCCGATGTCATGAGGCGGACCGGTCCTTTCCGGCAACTGCGGCACGGGCCAGCGAGTTCACCACGAACGTCAGGATGAACAGCACCAGGCCCGCGGCGATGTAGGCGCCCGCCTTGTACTGGTCGTTGAATTCTGAAGCAGCCGAGGCGATCAGGCTGGCGAACGTATAGCCGCCGTCGAATAGCGACCAACTGAACGCCGCCTGGGTACCGCGCAGGATGATCAGCAATGCGATGGTCTCGCCCAAGGCGCGGCCCAGACCGAGCATCGCGCCGCTGATGTACCCGGACATCCCGAACGGCAGCACGGTGGTGCGCACCACCTCCCACCGGGTCGCGCCCAGAGCCAGCGCAGCTTCGATCTGGCCGCGAGGGGTCTGGACGAACACCTCGCGGGTCACCGCGGTGATGATCGGCAGGATCATCACCGCCAGCACGATGCCGGCTGTGAAGATCGTGCCGCCGCCGGCCACCGATGCGCTACCCGTGGCGAACAGGAAGAGCCAACTGAGATTCTCGTTGAGCCACAACGCGAACGGCCGAAGCACAGGAGCGAGCACGTACAGGCCCCACACGCCGTAGATGATCGACGGCACCGCGGCGAGCAGATCCACCATGTAGGCCAGTGGCCCCACCACTCGCCGTGGCGCGTACTGCGTCAGATAGATGGCGATTCCCAGTGCGATGGGCATCGCCAGTACCAGCGCGAACACCGACACGAACACCGTCACCTGCAGCAGGTCGAGGATGCCAAAGCTCATCGCCGATGTGTCGGAGGTGTTCCAGGTGCCGCCGTAGAGGAAGAAATTCTCCTCGTTACGGGCCAGCGCCGGGATGGCCCGCCACAGCAGGAAGATGCCGATCGCGGCGATGATCGCCACGATGAGAGCACCCGAGCCCTCGGACAGCCCACGGAAGATGCGGTCCCCCAGCCGCTCTTTGGCATGCCGCGATGGGTCGGTCGAGATCGGCGTGGGCTCAGGGAAAGGAGTGGCCAAGGCCTCTCCCGACCCTGCGTCCAATGGGTTAGGCGTTGTCAATGCGGTTCCATCGAGCTTGTCGGTCATTCGGTCAAACCCATCCTCGCCGCTGCGTGGCGGTTGCGCTAATGAAACCTAGTCAGCCGGGCCGATGGCTTCGACCGCGGTCAACAACCGCTCCTTGAAGCGATCCGGAAGCGGCACGTAACCGGCTTCCGGCAGGCCCTGCTGACCCTGGTTCGCTGCGACGGTCATGAACGAGCGCACCGCGGCTGCAGTCTCGGCGTCGTAGCCCTGAGAGCAGACGATGTTGTAGGTGGCCAGCACCAGCGGGTAGGCGCCAGGCTCTGTGGTGCCGTAGAGCGACTGGAGATCGAGCACCAGGTTGTTACCCTCGCCGGCGAACGTTGCGGCGTCGATGGCCTTGCCGGCTGTTTCGTTGGTCAGCTCCACCGGACCGCTGCCGTTGTCGATTTGGGCGTAGGGAATCCCGGCCTGATCGGCGAAACCCTTCTCGACGTAGCCGATGCCGCCCGGAGTGGCCTGCACCGCCTGCGCCACGCCGGCGGACTTCTGCGCGCCTTCACCGGCGCCGCCCTGGAACTCACTGCCGTCACCCTTGGTCCACGTCTGGGGTGCCGCAGCGGCAAGGTACTTCTGGAAGTTGTCGGTGGTGCCCGAGGAGTCCGAGCGGTAGATCGGCGTGACCGCCTGGTCGGGCAGAGTCTTACCCTCGTTGAGGGCGGCGATCGCCGGGTCGTTCCAGTTGGTGATCTGACCCTGGAAGATGCGTGCCAGCACGTCGGCGTTCAGCACCAGGCCATCGACACCTTCGATGTTGTAGGCCATCGCGACCGGACCGAAAACCAGCGGCAGGTTCCACACCTCGTTACCGCCACACCGCTGGGCAGCCTGCTGTGCCTGCTCGTCCTTGATCGGCGAATCAGTTCCACCGAAGTCCACGTTGCCCGCGACGAACTGCTCCCGACCCGCGCCGGAACCCGTCGGGTTGTAGGACAGATTCTTGCCCGAGCAAACCTGACCCCAGGCCTGGTTGAAGACCGCGATGGCGTTCTGCTGGGCGGTCGAGCCCTCGGCGGTGAGCGAGTTCTTCCCACCACACTCGGCGGATCCGGCAGCTGCTGTTCCGGTGTCGCCGGTGGTGCCCGAGGTGCCGGCATTGTTGTCGCTGCCGCACCCGGCGAGGGCCATCGCGGCAATCGCTGCGAACGAGACGGTCGTACCGAACGACTTGCCGATGATGTTGAGCTTCACTGATCCCACTTTCTTTCCACTGACCCGATCACTTGCCCAGACGGCTGCAAACTCATCGGCAACGTATGCGCCCGGGGTGGACGGATCAGGGATGGCGGGTTAACGAGAAGTGAACAGGTTCAGCGACTTCACAGGTCGCCATGCGCGGCGTTGGCGTAGGCCACATCCGAGTTGGCCACGTCGAAACCGAGCCGACGATAGGTCTTCACCGCGGCGGTGTTGTCCGCTTCGACGTAGAGCATGACGTCGGCCTGCCCACCGTCGGACAGGAGACGCTCGGCGAGGTGGTGGAGTCCGATCAGTGTCAGCGCGCCGCCGAGCCCCCGTCCCTGCGCGTCGGAGGCCACCCCGACCACATAAACCTCGCCCAGAGTCTCGGAATGCGTTTTGGTCCAATGGAATCCGAGCAACCGGCCGTCGGCCTCGTCGAACGCCAGGAAAAAACCGGTCGGGTCGAACCACGGCTCGTTGCGGCGTTCGGCGATGTCCGCCTCGGTCCAGCCCCCCTGCTCCGGGTGCCAGGAGAACGCCGAGTTGTTCACGCGCAGCACCTCGGCGTCGTCGCGCGGGCCACCGTAGGTGGCGAAACGCACACCGTCGGCGGCAGGCGTCGGCGGAAGGTCGCGCAGAGAGCGACGCATCTGGAGAAGCTCTCGGACCGGCACCAGTTTCAGCGCCGCAGCGGTGGCCCGTGCCGGGGCGAGGTTGCCGTGGGCCCAGATGCGGGTCTCGGGTCCGCCGGCGGCCAGGGCGGTGCGGATCAGCTCCGATCCGACTCCCCGGCGACGCGCCTCGGGCGCGACCACGAGCTCTGCCATCGGTGGGGCGTCGCCGTCGGCAGGTGCGAGGTTGAGGTAGCCGCGCATCCGGCCGTCCTCGGTGGCCACCAGGTGGCGGGTGCGCTGCTGGCCGAGTTCACGCAGCACCTGGTCACCGACGGGTGCCACGCCGTCGAGGACGGTCGCCTCGGAGATCAGGTCACGGACATTTTGCTGATCGGCACCGGACATCTCGTCCTGCCAGCCGACCGAAACCGGCGATGTCACTGACTGCGCAGCGCGTCGCCGAGCGCCTCCGGTACCCCGTCCGGATCCAACGAGCCGACGTCGTCGTAGGCATCCTCGTCATCGAGCTCCTCGGCGAGGTCCGCGCCGGCGGCCGCCGGGCGGCCACGGGCCGGACGGACCGCCTTGTAGCCCACGTTGCGCACCGTGCCGATGAGCGACTCGTATTCGGGGCCGAGTTTCGCGCGTAGGCGTCGCACGTGGACGTCCACGGTGCGGGTGCCACCGAAGAAGTCGTAACCCCACACCTCCTGCAGCAGTTGCGCGCGGGTGAAGACGCGGCCGGCGTGCTGAGCGAGGTACTTGAGTAGTTCGAACTCTTTGTAGGTCAGATCGAGTGGACGCCCGCGCAGCCGCGCGGTGTAGGTGCCTTCGTCGATGACGAGCTCCCCGAGGCTGATCTTGCCGACGTTCTCCTGGCTGGCCATGCCGCCGCGGCGACCCACCAGAAGCCGCAGCCGAGCGTCGATCTCCGCGGGCCCGGTGCTGGGCAGCAGGATCTCGTCGAGGCCCCATTCCACGTTGACGGCGACCAGCCCGCCTTCGTTGACCACCGCCACCACCGGCACCGATGTTCCCGTGGTGCCCAGGAGGCGGCACAAACCGCGCGCGGCGGCCAGATCTGTGCGCGCGTCGACAATCGCCACGTCCGCGGTCCCGGCCTCGAGCAGGGACGACACCTCAGTGGGCGCGGTCCGCACATTATGGGCCAGCAGGGACAACGAGGGCAGAACCAATTCCGGGTGCGGGTCGACCGTCAGTAGCAAAAGATCCAACTGACCCCTCCAGCTGCTGTGGAGTTCTTTTCTCCCGGACAACGATGTCGCGTGGTGACTTTCCAGATTCATGCATGACACACGGCCGTTACCCGGCCGATAGACACCTAACGATAGCGTGCTACCTGCCCGTAAGCCGCGCTGAACCTCGCTTCGCGACGGCGTCGGCAACAATGTCGGGGTGCGCAAGCTCCTCACAGGTGTCCTCGCGACCCTCGTCACCGTTCTGGTCGGGGTGGTCGGCGCCGACTTCGGAGCCGCGATCTACGCCGAATATCGCCTGGCCAGAAGCGTCCGCGCCTCCGCCGACCTGAATTGGGACCCGTCGGTGGCGATCCTGGGTTTCCCGTTCATTCCGCAGGCACAGCGCCGGCACTACGAGGAGGTGGAGATCAAGGCGAGTGGCGTTGATCACGGCGTGGTCGGCAAGGCCTCGCTGGAGGCAACCATGCACTCCGTCGGTCTCGACGACTCGTGGCTGGTGCAGCCCGGCGCCGAACTCACCGTCGGGAAACTCGAGAGCCGGATCATCATCGACTCCACCCATATGGGCCGCTATATGGGGATACCGGACCTGCTGATCGAGGCGCCCACCAGGGAGACCGAGGACTCCACCGGCGGTACCACGGAGTCGGGCATTTCGAGCAACCGCGGGGTGGTGTTCACCGGAACCCCCAGCAAGGCGGGTTTCGACGAGCGGGTCAGCATCGCGGTCGATCTGACGGTCGCCGGAGCGGACTCCACGACGTTGGTGGTAACCGCGACCGGCGTGCTCACCGAACCCGGCACCGCCGATCAGGCTGTTCCCGACGAACAGCTTCCCGCGGTGCTTGCCGCGTTCTCCACCTCACTGCCCGGCCAAAAATTGCCGTTCGGAGTGGCACCCACCACGCAGGGCGCGCGCGGCTCCGACATCATCATCGAGGGCATCACCGAGGGAATCACCGTGAACCTCGACCAGTTCCGGCTGTCATGAGTTCGTCGTGGATCGCCGTCACCGCGGTGCTGATCGCCGCATTCGGGCTGGCCTTCGTGATCGGCAGGCTGTTGACTCTGCGGTCCGGATTGATCAAGGGCGCCGCGGAATGGCCCGCTCTCCAGGAGAGCGACATCGAGGACCTGGGCCTGTCACGGACCGGTCCGACCGTCCTGCATTTCAGCGCGGTGTGGTGCGGTCCGTGCGCGGGGGTGCGGCGTGTGGTCGACCAGGTGTGCGCGGACCTGCCTCAGGTCACGCACGTGGAGATCGATCTGGACGCGAATCCGGAGGCGGGGCGCAAGCTTTCGGTGATGTCGCTGCCCACGACGTTCATCTTCGACGCGGAGGGTCGGCAGCGGTATCGCACCTCCGGCGTACCGACGGCCGCTGACCTGCGGTCGGCGCTTGAACCGCTGTTGGCCTGATCACCCTCTTGTTGGGTAAGCTGTCAGCCGTGTCCGCCCGCCTCGAGCTTTCGCTCACCAAGCGCCGCGCAGTCGATCTGTGCCGCATCGCGGGTTGTTGCTGTTGTTGTTGCAGCTGCTGAGTCGCCGCGCCTAATTTTCGCGCCGCACTCTGCGACCGGCCTGATCGGGCCCGCCGCACCCAGCCACACCAGACAACAGGAGCACATCTATGTCGAATGTCACACACGCAGGCGCGTCCGCGCCCGTCGCCGTGCGAGACGTCGTGGACGTCCGGGGGCCGCGATTCGCCGCCTGGGTCACCACGGCGGTCCTCGTCGCGGCGCTCCTCGCGTCGACCCAGAGTCTGGTCGCGGCAGCCCTGATCCTCGGTGTGCAAGCCGTCGTCTTCGGGATCGGCGCCACGCTGGGCCCGCGCCGGCACCCCTATGGCCGGGTCTTCGCTGCGCTGATCGCTCCGCGTCTGTCGCCGACCACGGAGCGTGAGCCGGTCGCACCGGTGAAGTTCGCGCAAGGGGTCGGGTTCGTCTTCGCGGTTGTGGGCACCGTAGGTTTCGCCGTCGGTCTCACACCGGTTGGCCTGGTGGCCACGGGCTTTGCGCTTGTGGCGGCACTTCTCAACGCAGCCTTCGGGATCTGTCTCGGCTGCCAGCTCTATCCGCTCTTCACACGCTTGACCCCCACCCGATAGCAATCGAAAGGATCCACCACATGGCACGCTCCGATGTCTTGGTCTCAGTCGACTGGGCCGAGAGCAATCTCGACGCGCCGAAGACCGTGTTCGTCGAGGTCGACGAGGACACCAGCGCCTACGACACCGGCCACATCCCGGGTGCCGTCCGGCTCGACTGGAAGACCGATCTGCAGGATCCGGTCAAGCGCGACTTCGTCGACACTGCGCAGTTCTCCAAGCTTCTCTCCGAACGCGGCATCGCCAACGACGACACCGTGATCCTCTACGGCGGCAACAACAACTGGTTCGCCGCGTATGCGTACTGGTACTTCAAGCTGTACGGGCACCAGGACGTCAAGCTGCTCGACGGCGGACGCAAGAAGTGGGAGCTCGACGCCCGGCCACTGTCGAAGGACACCGTCGAGCGTCCGCAGACCAGCTACACCGCCAAGGACCCCGACAACAGCATCCGCGCGTTCCGCGACGAGGTGATCGCCGCGATTGGGTCCAAGAACCTGGTCGACGTGCGTTCCCCTGACGAGTTCTCCGGCAAGATCCTGGCCCCGGCACACCTGCCGCAGGAGCAGAGCCAGCGGGCCGGCCACATTCCGACGGCCATCAACGTGCCGTGGAGTAAGGCCGCCAATGAGGATGGCACTTTCAAGTCCGACGAGGAACTGGCCAAGCTGTACGCCGAGGCCGGTCTGGACGGCGAGAAGGAGACCATCGCCTACTGCCGCATCGGTGAGCGCTCGTCGCACACCTGGTTCGTGCTGCAGGAGCTGCTGGGACACAAGAACGTCAAGAACTACGACGGTAGTTGGACGGAATACGGCTCCCTGGTGGGTGCCCCGATCGAGTTGGGAAGTTGATATGTGCTCTGCGCCTAAGCAAGGACTGACGTTGCCGGCCGGCGTCGATCTGGAGAAGGAAACGGTCATCACCGGCCGGGTCGTCGACGGTTCGGGCCAGGCTGTCGGTGGCGCCTTCGTGCGCCTGCTGGACAGCTCGGACGAGTTCACCGCCGAGGTCGTCGCGTCGGCCACCGGTGATTTCCGGTTCTTCGCCGCCCCGGGTACCTGGACCCTGCGCGCGCTGTCGCCCGCGGGCAACGGCGATGCCAGCATCGCGCCGTCCGGCGCGGGAATCCACGAGGTCGACGTCAAGGTCGCCTGACGGAGTCAGGCAATCCGGCCACGCCTGACGGAGTCAGGCAATCGGGCCACGCCTGACGGAGTCAGGCAATCGGGCCACGCCTGACGGAGTCAGGCAGACAACCCCGGTGGGGCGCCCTGCGGTGCCCGACCGGGGTGGTCGCGCTTAGCGGCCCGGTGGGGCGGCATCGTGCGGATCGCGGCTGTGAAAACGCTGCAAGATTTGCTGTTGTCGGTGAAAATATGGTCATCCCTCGCGCCGACGGGCGCGGGTCCACCTCGCGGCTCGCCGCGGCTACCTCCTAGGACCGACAATGAAGATCACGATTGCCTGTGCCGCCTCGGCGGCGCTCGCCACAGTTGCTCTGATCGGTGCTCCTGCGGCCTTCGCCGATCCGGAGGGCGACTTCCTCACGGTGATCGGCAACGGCGGTATCACCTGGCCTTCGGACAAGACCCAGCAGGTGATCGAGACCGGTTACGCGGTCTGCCAGGACTGGGACAACGGCGCATCCTTCGAGCAGGAAGTCGCCGACCTGACCAGTGTCACCGACTGGTCCGACTACCAGGCCGGCTACTTCATCGGCGCCGCTACCGGTGCGTTCTGCCCTGAATACGAGTGGAAGGTCAGCTGACCCTCCGATCCGCACCGGCCGGCGAGAGATGATTTCTCCCGGCGGTTAAACTTTGCGGCGTGGTGCTCTTCTTCGAACTCCTTCTCGTCGCGGCCGTTGTGGTGATTACGTGGTTCGCGCTGTACGCGGTGTACCGCCTCGTCACCGACGAGTCGTGACACCGACCGGGCGGACGACGAAATGACTTCCGGCGACGAGGCTGTCGCCGCTGCCGCCGAACGGGCCAGGGTGACCGCCGCCCGCAACATCCCGGCGTTCGGTGATCTTCCGTTGCCCGCTGACACTGCCAACCTCCGGGAGGGTGCCGACCTCGACGATTCCCTGCTGGCCCTGCTGCCGTTGGTCGGGGTGTGGCGCGGTGAGGGCGAAGGTCGTGGTGCGCACGGCGACTACCGCTTCGGCCAGCAGATCGTGGTCTCTCACGACGGCGGCGACTACCTCAACTGGGAAGCCCGCTCGTGGCGATTGACCCAGGACGGTGAGTACGAGCGGCCAGGTCTGCGTGAGACCGGGTTCTGGCGCTTCGTCACCGATCCCGCCGATCCCGAGGAGTCGCAGGCCATCGAGCTGCTGCTGGCGCACTCGGCCGGCTACATCGAGTTGTTCTACGGCCGTCCGCTGAATCAGTCGTCCTGGGAGCTGGTCACCGACGCGCTGGCACGCAGCAAGTCCGGCATGCTCGTGGGCGGCGCCAAGCGCCTCTACGGGATCATCGAGGGCGGCGACCTGGCGTACGTGGAGGAGCGCGTCGACGCCGACGGCGGCCTGGTTCCCCATCTGTCCGCGCGGCTGTCGAGGTTTATCGGCTAGTGCGACGCGTCATGGCCGTTACGGTGATCACGGCCGCGGGTGCGGTGCTGGCCGCGTGCGCGGCGCCTGCGGATTCTCCTGCGCCGTCGACGCCGAGCTCCGCGGTGCCGAGCGTGGGTCATGGTTCGTTCGCTTACTGCCTGAGCCAGCACGGGGTGCCGGCCCCTCCAGGGCCGACGTCCGAACCGCCCCCCGGGATCGACCGAGCCACCTGGGAGGTGGCGATGGCGGAGTGCTCGCAACTGGCACCCGGTCCCGCCGGCTAGTTCAATACGGTCGCACGTCCCGCCCCGGCCAGCCACCGATGATCCAGCCGGTCGAGTGTGCCGTCTTCGCGGAGTTCATCGACGGCCCATGACACGCACCGCGTCAGCGGACTGCCATGCGCAAGGACGACCCCGAATTGCTCGATGTCGTTGCCCGGGTTGTGCAGTTGACCGACGAGAACACCGCCCGGGAGTTCGTATGCCAACGCGAATCCCGTTGGTAGATCGACGACTAACGCGTCGATCTCCCCTTCCACCAGTGCCATCTTGGCCGCGGCGGTGGTGCGGTAGGCCTGCACCGCGACGGGGTGGCCCAACTCGGTCGCGGCGGTGTGGCCGGTGCTGCCGACCTCGGCGCCGAGCCGCAGCGGACGGAGGCCGTCGAGGGTGGTAACGCCGGCGGCCGGGGAACTGCGCACCGTCACGACCGCCTGGGTGACGTTGAAATACGGCGTCGAGAAATCCACCGCGGCCCGGCGCTGCTCGGTGATGGAGAACTGGGAGAGGTTCACGTCGAACGACTTGGCGCCCGGCGCCAAGGCGGCGTTGAACGGGACCCGCACCCAGCGCACGTCGTCGGGGGTGTAGTGGAGTTTCCCGGCGATCGCGTAGGCGAGGGCGGCTTCGAAGCCCTCCCCGTTGGCCGGGTCGTCGCCCATGTACCAAGGCGGGTAGACGGGCTGGTCGGCGCCGAAGGTGAGGATCCCCGGATACAGGGTGGACAGCGCATCCTTGGTGCATTTGCGCGCGTCCAGAGTCGGCGCGGTGACGGCGACCGGAGGCGCACATGCCGGGACGGTCAGCGCGACGAGCGTCAGAGCCACCGTCCTGCGGCCGACGAAGGGGGCCCGGAACATAGCCGAATCATTGCAGATCTTGAATTTTCTGCAGGTACCGACATGGAGCGGCCCCCGAGCCGTTGTTCCTGGGTCGGACAAGACCTAGGGGCTCGGGGGCCGGGTGACTGCGGGGAATTCGCCAGCGCGCACAGGTGCGTGAAGCGCTTCCCGGCGCTGCTAGCTCGCAGCCACCTCACATGTCCATATGTCACTCAATTTGTCGGACCACCTCCTTCCCTGTGTACAGGCGACCGTACTCGGGGTTGGCGTGGGCGACAACCGATTTAGCGCTCAGCGATCGCTGAGTATGGCGGCGTCGACCAACGCCGATATCTCGTCGGCGAGCGGAGCCGCGGGCAGGAACTCACCGTCGAGGGTGTGCACCCGTGCCGCCAGCGTGATGCTGGACACCAGCCAGACTCCTTGGGCGGCAACAAGATCAGCGGGGCGAAGGGCCTGGTAATCGCAGTCGTAGCCCTTGTTGCGGGCGACGTCGAACAGCGCCTGCTGGGTGGTGCCGCGCAGGATCGGATACCACGGGGGCGGGGTGAGCAGGCAGGTTTTGCCGTCCGGTGACGTCGTCGCGATGACGACAGTCGAACGTGGCCCCTCCAAGACGTGCCCGTCGATGCTGACGAAGATCACGTCACCGGCCCCGTGCCGCTCAGCGTGCCGCAGCGCCGCCATGTTCACCGCATAGGACAGTGTCTTGGCGCCGGCCAGCAGCCACGGCATCTCGTCGATGCCCTCGGCCGGCAGGCTGCGTTGCAGTGTCATCGCCGCCACGCCGTCACGACGCACCTTGGCGACCCGCGCCGGCACCGGGCCGATCGTGGCGTAGGCCGTGGGAACGGATCCGTGTTCGCGGCCCCGGCTGTACACCAGCCGCAGCACTCCCTCGTCGGCGGTCCCTGCGAGCCAGGTGTCCACGGCGATGCCCACCGCGGTCCGCCATTGCGCGGCGTCGGGTTCGGGCAAGTCGAGCAGTCGCGCGGAGTGCGCCAGCCGGTTCAGGTGGGCGTCGAGCAGGCACGGGCCGCCCTCGCGCACCAGCAACGTCTCGAAGATGCCGTCGCCGCGCACCGCGGCGAGGTCGTCGGCGTGAAGCAGCGGAGCCTGCGCATCGTGCAGCTGCCCGTCGAGGGTGACGACGACGCCCGGATGGTCAGCCATGGGGCATCAGCGTAGCCGCGCTCCGCTACCGGTGACTCGTACAGTTGGGTCATGTCCGCCGTTCCCGCTCCCGACACAGGACCCGACGCCGGCGCCGTCTGGCACTACGGCGACCCGCTCGGCGAACAGCGCGCCGCCGCTGACGGCGCCATCGTGATCGACCGGTCGCATCGCGCGGTGATGACGCTCACCGGGTCCGAACGGAAGTCCTGGCTGCACACCATCTCCAGCCAGCACGTCGGTGAACTCCCCGACGGCGCGGTGACCGAGAACCTGAGCCTCGACGGGCAGGGGCGTGTGGAAGATCACTGGGTGCAGACTCAGCTCGCCGGGCGCACCGTGATCGACACCGAACCGTGGCGCGGCGAACCGTTGCGCGTCTTCCTGCACAAGATGATCTTCTGGGCCGACGTGGTCGTCGAGCCGGCTGATCTCGGGGTGTTGTCGCTGATCGGCCCCGCTCTCACCGATCCCGCCGTGCTGGCGGTGCTCGGGCTGACGGAACTGCCCGCCGAGGCCACCGCGGTCGAGTTGCCGGGCGGCGGCTTCGTCCGGCGACTGCCGAGTGCGACGGTCGAGGTCGACGTCGTGGTGCCGCGTAGCGAGCTGCCCGCGTGGCGCGACAAGCTGGTCGCCGCCGGGATCCGTCCAGCCGGTGTGTGGGCCTACGAGGCTCATCGGGTGGCCGCCCGACGTCCGCGTCTCGGCGTCGACACAGATGAGCGCACGATCCCACATGAAGTGGGCTGGATCGGGGGTCCCGGCGTCGGTGCCGTGCACCTCGACAAGGGCTGTTACCGGGGCCAGGAGACCGTGGCCCGGGTTCACAACCTGGGCAAACCGCCCCGGATGCTCGTCGTGCTCCATCTCGACGGCTCCGTCGACCGGCCCTCCACCGGAGACCCGCTGCTGGCCGGCGGCCGTGCCGTGGGCCGCCTGGGCACCGTGGTCGACCACGTCGACGAGGGTGTGATCGCGCTGGCCCTGCTCAAACGCGGCCTGCCGGCCGACACCCCGCTGACCACCGGAGGGGACGTCCAGGTCGCCGTGACCATCGACCCGGACTCCGTGCCGTCCGGTGACGCGGTGGGTGCGGGTCGGCTGGCGGTGGAACGGTTGCGCGCCGGCGGACGCGAGGAGCCGTCAAGGTGAAGCGGACGCGAGGAGCCGTCAAGGCCTGACACGCGCGAATGACGGCGCTCACTCAGGGCCTGCCAGCGCCACGGCGTGAAGCACGGTAAGCTGACCGCAGGACAATAGACACACTCAGATCGGAGCCGCCTAGTAATTGGGCCGCTCCGTTATTGCGCGAGGGGGTTCCCCCATGGGCCGCGGCCGGGCAAAGGCAAAGCAGACCAAGGTTGCACGTGAACTGAAATACAGCTCACCCCAAACCGATTTCGAGCGGCTTCAGCGCGAGCTGTCGAACGCTCCCGACAACGACCGCCTCAACGGCAGCGACACGCTGTCCGATGACGGCTGGGCCGACGAGGACGACTGGCGACGCTGAGTCCGCCGGTCCCCTGTTCGGGGAGCGTCAGAACCTGGGGTGCTGGCCCACGAGCGTAGCTCGCGGCCCCTCCTTGCCGCCCTTCTTGATGGTTCCGAGGGTCCAGCAGTCCAGGTGACGAGCAGTCAGGACGGCCAGCGCGCGATCGGTGTCCTCCGGCGCGACGACAGCCACCATCCCGACGCCCATGTTGAAGGTTTTCTCCATTTCGGCCCGCTCGATGCGGCCGCGCTGGGCGATCATCCCGAACACCGGTGCCGGCGTCCAAGTACCCCGGTCGAGTTCGGCCATCAACCCGTGCGGGATGACACGCTCGAGGTTGCCGGCCAGTCCGCCGCCGGTGACGTGGCAGAACGTCCGCACCTGGGTCTCGGCGGCGAGCGCGAGGCAGTCCTTGGCGTAGATCCGGGTGGGTTCGAGCAGTTCCTCGCCGAGCGTGCGGCCGAACTCCTCGACGTGGCCGGCGAGGTTCATGTGATCGATCTCCAGGAGCACGTGCCGGGCCAACGAGTAGCCGTTGGAGTGCAGACCTGTGGAGGCCATCGCGATGACCACGTCGCCCGGCCTGACCCGGTCGGGCCCGAGGACGTCGTCGGCCTCGACGACGCCGATGCCGGTCGCGGAGATGTCGTAGTGATCGGGGGCCATCAGCCCGGGGTGCTCTGCGGTCTCGCCGCCGAGCAGCGCACATCCGGCGAGCACACAGCCGTCAGCGATGCCGGACACCAGCTCGGCGACCCGCTCGGGCACCGTTCGCCCGACGGCGATGTAGTCCTGCAGAAACAGTGGCTCCGCACCGCACACGACGAGATCGTCGACCACCATCGCGACGAGGTCGATGCCCACCGTGTCGTGCTTGTCCATCGCCTGGGCGACGGCCAGTTTGGTGCCGACTCCGTCGGTCGACGAGGCCAGCACCGGCTCACGGTAGCCGCCGCGTAGGGCGAACATTCCGGCGAAGCCGCCCAGGCCACCTCGCACCTCGGGCCTGGTGGCCTTCTTGGCGAGAGGCTTGAAGAGTTCGACGGCGCGGTCACCGGCTTCGATGTCCACACCTGCCGACGCATAGGAAATGCCGTGTTGTTCGGCGCGCTCGGTCATCGGATGCAAGGCTACCCGCGTGGACCCGGCAAATCGCTGCCAGTCTCGGTTGGAGGGGCTCCGTGGTGCCCGGAAAGTGTGATCTTGGGTTTGCCGCGGACCGGAAGCGGTCATCCCGGCGCCATGCCTGCTGAGCATGTCCGCTGCCTCGTCACGGGGGCGACCGGTTACATCGGTGGCCTTCTGATCCCGCGGCTCCTCGACCGCGGCCACACCGTGCGCGCCATGGCGCGCACGCCCGGGAAGCTGGATCGCGCCGAGTGGCGCGACCGTGCCGAGGTGGTACGCGGGGATCTGACCGACCCGGGCTCACTGGCCGAGGCGTTCGAGGACACCGACGTCGTCTACTACCTGGTGCACTCGATGGGAACGTCCAAGGACTTCGTTGCCGAGGAGGCCCAGTCGGCTCGTAACGTCGTGGACGCGGCGAAGAAGGCCGGGGTCCGGCGGGTGGTGTACCTGAGCGGGCTGCACCCCGAGGGCGTCGACCTGTCGCGACATCTGGCGTCTCGCACCGAGGTCGGTGACATCCTGATCGACTCTGGCGTCGAGACCGTGGTGCTGCAGGCAGGCATCGTGATCGGGTCGGGCTCGGCATCGTTTGAGATGATCCGCCATCTCACCGACCGGCTGCCGGTGATGACGACGCCGAAGTGGGTGCACAACAAGATCCAGCCCATCTCGATCGACGACGCCCTGTACTACCTGGTGGAAGCCGCGACCGCGGCGGTACCGAAGTCACGCACGTGGGACATCGGCGGGCCGGATGTGCTCGAGTACGGCGACGCCATGCAGGTGTATGCCGATATCGCAGGCCTGCACCCCCGACGGTTCGTGGTGCTGCCATGGCTGACGCCGACCCTGGCCAGCCGCTGGGTGGGGCTGGTGACTCCCATTCCGTCGGGCCTGGCACGGCCGCTGGTCGAATCGTTGGAGTGCGACGCGGTGATGCACGACCACGACATCGATTCGGTGATCCCGCCGCCGCCGGGAGGGCTGACCGGATACCGCGACGCGGTCGGGACCGCACTGGAACAGGACGGCACCGCCGCCAAGGGCGGCAGGCGGCACCTGTTGAGGTTCAGTCCCGCGGCGGGGCAGTAACGGTCAGGGACGCCACGACGCCGGAGGCGTCAAGGACGCCGAAGCGCCGAGGCGTTGTCGTTGTCGGCCGACTGCAGCGGGATTCCGTTACGCGCGGCGGTGGCGAGCATGTGCTCGATGACGTTCTTACCGAGCGCGGTCTCGCCGGGCAGCTCGATCGGGTAGTTGCCGTCGAAGCACGCCGAACACAGCCGTGACGCGGGCTGCTCGGTGGCGGCGATCATGCCCTGCTGGGAGATGTAGGCCAGCGAGTCGGCCCCGATCGCGTGACGCACCGCTTCGAGCATCTCGTCTTCGTCGGCTTCGGCGTTGGAGGCGTTGGCGATCAGCTCTGCGGGGGTGGCGAAGTCGATGCCGTAGAAACACGGCCATTTCACCGGCGGTGACGCGATCCGGACGTGCACCTCGAGCGCTCCGGCCTCGCGCAGCATCCGGATCAGCGCGCGCTGGGTATTGCCGCGCACTATCGAGTCGTCGACGACGATCAGCCGCTTGCCGCGAATCACTTCTTTGAGCGGGTTGAGCTTGAGCCGGATGCCGAGCTGCCGGATGGTCTGCGAAGGCTGGATGAAGGTGCGGCCCACGTAAGCGTTCTTCATCAGGCCCTGGCCGAACGGGATTCCGGATTCCTGGGCGTACCCGACCGCGGCCGGGGTGCCCGATTCAGGGACGCCGATCACCAGGTCGGCGTCGACCGGCTTCTCCCGGGCCAACCGACGGCCGATGTCGACGCGGGTGGCGTGCACCGAGCGGCCGCCGATCGTGCTGTCGGGACGGGCGAGGTAGACGTACTCGAACACACACCCTTTCGGGGAGGGCGGGGCGAACCGACTGGAGCGCACCCCGTCGGCGTCGATCGCGAGCAGTTCGCCCGGTTCGATGTCACGGACGAACGACGCGCCGACGATGTCGAGGGCTGCGGTCTCGGAGGCCACGACCCAGCCGCGGTCGAGCCGGCCGAGAGACAAGGGCCGCACACCGTACGGGTCGCGCGCGGCATAGAGGGTGTTCTCGTCCATGAAGGTCAGGCAGAACGCCCCGCGAACGGTCGGCAGAAGTTCCAGCGCGGCCTGTTCGAGCGAGGAGTCCGCCGCGCCGTGGGCGAGCAGCGCGCCCAGGATGTCGGAATCGGTGGTGGCGGTGGCGGCGCCGCGGTTGCTCATCAGCCCTTCGTCGCGGGCCCGGGCCGCCAGTTCGGCGGTGTTGACCAGGTTGCCGTTATGCCCGAGCGCGACCCCGGTGCCCGCCGCGGTGTTACGGAACACCGGCTGGGCGTTCTCCCATGTGGTGGAGCCGGTGGTGGAGTAGCGGCAGTGGCCGATCGCGACGTGACCTTGCATCGCCGCGAGCGTTTGCTCGTCGAAGACCTGGCTGACCAGCCCGAGGTCCTTGAACACCAGCACCTGCGAGCCGTCGGCGACCGCGATACCCGCGGCTTCCTGGCCTCTATGCTGCAGCGCATACAGGCCGTAGTAAGTGAGCTTTGCCACTTCCTCGCCGGGGGCCCAGACCCCGAATACTCCGCACTCTTCCTTCGGCTCGTTTTCAAGCGTCTCGGCGGTCACAATCAGGCTGCTCCCTGGGGGCTGGGGGTGACGTCGGCCAGTCTACGGGGCGCGCAGGCAAATCGCGGAATCCGGCGACGATGTGTACAGGGAACAACGGGGATTCGCGGTTCGGGCATTCCATCAGCCGGCAATCGTCACCAACGGCAGCGCCGCGGCGATCTCGGCGGCGCGCGATCCGGACATCTGCAGCGCGCCCGCCGCGGCGGCATCCTCCACCGACAGCAAGCCGGTCGCGAGCAGCAGCCACGTCCGTGCATCGGTCTCGACGACGTTGGGCGGATTGCCACGAGTGTGTGTCGGACCTGCGATGCACTGCACGGCGACGAACGGCGGAACCCGGACTTCGACGGCTGATCCGGGTGCGACAGCGGCCAGTGTCCGCGCGGTGGTGCGCACCGCGTCGGCGAGCTGGGCGCGGTCCGGGGCGGGCGAGTTCTCGTCGCGCAGCCATCCATGGACCGCGGCCACCGCGGCGCGGGTCGTCGCGGGATCGACGCTGCGTCGGGCGGCCATACCCAAGCGTCTCAAAGCCGTGCCGCCCGCGGACGGCCGCCTGCGTTCAGCCTCATGGTCAGCTCCGCGTGGATCGCCGTTGGACGGCGAGCGCCGCGACAGCCCCGGCTTCGTTGACGGCCAGGTGCGCCAACATCGGGGCGACCACACTGCCGGACTTCGCGTAGAGCCACGAGAAGACCCATCCGGCGGCGCCGGTGACCAGCACCGTGCCGAGCAGCGGCTCCTTCGCGGCACGGGCGTCGGGGATATGGGACAGTCCGAAAACCACGGCGGCGAACACCTGTCCGCCGACCCTGCCGTAGGCCTGCTCAGCGGCCGCGCCCAACGCTGCCCGGAACGCGACCTCCTCGGACCACACCGTGCCGAACGGGATGCGCATCAGCAGCCAGGGCGCGGCCGGCGCGGGCAGTTCCCGACCGGCCATGCCCGCCCGCACCGCGGGCGACACCGTCGACGCCGCGACCGTCAGCGCCACCGGCACCGCGGCCGCACTCCCCCACCGTAAGCCCTCCCGCAGTGCGGGCGGCCGCAACCCCAGTGGGGCCTTGCCCAGCATGGCGACGGCTACCCCGAAGGCCGCCTGGGGCAAGGGATTCCAGCGCGGGGGGATCCGTGGCGCTACCGCGCTCCAGACGAGCAGGACCCCGGCGGCGGCCGCGGCGCGCACACCGCTCCGCACTAGGCGTCCCCGGTCTCGGACTCGGACTCCTTCAGCGCGGGCCGGATCCGGTCGGTGTCCGCCGAGGTCCAGCCGGGCGGCGGCGCGACGGCCGCCCAGCCGTCGAGGATGTAGTCCCCATAGTTGTGTCCGTGACCGGCCGGCGCCGAGGCGGCATTGGTCATGTCGGCGGCCACCTGCCAGAACGTGATGATCGGATACCACCGCATGGAGGCGGTGCGGTCCCGGCCCGGCGGTTCCGAGAGCCAGTCCGGACGGGTGAACAGCAACTCGTCCGACCACCAGACGACGGGGTCGGACGAGTGTTGCAGGAACAGCACGCGGGTGCCCTCCCACGGCGGCGCCGCATCGGCGGCGATCCGCGCGGCATCATTGCCCTGTGAGAACCGCACCGTGCGCCCGTTGTCGTACCGCGGCTCCACTTCGGGTGTGCCGGGGTCGCGACGGACGGTGATGCCACGCCACAGCGGGCTGGCGTTGGGCGGACCGACCCACAGCACCGACGAGAATCCCATCCGCGAGATGTCGGGCAGCCAGCCGAACGCGCCCTGCCCTGCCATCGAGCCCAGGCTCTCGCCGTAGAGCAGCAGCCGGGGGCGCCGGTCGGGGGGCAGTTCGGCCCAACGCTGCTGGACGGCGTCGATCATCAGCCGTCCCGCGTGCATCGACTTCTGCTGATCGCCGACGAAAGAGATCCAGCTGGGCAGATAGGAATACTGGGATCCGACGATCGCGGTGTCGCCGTTGTACATCATCTCCAGCGACTCCGCCGCGATCGGATTGATCCAGCCCGTCCCGGTAGTCGGCGCGAGGACGAGTACCTCACGGTCGAACGCTCGCGTGCGTTCGAGTTCGCTGAGCAGCACGGCCATCCGCGCTTCATCGGTGTCGGCGGTCTGCAGACCGACGTAGACCCGCACCGGTTCCCGCGCCGGCCTGCCGTTGATGCGGGACAGCTCGTCGGCGTCCGCTCCGCCGCCGACGAAACTGCGGCCTTGGTAACCAAGGGTGTCCCATGCGGCGAAAGATCCGGGGCTACCGGATCTTTCGGGGCGTTCCGGCTGAGTCACCCCGTCGGCGGTGGTGGAGTTCTGCGGCTGGAAGATCCGGTTGGCGCCGGCCAGGAACCCGCGCAGCAGCACGCCGTTGACGAGGGTGATCACCAACACCACCACGACCGCGGTGCCGATGAACAACGCGATCTCGTCGGACAGTCGCCAGCGCCGGATGAGATACCGGGCCATGGACTTGATGAGGTCGAGCAGCACCCGGGCCACCGCCACACAGAGACCGCCGATCACCGCGGCCAGCAGAAGGGTGCGCAGATAGCTCGACGTCGCCGGCCCTTCCAGTCCCATCAGCGCCGACACCTGGCGTTGCCACGCCGCCGCGGGGATGACCATCAGCACGCAGGCACCGAAGGAAACGGCGACGGTCAGGATCTTCAGCGTCGAGGACACCCGGCGCGGCGGCGGCCACCACGGACGGTTGGCCAGCACGAAGCGTCGGATCATCTTCGCGACGAACACGCCGATGCCGTAGCCGATCGCGGCGTTCAGGCC
Source organism: Mycobacterium sp. 4D054 (assembly GCF_052245755.1). NCBI lineage: Bacteria > Bacillati > Actinomycetota > Actinomycetes > Mycobacteriales > Mycobacteriaceae > Mycobacterium > Mycobacterium sp. 4D054. The sequence goes on from NZ_JBQQCF010000009.1 coordinate 35,445, forward strand.
ACCGATCAGCCCCTGGAACAACCAGTCCCGGGGCAACAACGACGGCGTCAGCGACAGGCAGAAGAACAATGCTCCGAACGCGACGCCGGTGAAGTCCAGGCGTAGCACTCGCCACGCCCACAGATACGCGGGGTTTTTCTCGGCATCTGCGTCCGTCACCCGAAATCTGGGCCCGTCACCCGAACAGCCCGGGCAGCACGCCCTCCGACGTGCGCCGCAACTCGCCGAGCGTCACCGTGAACTGGCCCTGCACCTCGACGGCCGGTTCGCTGCCCTCGGGACCCTGATCGACCACGCCGATGCGGGTGGCGGGCAGCCCGCGGGCCTCGCACATGGCCGTGAACCGGCTCTCCTCGGTGCGGGGCACGGCGACCAGCGCCCGGCCCGCCGATTCGGAGAACAAGAAGACGAACGGCGCCGTACCTTCTTGCCAGCCTTCGGGAAGCACGATGCGGCAACCGGTTTCGCCGGCCAGCGCCGCTTCGACCACAGCTTGGATCAAGCCGCCTTCGGACAGGTCGTGCGCCGCGGAGATCAGACCGTCGCGCGAGCCCGCGGTGAGCACCTCGGCGAGCAGACGTTCACGGTCCAGATCCACCTTCGGCGGCACCCCGCCCAGGTGGCCCGCGGTCACCTCGGCCCAGATCGATCCGTCGAATTCGTCGTGGGTGTCGCCGAGCAGGATCAGCGTCTCCCCCGGTTCGTTGCCGAACCCGGTGGGGATGCGGCGCTTGACGTCGTCGATGACACCGAGCACACCGACGACCGGGGTGGGCAGGATCGCGGTGCTGCCGGTCTGGTTGTAGAAGCTGACGTTGCCGCCGGTCACCGGAATACCAAGGGCGGCAGCGCCGTCGGCGAGTCCACGGACAGCCTGGGAGAACTGCCACATCACGCCGGGATCTTCGGGGGAACCGAAGTTCAGGCAGTTGGTCACCGCGACCGGGGTGGCGCCGGTGACTGCGACGTTGCGGTAGGCCTCGGCGAGTGCGAGCTGCGCGCCGGCGTAGGGGTCGAGCGCGGTGTAGCGACCGGACGCGTCGGTGGAGATCGCGATTCCCCGGCCGGTCTGTTCGTCGACGCGCAGCACGCCGCCGTCGGCGTGTTCGGCGAGCACGGTGTTGCCGCGCACGTAGCGGTCGTACTGCTCGGTGATGAACGCGCGACTGCACAGGTGCGGGCTTCCCACCAGCTGCAGCAGCGTGTCCCGCAGTTCGTCTCCGGTAACCGGCCGTTTCAGCGACGCCGAGGTGTCGGCGACGAGCGCGTCCTGGCTGTCGGGCCGCTGCACCGGGCGCTCATAGACCGGGCCCTCGTGGGCGACGGTGCGTGGGGGCACGTCGACGACGGTCTGGCCGTGCCAGGTGATCTCCAGCCGTCCGCTGTCGGTGACCTCACCGATCACGGTGGCGAGCACGTCCCACTTGCGGCACACCGCCATGAACGCGTCGACGTTCTCGGGCGTGACCACCGCGCACATGCGCTCCTGCGACTCGCTGGACAGGATCTCCGCCGGGGTCATGTTGGCCGCCCGCAGTGGCACCCGGTCCAGCTCGACCCGCATGCCGCCGTCGCCGGCGGAGGCGAGTTCGGAAGTGGCGCAGGACAATCCGGCACCGCCGAGGTCCTGGATGCCGACCACCAGGTCGTCGGCGTAGAGCTCCAGGCAGCACTCGATGAGCACCTTCTCGGTGAACGGATCACCGACCTGCACACTCGGCAGCTTCTTCCTGCCGGCACTGCCCGACTCGTCGCCCCCGAAGGTTTCCGACGCCAGCACCGACACGCCGCCGATGCCGTCGAGGCCGGTGCGGGCGCCGAAGAGGATGATCTTGTTGCCGGCGCCGGACGCGAACGCCAGTTTGAGGTCTTCTTTGCGCAGCACGCCGACGCACAGCGCGTTGACCAGTGGGTTGCCGGCGTAGCTGGCGTCGAAGATCGTCTCGCCGCCGATGTTCGGCAGCCCCAGCGAGTTTCCGTAGCCGCCGACACCACGCACCACGCCGTCCAGGACGCGACGGGTGTCGGGAGCGTCGGCCGCGCCGAAGCGCAGCTGGTCCATGACCGCGACCGGGCGGGCGCCCATCGCCATGATGTCGCGCACGATGCCGCCGACGCCGGTCGCCGCGCCCTGATACGGCTCGACGTAGGACGGGTGGTTGTGCGACTCCACCTTGAAGGTGGCCGCCCAGCCGTCACCGATGTCGACGACGCCGGCATTCTCTCCGATGCCGGCCAGCATGGTCTCGCGCATCTTCTCGGTGGTGGTCTCCCCGAAGTAGCGCAGGTGCACCTTGGAGGACTTGTACGAGCAGTGCTCACTCCACATCACCGAGTACATCGCCAGCTCGGCATCGGTGGGACGGCGACCGAGGATCTGACGGATCCGCTCGTACTCGTCGTCCTTGAGCCCGAGTTCCCGGAAGGGCTGGGGCTGGTCGGGAGTGGCGGCGGCCCGCTCGACGGTATCTACCTCTTGGGTCAACCCAGACGTCACCGCGCCAGTCTAGCCAGCACCGTCATGCGACTCAGGCCACACAGAACGCGTTGCCCTCCGGGTCGGCCAACACCACCCACTCGAACTCGGGTCCGAAGTTGTTCCGCCCGGTCTCGGTGGCGCCGAGTGCGACGAGCCGGGCCACCTCGGCTTCACGGTCCTGGGCGTGAAAATCCAGGTGCACCTTGTTCTTGCCCGGCGTCGGGTCCGGCACCCGCTGAAAGCCCAGGTTGGCCTCACCGTCACGGACCACCATCACGAATTCGCCTGGAGCGACGGCGTTCACCTTGCCTCCGGCGGCCCTGGACCACCAGTCGGCGAGGGTGTCGGGATCCGTGCAGTCGAACGTCACCATCTCAGTTTTCAGTGGCATGGCTCGACGGTAGTTCAGCCCGGTGACAGAAACGCCTGAAGTGCCGCGGAATAGTCGGCGACATCAGCGGCGCCCATCACCTCGCGCGCCGAATGCATCGCCAGCTGCGCGGCGCCGACGTCGACGGTCGGGATCCCGGTGTTGGCCGCGGTCATCGGCCCGATGGTGGATCCACAGGGCAGGTCGGCGCGGTGTTCGTAGCGCTGCAGGTTCACCCCGGCCTGCGCGCAGGCCAGCGCGAAGGCCGCGGCGGTCCGGCCATCGGTGGCGTAACGCAGGTTGGGCTGCACCTTCAGCACCGGGCCCGCGTTCACCTCGATCAGGTGCCCGGGCTCGTGGCGGTCCGGGTAGTTGGGGTGGGTGGCGTGGGCCATGTCACCCGACGCCACCATCGAGGTGGGCAACCGCCGCAGGAAGTCCTCGCGGCCCCCACCTGCGGCCAGTGTGATGCGCTCCAGCACGGTCAGCAGCAGCTCCGACTGGGCACCGTGGTCGGACTGTGAACCGACCTCCTCGTGGTCGAAGAGCACCAGCACGGGCACGACGCCGGCGTCGCGGCCGGCTCCCAGGAACGCCTCCAGCCCGGCGTAGCAGGTGGCTTGGTTGTCCAGGCGCGGCGCGCTGACGAGGTCGGCCGCGGCCCCGGTCAGCCGGGACGGGGTGAGGTCGTGGGTCATCAGGTCGAAGCCCAGCACGTCGTCACCGGCGACGCCTGCGTGGTCGGCGACGTAGTCGAGGAACGATCGCGCACCGGTTCCCGTCCCCCATACGGCGTTGACGTGCCGCTGCGGATTGAGCTCGACGCCCTTACGGTCCTCGGACAGGTGGATGGCCAGCTGCGGCACCCGAAGAATGGGCTCATCGATCCGGACCAGGGTGTGCCGGACCGCGTTGCCGTCGCGGACCGACAACCGCCCGCTGATGCCGAGGTCGCGGTCGAGCCAGGAGTTCAGCCAGGCGCCGCCGTAGGGCTGCAGCGCGACCACCTGCCAGCCCGAGACGTACCGATCGGGGTGCTGTTTGACCCTCAGGTTGGGGCTGTCGGTGTGGGCGCCGACGATTCGAAACGGCAGGGCGGTGTCGTCTTCGGGAGACCGCCACGCGATCAGTGATCCGGCGCGCACCGTGAAGTGGTCACCGGCGGCGGGCCACGGGTCGCTTTCTGCGAGCTCGGTGAAGCCGGCGGCGAGCAACCGGTCCGCAGCCGTGCGGCAGGCATGGAACGGCGACGGTGCCGCGTCGATGAACTCACAGAGACCCTGGGGACTGGCTGGCATCTTTCCATCTTCGTCGACCACGCCAGCCGATCTTGATTTAGGGTGGAACCGTGCCCGCTCCCCTGCCGCAGCCGGTGCTGGCGCCGCTGACGCCGGCGGCGATCTTTCTGGTGGCCACCATCGACGAGGGCGGCGAGGAGGCGGTGCACGACGCGCTGGGCGACATCGCCGGGCTGGTGCGCGCGATCGGATTCCGCGACCCGGCCAAGCGGCTGTCGGTGGTGACCTCGATCGGATCGGACGCCTGGGACCGGTTGTTCAGCGGCCCCCGGCCTGCCGAGCTGCATCCGTTCATCGCGCTCGACGGCGGCGTGCACCGCGCCCCGTCCACACCGGGCGATCTGCTGTTCCACATCCGCGCCGAGACGATGGACGTCTGCTTCGAGCTGGCGACCAAACTGGTCCCGGCGATGGGTGCGATCTCCGTCGTCGACGAGACCCACGGCTTCCGCTTCTTCGACAACCGGGACCTGCTCGGGTTCGTCGACGGCACCGAGAACCCCGACGGACCGCTGGCCGACAGCGCCACCCAGATCGGAGACGAGGACCCTGACTTCGCGGGCGGCTGCTACGTCCACGTGCAGAAGTACCTGCACCTGATGGACGCGTGGAACGCGCTGCCGACCGAGGAGCAGGAGCGGGTGATCGGCCGAACCAAACTCGACGACATCGAACTCGACGACGCGGTCAAACCCGCCAATTCCCATGTGGCGCTGAATGTGATCGAGGACGAAGAAGGCAACGAACTCAAAATCGTGCGGCACAACATGCCGTTCGGAGAGGTCGGGACCGGCGAGTTCGGCACGTACTTCATCGGTTACTCGCGCACCGCCGCGGTCACCGAACGGATGCTGCGCAACATGTTTCTCGGCGACCCGCCGGGCAACACCGACCGGGTGCTGGATTTCTCGCGGGCCGTCACGGGCTCGATGTTCTTCACGCCGATCACCGATTTCCTCAACAACGCTCCGCCACTCCCTGATTCGGCGACGGACTCCGCGCAGCCCTCCAGTGTGCCGCCGGCCGGCTACGCGGGGTCACTCGCGATCGGCAGCCTGAAAGGACAACCGCAATGAACAACCTCTACCGGGACCTGGCTCCGATCACCGACGCGGCGTGGGCGCAGATCGAGGAGGAGGCCACGCGCACCTTCAAGCGGAACATCGCGGGCCGTCGCGTGGTCGACGTCAGTGAGCCGGGCGGACCGGTGACAGCCGCGGTGAGCACCGGCCACCTGCTCGACGTCGCACCGCCGGGCGACGGTGTGATCGCCCACCTGCGCGACGCCCGACCGCTGGTACGGCTCCGAGTCCCGTTCACCATCAGGCGGATCGACATCGACGACGTCGAGCGGGGCTCACAGGACTCCGACTGGGATCCGGTCAAGGAGGCCGCCAAAAAGCTGGCGTTCGCCGAGGACCGGGCGATCTTCGAGGGTTACGAGGCTGCGCACATCAACGGCATCCGCAGGTCGAGTTCGTGCCCGAATCTGGTGCTGCCGGACGACCCGCGCGACATTCCCGATGTCATCAGCCAGGCACTGTCGGAACTGCGGTTGGCCGGCGTGGATGGACCGTACAGCGTGCTGCTGTCGGCCGACGTCTATACCAAGGTGAGCGAGACGACCGCGCACGGATATCCGGTGCGTGAGCATCTGAACCGGCTCGTCGACGGCGACATCATCTGGGCTCCCGCCATCGACGGCGCGATCGTGTTGTCCACTCGCGGCGGCGATTTCGATCTGCAGCTGGGCACCGACGTGTGCATCGGCTACCTGTCGCATGATGCCGAGACCGTACAGCTGTACCTGCAGGAAACCTTCACGTTCCTGTGCTACACCGCCGAGGCCTCGGTCGCGCTGAGCGCCGGCTAACCCTGTCCCCCCTCCCTCCCTCCTCTCGCGACCGTGCGTGTCTGCGGGCGAAACGCCTGTAATTCAGGCTATTTCACGCACGCTCGCGCGGGTGAGTCAACGCACTGCGTCTCCCATGGCAAGGGGTCAGGACACCAAAACTGCGTCCAGTGCCGAGTAGAAAATCCCCAGACCGTCGTCGGACGGGCCGGTCAACGCCTCGGTGGCGTGCTCGGGATGCGGCATCAGGCCGACGACGCGTCCGTTGGCCGAGCTGATGCCGGCGATCCCGCGCATCGAGCCGTTGAGGTTCTCGCGGTAGCGGAACACCACCCGGCCCTCGCCCTCCAGTTCGTCGAGCACGTTCTCACCGGCGACGTAGCGTCCCTCACCGGACTTCAGCGGCACGAGAAGGTCGGCGCCCAGTTCATAGCGGCTGGTCCACGCGGTGGTGTTGGACGCCACCTCCAGCCAGGTGTCACGGCAGATGAAGTGCAGTCCGGCGTTGCGGGTCAGCGCTCCCGGCAACAGACCGGCTTCGCACAGCACCTGGAAGCCGTTACAGATCCCGAGCACGGGCATGCCACGACCGGCGGCCGCGATGACCTCACCCATGACCGGCGCGAACTTGGCGATGGCGCCGGCTCGCAGATAGTCGCCGTAGGAGAAGCCGCCGGGGACGACGACAGCGTCGACGCCCTTGAGGTCGGCGTCGGCGTGCCACAGGCTGACCGGCTCGCCACCCGCCAGCCGGACCGCCCTGGCGGCGTCGATGTCATCGAGCGTGCCGGGGAATGTGATGACCCCCACTTTGGCGGTCATGCCTGGTCTTCCCGGCTCACGGTCCAGTCTTCGATCACGGTGTTGGCGAGCAGCGATTCGGCGATCTCAGCCAGCTTGGCGTCATCGATCTCGCCATCGACCTCCAGCTCGAATCGCTTGCCCTGCCGCACATCTGAGATCCCGTCGAACCCGAGCCGGCCCAGCGCGCCGACGATTGCCTGGCCCTGCGGATCCAGGATCTCGGTCTTCGGCATGACGTTCACCACCACTTTTGCCACGGCGACACTCTACCTGCGGCGACACCGGCCCCGCTTCACCGGCACGAGCCCACGTAGGCGGCGCAGAGTGGAACCGCCATCGCGTCGAGCACCTGCGTGTCCGATGCCACGCCTCGCCACTCGACCGCGGTGGGCAGCGTCGTCCACAGCGTCAGCTCGACCAGGGAGCTGTTGGCCGGGTCGACGAGGAAATAGGTGTGCATCACGCGACGGCCGACGTCGCTGATCACGCCGACCAAGTCCATGGCGTCGCTGGTGGTCAGCGATGGTGACACCTGGGGTGCGGTCAGGTGGCACGACGCCAACGCCATGCGGGCCCACTCCAGTGTCTGCAGGGCCGTCCGGCCACCGGTGACGACGTCGCCGCGCCAGTGCAACACCTGCGCGTGCAAGTTCCACTGCCCCGCTGGGTTGGTCACACGGGCCCGCGCGGCCACGGCGTAGTCGCGGGGATCGGACTCACGCACCGGGCTGGCACACCACGACTCGAACTCGAACCGAGGGGCAGCCACCGTCACCGCTAGACCTGCCAGCCCAGGCCAGCGGTACATCGGGTACAGCGGCACCGAGCTCGACTCGATCCACGCCGCATCGGGGATCGCATCGCAGATCGGCGGGCACACCCCCGGCACCGCCCGTCCCTGTCCCGGTGTCAGGACCATTCCGGACACCGCGACCGCCAGTGCCAATACCACGCGTGCGTACACCACCACCCCAACCTGCCCCTGAGCGCCACAATATAGGGATGCAGCTCACACACTTCGGCCATTCATGCCTTCTCGCCAGCTTCGAGACCGACTCGGGCGAACAAACCACGGTGCTCTTCGATCCGGGGAACTTCTCGCACGGCTTCGAGGGCATCACCGGACTCGACGCGATCCTGATCACCCACCAGCACCCTGACCACGCCGACACCGAACGGTTGCCCGCGCTGATCGAGGCCAACCCGCAGGCCGCGCTGTACGCCGACCCGCAGACGGCCGCCCAGCTCGGCGGGTCCTGGCAGGCGGTCAACGCCGGCGACGAGCTGTCGATCGGTCATCTGACGGTGCGTGGCGCCGGCGGCCGACACGCGGTGATCCACCCGGAAATCCCGGTCATCGACAACATCTCGTATCTCGTCGGTGACGGTGACCATCCCGCGAAGTTGATGCATCCCGGAGACGCGCTGTTCGTCCCCGGTGAGCCGGTGGATGTGCTGGCGACCCCGGCGGCGGCCCCGTGGCTGAAGATCTCCGAGGCCGTCGACTATCTGCGCGCGGTCGCACCGGCCCGCGCCGTGCCGATCCACCAGGCGATCATCGACCCCATCGGCCGCCCGATCTTCTACGGCCGGCTCTCCGAGATGACCGACACCGACTTCCAGGTGCTCGATCAGGAGAACGCCACAGACTTCTAGCACTGCGAGCAGACACAAACTCGCACGATTCGCGGGCGTGTCGCGCGACTTTCCGTCTGCTCGCGAACGGGAGGTGCGAGCCTATCCGACCGACAGCGCGGCGTGGCGGCCAGCGGCACGACCGGAGAACACGCACCCGCCGAGGAAGGTGCCCTCCAGCGAGCGGTAGCCGTGCACGCCACCACCGCCGAACCCGGCTGCCTCCCCCGCGGCATACAGTCCGGGCAGCACCGAGCCGTCACCTCGCAACGCGCGCGCTTCCAAGTCGGTCTGCAACCCGCCCAACGATTTTCGCGTCAGGATGTGCAGCTTGACCGCGATCATCGGGCCCGCCTTCGGGTCGGTCAGCCGGTGCGGAGCCACGACCCGACTGATCCGGTCGGGCAGGTAGGCGCGGGCGGCGCGGATCGCGGTGATCTGTCCGTCCTTGGTGAACCGGTTGCTCACCTCCCGATCGCGGGCGGTGACCTCGGCCTCGACCACGTCGAAGTCCAGCGGCACGACGTCGGGAACCGCGTTCATCCTGGTCACCAGTTCCCGCAACGAGGTCGCGGTGACGAAGTCGACGCCCTTGTCGACGAACGCATGCACCGGTGCGGGGCCCTTGCGCCCGCGTTCGAGCACCTCGCGGATACTGCGGTTGGTCAGATCGGGATTCTGCTCCTGGCCCGATAAGCCGAACTCCTTGGCGATGATGCGGGAGTTCAACACGAACCACGTGTAGTCCTGACCGGTCTGCGCGATGTACTCCAGCGTGCCCAGTGTGTCGAATCCCGGATAGAGCGGCACCGGAAGCCGTTTGCCATTGGCATCGAGCCACAGCGACGACGGCCCCGGCAGTATCCGGATGCCGTGCCGCGGCCAGATCGGGTCGTAGTTGGTGATGCCTTCCGTGTAGTGCCACATCCGGTCGCTGTTGATGACGCTGGCGCCGGCGGTCGCCGAGATCTCCAGCATGCGCCCGTCGACGTGCGCGGGCACCCCGCTGAGCAGCTGCTCGGGCACCCGCCCCATCCGCTTGGGCCAGTACTTGCGGACCAGTTCGTGGTTGCCGCCGATCCCGCCACTGGTCACGATCACCGCCTGGGCCCGGAATTCGAAGTCACCGACCACATTTCGCGAGGATTCTGCGCCGCGCACCGCCGACGAGGGCTCCAGCACGGCTCCGCGCACCCCCACCACCGCGCCGGATTCGACGATCAACTCGTCCACCCGGTGCCGGTGGGCGAACCGCAGCCTGGGGGCGCCGACCAGGCGGCGCGCGAAGATGTCGACGAGCGCGGGCCCGGTGCCCCAGGTGATGTGGAACCGCGGGACCGAGTTGCCGTGACCGTTGGCGCCGTAACCGCCGCGCTCGGCCCAACCGACCAGTGCGAAGGTCTGCAGGCCGCGGTCACGCAGCCAGCTGCGTTTCTCACCGGCGGCGAAGTCGACGTAGGCGTGGGCCCATTGCCGGGGCCAGTGGTCTTCGGGCCGGTCGAATCCGGCCGAGCCGAGCCAGTCCTGCAGGGCGAGCTCGTGGCTGTCCCGGATCCCCATCCGCCGCTGCTCGGGGCTGTCGACGAAGAACAGCCCACCAAAGGACCAATACGCCTGGCCGCCGATGTTGGCCGCATTCTCCTGATCGACGATCAGCACGCTCCGCCCACGCTCGACCAGTTCGCACGCCGCGACCAAACCGGCCAGCCCGGCGCCCACCACGATGACATCAGCAGCGTCAGCCATGGACGCCAATCTAGCCAGAAAAGGGCGTCAAGCGGCGTCGGTCAGCGCAGGTTGGAGCCTCCACCGGTAAACCACGGGCACACACGAGTGCATCATCGCCAGATCGACGGCGTCGAGCATCGCCTGCTTCGGGCCTGGCCGGCGCAGGTGCCGGGCCGCCACCGCCAGTCGCACGATCCCGTCCCGGCGGGCCGTACGCTCGGCGGCCAGCACCAGGGTGCGGCACCACCACGGCTCGGCGAGGAACCCTTCTCCGATGCCGAGCACCCGGGCCCGCGCGGTGCCTCCGCCCACCAGGTCGGTGATGCCCGCCAGTCCGGCCAGCAGACGAAACCCGTTGCGGGGCAGCGCAGTCAATGCACCCTGGGAGACGTTCCAGCCGGGCGCGGCGAACAACCTGGTCCGGAGATCCAGATGTTCCATGATGCGGTCGGCGGCCATCAACCGCAGGTTCGCCTCGTGGGCCGGCAACGTCGCGAACTCGCCGCGGCGCTGCTTGGTGGCGGCCTCGTCGAAGCCGTGCAGCACGACGGCGTCACCGTGCGCACGCCGGTCGATGAGCCAGTCCACGGTGGTGGCGTCGCGGTCGAGTCGGTAACCGCCTTTGAGGCGCGGCGCGACGAGGAACGACACCGGTACACCGCGGTCTGCGAGCGAATCGCGGAACTCTGCGACGTCGCCCAGCGTGCGTTCGCTGATCCCCGAGATCGACACGATCAGTTGTCCTGCCACACGGGCAGTGTCGCAATGTCAGGTGTCTCGCAGGTGGACGACACTGCGCAGGCAGGTGTCGTCTCGGCTATCGGGGTAAGACATCCTCGATCGCCGAGATCACCTCGGGAGCGTCGGGCGCGGTGCGCGGGCGGAAGCGTCTGACCACTGCGCCGCCGGGCGCGAGCAGGAACTTCTCGAAGTTCCACTGCACGTCTCCGGCCTCACCGGCGTCGTCGGCGGCCTGGGTCAGCGTCGCATACAGCGGATGCCGTCCGGATCCGTTGACCTCGGTCTTCTCCAGCAGCGGGAACGTCACACCGTAGGTGGTGGAGCAGAACGTCTGGATCTCCTCGGCGGTGCCCGGTTCCTGACCCATGAACTGGTTACACGGAACACCGATCACGGTCAGTCCACGGCCTCCGTAGTCCTTCGCGAGCTGTTCGAGCGCGGTGTATTGCGGCGTCAGTCCACATTTGGAGGCGACGTTGACCACCAGCGCGGCGCCGTCGGCCAATTCGCCGAGAGTGGTGGATCGGCCGTCCAGTGTGGTGAGCGGGATGTCGGTGATCGCAGCGTCAGTCATGGCGCCGACGCTACTCGTCGGCGGTCTGTGAGGGCCGGTTCGGGGTGAACAGCATCCGCGCCACGCGCTCGGCCGTGGCGACCGGGTCGGCGTCGGTGTCGATGGCCCGATTGAGCCACAGCATCGCGAAACCGTGCACCAGCGACCACGCCGCGAGCGCCGCGGCCTGCGGATCCTCGGTGGCGCGCGGGTCGTCGAGCGTTCCTACCCCCGACGCCAATTCGGCGCCGGCGGCGGCCTGGGCCGCGATCAGCTCCGTGTTGTCCGGGTCGATCAGCGAGCGGTCGAACATCACGGCGAAGTGACCCGGGTTCTCCACGGCGAAACGCACGTAGGCCAGTGCGGCGTCCAGGAATTCAGGTCGTGCACCGGCCAGTGCGGCCGCCAGCATCCGCCAGCCCTGCGCGGCGAGCGCAGTGAACAGGCCGCGCCGGTCGGTGAAGTGATGCGCCGGCGCGGCATGGGAAACCCCTGCGGTGCGGGCCAATTCGCGCAGCGACACGCCGTCGGCACCGCGTTCGGCGACGAGGACGGCGGCTTGGGCGAGGATGACGGCCTTCAGGTCGCCGTGGTGGTAGGAGCCCCGGGTCATCTCTCGCCGGCGACGTCCAGCATCCACGCATACTGGAACGCGGTCTCCTTCCACCGCTCGTAGCGTCCGCTGATGCCGCCGTGCCCGGCGTTCATCTCGGTCTTGAGTAACACCCGGGGCGCGTCGCGGGCCGGGTCGGTCTGCGCATGACGCAGCGCGGCAACCCATTTCGCCGGCTCCACGTAGTAAACCCGGGTGTCGTTGAGTGACGTCATCGCCAGTATCGCGGGGTAATTCCTGGACTCGACGTTCTCGTACGGCGAGTAGGACTTCATGTAGTGATACACCTCGGGGTCCTCCAGCGGATTGCCCCACTCGTCCCATTCCGTCACCGTCAACGGCAGCGACGGGTCCAGGATGGTGGTCAGCGGATCCACGAACGGGACCGCGGCCAGGATTCCGGCGAACAGCTCCGGCGCCATGTTGGCAACCGCGCCCATCAGCAGACCGCCCGCGCTGCCTCCGTAGGCCACCAGGTTCTCCGGCCTGGTGACGTCGGTGCCGACGAGATGGCTTGCCACCGTGATGAAGTCGGTGAAGGTGTTGCACTTTTCCAGCAGCTTCCCGTGCTCGTACCACGGCCGCCCCAACTCGCCGCCGCCGCGGACATGGGCGACCGCGAAGATCATGCCGCGGTCGAGCAGCGACAGCCGCGCGATCGAGAACCGCGGATCCTCGCAGGACTCATAGGCGCCGTATCCGTACAGCAGCACCGGCGCCGGGTATCTCAGGCCGGCCCGGTGGATGATCGAGATCGGCACTCGCGCACCGTCGTGCGCCACCGCCCAGTCGCGGCGCTCGACGTAGTCCTCTGGGCGATAGTCGCCCAGCACAGGCTGCTCACGCAGCAGCGTGCGTTCGCCGGTGCCCAGGTCGAGGTCGTAGATCCGCACGGGGGTCACGAAGGAGGTCGCGCCGATCCGCAGTTTGGGCGCGCTCCAGTTCGGGTTGGCCGACAGCCCCACCGACATCAGTTCGGAGTCGAACCTGATGTCTTGCGCCTCACCGTATCCGGTGTCGGTGAGGGGCCACAGCTGGATCCGGGGCAGCGCGTCCTTGCGATAGCTGACCACGAGGTGACCGGCGAACGCGTCGACCGCGTCCAACCGGACGTCACGGCGGTGCCCGATCAACGTGCGGACGTCGGTAGGGTCGGCCACGGGCGCCTCGACGAGGGTGAAATTCTCGGCGCCGTCGTTGTGCAGGATCAGGAAGCGGTCCTCACCGCCGACGACGGCGTGGTCGAGGGAGTACTCGACGGATTCGCGGCGCGGCCACACGACGGTGAACTCGGCCTGCGGGTCGGCGGCGTCGGCGTAACGCAGCTCCGAGGTGATCGCGCTTCCTGCGGCGATGATCACATACTTGTCGCTGCGCGTGCGCCCCACCGCGACCCAGAACCGTTCGTCCGGTTCGTGGTAGACGCGTTCATCGGGCTGCCCGGCACCCAGCCGGTGCCGCCACACGGTGTCGGGCCGCCACGCGTCGTCGACGGTCACGTAGTAGACGGTGTTGTTGTCGGCTGCCCAGGTGGCGCCGGCCCCGACACCGGCGATCTCGTCGTCGTAGCGCTGCCCGGTGCGTAAGTCCTTGAACCGCAGCGTGTACCGCTCGTCGCCCTTGACGTCGACCGAGTACGCCAGGATGTTTCCGTCCACGCTGACGGTCGCGGCGCCCAGCGAGAAGAAATCGTGACCCTCGGCCTCGACGTTCTCGTCGAGCAGCACCTGTTCGCCGGGGATCTCGGTGTTCTCGTCGAACACCGGAGGCGTCCAGTCGTCGGGGTCGGTGACGGGACAACGGCATTGCACCCCGTACTGCTTGCCCTGGAAGCTGCGGCCGTAGTACCACCAGTCGCCGCGACGCGTCGGCACCGACAGATCGGTCTCTTTCGTTCGGGCTTTGATCTCGTCGAAGATCGTCTGCCGCAGCGGCGCCAGATCCTCGGTGACATGCTCGGTGTAGGCGTTCTCGGCTTCCAGGTAATCGATCACATCCTGATTGGACTTGTCGCGCAGCCATTCGTACGGGTCGAGGAACACGTCGCCGTGGTGTTCGCGGCGGGTGTAGACCCGCTTGGCGATGGGCGGGCCGACCGTGGGTTCGAGCTTCACGCGGCAGCCCCCATCCATCGGTCGAAACGGAGGCCCGAGATGCGCTCGTAGGCCTCGATATAGCGCGCTCGGGTGGCGTCGACGATGTCGGGCGGCAGCGGCGGCGGGGCCTGCTCACCGTGCCGGTCCCACCCGGATTCGGGACCTGTCAGCCAGTTACGGACGAACTGCTTGTCGAAGCTGTCCTGCACCTGTCCCTCGGTGTAGCCGTCGGCGCGCCAGTAGCGTGACGAGTCCGGTGTGAACACCTCGTCGGCGAGCTTGAGCTCACCCTGGGCGTCCACGCCGAACTCGAACTTGGTGTCGGCGACGATGATGCCCTTGGTCAACGCATGCGCGGCGCCCTGGCTGTAGGTCTGCAGCGTGCGTTCACGCAGTTGCTCGGCACGCTCGGCGCCGATCAGCTCGACGACGTCGTCGAAGCTGATGTTCACGTCATGCTCGCCGAGTTCGGCCTTCGTGGCCGGCGTGAACAGCGGTTCGTCGAACCTGCTGGCCTCCACCAGCCCCGACGGCAGCGCGATACCGCAGACGGTGCCGGTCTGCTGGTAGTCGATCAGTCCGGACCCCGTCAGGTAGCCGCGGGCCACGGCTTCCACCGGCAGCATCTCCAGTTGCTCGACCACCAGCGCCCGGCCCAGCACCTCTCCGGGGATGCGTTCGTCGTCGGGCGGACCGGCCAGATGGTTGGGCACCTCGGCCGTGCGGCTGAGGTAGTCGAAGAAGAACACGCTCATCGCGGTCAGCACGCGCCCCTTGTCCGGGATCTCGGAGGTGAGGATGTGGTCGTAGGCCGAGATCCGGTCGGTCGCGACGAACAGCAGGTGCCCGTCGTCGATGCGGTACAGCTCACGGACCTTGCCGCTGGCCAGGTGTTGGTAGTCGGACAGAGCGGGACGCATCGGCCCAGCCTATCGGGCCGCCGGAGCCGCTCTGTGTGTGCTGTGATCGAGCACATGAGCTCTCGGTGGATCCCCTACGCCACGACCCCCGGCCGATTGTTGTGGCAACTGGTCAGCGACGTCGTCGTGCTCGCCTGGACCGCGATCTGGGTTTGGGTGGGCGCCGCGGTCCATTCGGCGGTGTCGACGCTCGCCGAGTTCGGCTATCAGGTGGAGAGCGGCGCCAACGGCGTGGCCGGCAACCTGGACAATGCCGGCAACAGCGCCGACGACGTGCCGCTGATCGGCGGCGCGCTGGCCGGGCCGTTGCGAGGCGCCGGGGACGCCGCGCGCGAGATCGCCGGTGCGGGGCAATCGCTGGGAGTGACGGCCGGCTGGCTGGCGTGGCTGCTGGCGTTCGCGGTCGCCGCGCCGCCGATCCTGGCGTTGATGATGCCGTGGTTGTTTCTGCGGCTGCGTTTCTTCCGCCGCAAATGGACCGCCGTCACGCTGTCGTCCACCTGGGCCGGGGAGCAGCTGCTGGCGTTGCGCGCGCTGGCCAACCGTCCGCTGCCCAAGCTCGCCGCGATCAGCACCGACCCGGTGGGCGCATGGCGTGAGCAGGACCGGGTCGCGATCCGCGGGCTGGCCGCACTCGAACTGCGCGCCTCGGGTATCCGCGCGGCCAATCTGAAGCGCGCCGAGTAACCGCCGAAATCGCATTCCACGCGGTCCGCACCGCCGATCCGCCACGTGGAATGCGATTTCGGCGGTTTACCTCAGCAGGCGTTTGAGCGAGGTTCCGAACGGGTGTCGCGCGGTCAGCGACCCGAACCGCACCCGGCCGGCGACGACGACGTGCAAGCGGCCCGACGGCGGGCTGGTCGTCACCTTCACCGACGTGGACGACGCGACGTTGGCGACCCGGTTCAGGTCGGCGGTGGCGCCGTCGGGCAGGATCAGCTCGGTGGAGCTGAAGTAGTCGTCGATGTCGATGTGCACGACCGGGCTCTGCAGCACTGCCGACGTGAAATCCAAAGTGGTCGAACACATCCGGGTGACCAGCTGCAGGCGCGCGGGTGCGGTCCACGGACCCTTGCGTGAGATGCCCGACATCCAGCTCCGCAGCACCTCCGGCGGGGCGGGCGCCGGCTGACGGCGGACGTGGGGCAGATCGGCGATCACGGTGTCGAGTTCGCGGCGGGTCCGGGCCGCCAGCACGACGTCCACCCGCTGGGTGTACTCGTCGAGGGTCAGCATGCCCTGCCCCACGGCGTGCTCGAGAATCTGTGTCACTGCTGCGCGATCGGCATCCGAAGCCCTGATGTCCGGTTGTCGAGGGTCCATGTGGTTCGAGCTTAGGGTGAAGCGCTGAACTCGACCACCAGGTGCCGGATGCCGGTGTGCCGGTTGCTGCGTGTCCACTCGACCGGACGCGCGAGGGTCACCGCGTCGAAGCGCCGCAGGATCTCCTCGAAGATGACCCGCAGCTCCAGCCGCGCCAGGTTGGCTCCCAGGCAGTAGTGCACACCCTGACCGAAACCCAAGTGCGGGTTAGGTTTCCGGGTGATCTGGAAGTGGTCCGGCGCGGCGAAGGCGGCCGCGTCCCGGTTCGCCGAACCCTCCCAGACCAGCACCTTCTGTCCGGGCTCGACGGTGTGCCCGCCCAGGGTGGCGCGGCGGGTCACGGTGCGCCGCTTCGACGGTGACGGCGAGGTCCACCGCACCATCTCCTCGATGGCCGTGGGCAGCAGGCCGGGGTCGGCACGCAACTCGCGGTAGGCGGCCGGGTTCTCCACGAGTGCCAGCAGGCCGCCGGCGATGGCGTTGCGGGTGGTCTCGGCGCCGGCGCTGAACAGCAGATTGAAGAACAGGTAGCTCTCCAGGTCGGTCAGCTGCGGGTCGCCGGAGTTCACCACCACCGAGAGCATGTCGTCGGCGGGTTCGGCGCGCTTGGCCGCGATGAGTTCCTGACCGTACGTGAACATGCGTGACCCGGCCTCCTCCACGGAGAGCCGGGTGATCGACGCCTTGCGCGCGCCGCCGAAGTCGAAGCTGGGTTCGATCGCCTCGAACAGCCAATGCCGTTCGGACTCAGGCACACCGAGAAGGATGCAGATCATCTGCATCGGCACCTCGGCGGCGATGTCGGTGAGGAAGTCGACGGGGGTGTCGGGTTCGACATCGTCGAGCAGGCGCCGGGCCCGGGCGCGGAGGTCGTCCTCGACCCGGCGGATCATCCGGGGGGTCAGACCCGAACTGACCAGCCGGCGCACCGCGGCGTGGCGGGGATCGTCCATCATGTTCAACAGTTGACCGGCGATCGGCAGGTCCTGCAACAGCGTTCCGCCGAACGGGCGCTCCCCTCCGGTCACCGACGAGTAGGTATCCGGGTCGCGAAAGACCGCAAGGGTTTGCGCGTAGGTCGCCACCGACCAGAAGCCCTCTCCGTCGGGGGTGTTCTCCGTCGGCTCATGCCAGTAGACGGGGGCGTGTTGGCGGTGCACCGCGAACAGCCCGTGCGGGAACCCGGCCGCGAAGTTGTCGAGATCGGTGAGGTCGACTCCCGCCAGGGCTCCCGGGACCGTCACAGAATGGCGCCCGAGGTGTATTTGGCCGCCTCGGGATACCGCCCGATCAGGTCGTCGACGGCCGCGACCACCCGGTCGACCTGGTCGCCGGCCGCACCGGTGAAAACCTGCTTGTCGGCCAGCGCGGCGTCGAGCGCGGCTCGATCCAGCGGCAGTCGCGGGTCGGCGGCCAGCCGGTCCAGCAGGTCGGGCTCGGCGCCTTTCTCACGCATCGCCAGCGCCACGGCGACGGCGTGTTCCTTGATGACCTCGTGGGCCGTCTCGCGTCCGACGCCGGCGCGCACCGCGGCGATCAGGATCCGGGTGGTGGCCAGGAACGGCAGGTAGCGGTCAAGTTCGCGCTGGATGACCGCCGGGTAGGCGCCGAACTCGTCGAGGACGGTCAGGAACGTCTCGGTCTGGCCGTCGAGGGCGAAGAACGCGTCCGGCAGCGCGACGCGGCGCACCACTGAGCAGAACACGTCGCCCTCGTTCCACTGCGCGCCGGCCAGCTCGGCGGCCATCGAACCGTATCCCCGCAGCACCACCTGAAGTCCGTTGACGCGCTCACACGAACGGGTGTTCATTTTGTGCGGCATCGCCGACGATCCGACCTGGCCCGGTGCGAAGCCCTCGGTGACCAGTTCGTGCCCGGCCATCAGCCGGATGGTGTGCGCCATCGACGACGGGCCGGCCCCCAGCTGGACCAGCGCGGACACCACGTCGTGGTCGAGCGAGCGCGGGTAGACCTGACCCACGCTGGTCAACATCTGGGAGAAGCCGAGGAACTGGGCGACCCGTCGCTCCAGGTCGGCGAGCCGTTCGGTGTCCCCGTCGAACAGGTCGAGCATGTCCTGCGCGGTCCCCATGGGCCCCTTGATGCCGCGCAGCGGGTACCGGTCGATCAGCTCGATCACCCGGTTCAGAGCGACCAGCAGCTCCTCGGCGGCCGACGCGAACCGCTTGCCCAGTGTCGTGGCCTGCGCGGCGACGTTGTGACTGCGCCCGGCCATCACCAGGTCGCGGTAAAGCGCGGCGCGTTCGGCCAGCCTGGCCAGCACCGCAATGGAGTGGTCACGCACCAGTTCCAGCGAGCGGCGGATCTGCAGCTGTTCGACGTTCTCGGTGAGGTCGCGGCTGGTCATGCCCTTGTGCACGTGCTCGTGGCCGGCCAGAGCGTTGAACTCCTCGATCCGCGCCTTCACGTCGTGGCGCAGCACCCGCTCCCGCGCGGCGATCGAGGCCAGATCCACGTTCTCCAGCACCCGCTCGTAGTCGGCGACCACACCGTCGGGCACGTTCACACCGAGCTCGGCCTGGGCTTTGAGCACCGCCAGCCACAACCGCCGCTCGGCGACGATCTTGGCTTCCGGCGACCAGATCGCCACCATCTCTTCGCTGGCATACCGGTTGGCCAGGACGTTGGGGACACTCACGAACACACAGCCTATCGGCCGCTGCACCGGCACAGAATGAGGCACAGTAGCCCCATGCACTTCGTCGGGCTCGACCTCGCCTGGGGTGAGAAGAACCAGACCGGTCTCGCCGTGGTCGACGCCGGCGGTCGGCTCCTGCATGTGGGGGCGGCCCAGGACGACGACAGCATCGTCGCGGCCCTCGCGCCCTTCACCGACGGCGAATGCCTGGTCGCGATCGACGCGCCGCTGATCGTCAAGAACGCGACCGGTCACCGGCCCGCCGAGACTGCCTACAACCGCGACTTCCAGCGCTTCGAGGCGGGTGCCCGCCCCGCGTTCACCGACCGGCCCGAGTTCAAAGAACCGCGGGCCGCCCGGATCGCCGAACGCCTGGGACTCGACATGGATCCGTCCTCTGGTTCGCCACGGCGCGCGATCGAGGTGTATCCGCATCCGGCGACCATCGTGCTGTTCGAACTGGAGAAGACGCTGAAGTACAAGCGTGGCCCGTTCGAGGACAGGCAGCGCGAACTGCTGCGGCTGATGACGCTGATCGAGGGTCTCGACGACGCCTCCCCGCGGCTGCGCGTCAACCGCAGCGTCGCATGGGTCGAACTGCGCAAACGGATCGAGGCCGCGGTCAAACCGAGCCACCTCGACCGCGACGAGGACCCGGTGGACGCGGTGCTGTGTGCCTACGTCGGGCTCTACTGGTATCACCGCCCGCAGGATGTCACGATCTACGGCGACGCAGGCTCCGGCTACATCGTCACCCCGTCACTGCCGCCGGACCGGCGCCCGAAATCGGCTCGGGCACAACGGCCGAGGCAGTCGGTCGCGGTGTCGCCGGCCGTCGCCGAATACGAGTCCCGGCGTCCCGCACTGGTCGCCGCGACCGAGCATTACCTCGGTCTGGTCACCGGCCTGCTCGACGAGGCCGGCATCAACTACCTGTCGGTCACGGCGCGCACCAAGACCGTGGAGTCGTTCGCCGCGAAGGCCGACCGACGCACCGCGGGCGGCCGGCCCGTCTTCGCCGAGCCACTGGTCGAGATCACCGACTTGATCGGGTTGCGGGTCATCACCTATCTGCGTGAGGACGTCGCCTCGGTGGCCGAGCTCCTCTCGGAGGAAATGCGACTGCTCGACGACCGCGACATGGGGCAGGAGACCGCCCGCGAGGGCCGGTGGGGCTACGCCAGCAGACATCTGCTCGTCGGCGTGGAAGGAGTGCAGCAGCCCGCGTCGATCCAGGTGCGCACCGTGCTCCAGCACGCGTGGGCGGAGTTCGAACATGAAATCCGGTACAAGGGCTCGATTCCCGCCGCGCACGCCCCCGATCTGGACCGCCGCTTCACCCTGGCTGCCGGCTTGCTGGAGCTGGCCGACCGCGAATTCTCCGCCGTGCGGGAACGGCTGCGCACCGCCACCCCCGAGGTCACCGAGATCACCGACGACCCGAGGATCCCGACGGCGGTGTTGGCGACCTATCTCGGGAATCGGTTCCCCGACGCCGGTTGGTCGCGCACCGACCACTACGCATGGATCGCCGGGTTGCTTCTCGATCTGGGGATCGAGTCCATCGAGGCGCTGGACGCCCAGCTCCACGGAGTGGACACCGGCGCGGTGAATGCCGCGATGGACTACCGCTACCCGGCCGGCGCGGTGCGCCGGCTCGACGATGCGCTGCTGGCCCGATTCGGCCGTCGCTACCTGGAGCTGGACGGCAATGCTCACCGAACCACGTTGCTGGACAACCGCTTACAGCGACTCACCGAAAGGCTCGGTTAGCTCGGGCCTGAACCGAGGTGGGTCGGGTCGGTGATGTGGCCGTCCCGGATGCCGAGTTGCTTGTTGATCTGCTGGGTGATGAAGAACAGCACGACGCCGATCGCGACCAGGACGCCGGCCACGATGTACTGCTGAGCGGGCCGTCCCGACATCGGCGTGACCAGATACAGCGAGGTCAGGAATCCGATCACCGGCAGCACCGTCGGGGTCCTGAAGTGCCCGCCGGCCTGGCGCACGTCGCGGCGCAGCACCAGCACGGCCACGTTCACGACGGCGAACACCGCGAGCAGCAGCAGGCTGGTGGTGCCGCCGAGCACCGCGATCGCGTTGCTGCTGGCGAACGCCGACACGTAGAGGATCAAACCGAACGCGATCAGCGTGGTGAACACGATGGCCACCCACGGTGACTGACGCGTCGGGTGCACGGTGCCGAGCACCGGCGGCAGCACGTGCTGGCGCGCCATGCCGTAGATCAGCCGGCTGGCCATCAGCATGTTGATCAGCGCGGTGTTCGACACCGCGAACATCGTGATGAACGGCAGGATCGCGTTGATCGGCAGCCCGGGAGCGCCGGCCTTGACGACCTCCACGAGCGGGGTGTCGCTCGCTTCGAGCTTGCCGACCGGCACGAGCGCCACCGCGACGATCGAGATCAGAACGTAGACAACGCCGGCGATCGACAGACCGGACAGCAGGATCTTCGGGAACGTCTTGACCGGATTCTTGGTCTCCTCGGCCATGTTCACCGAGTCCTCGAACCCGACCATCGCGAAGAACGCCAGCGAGGTCGCCGCCGAGATCGCCATGAAAGTGTTCTTGTCCTCGGAGGTCTCGAACGCGGTGATCCGGGAGAAGTCGACGTCGCCGCCACCGGTGAAGGCCCACAGCCCGACGAGGATCACCACCACCAGGCCGGTGATCTCGACGATGGTCAGCACCACGTTGAGCTTGACGCTCTCCCCGACGCCCCGGTAGTTGATCGCGGCCAGCGCGGCCATGACAGAAGCGCCAGCACCGCGACACCGACCTTGGGCGCGTCCATTCCCACGCCTTCGAAGAAGTTCGCCGAGAACGCCCTCGAAGCCGTTGACGCCGAGGTGATCCCGGAACACATCACGACGAACGCGACCAGGAAGGTGATGAAGTGGATCCCGAAAGCCTTGTGCGCGTACAGCGCAGCGCCGGCGGCCTGAGGGTACTTCGTCACCAGCTCGAGGTAGCTGAACGCCGTGACGGTGGCCACGCCGAAGGCGACCAGGAACGGAAGCCACGCCGCCCCACCGACTTCACCGGCGACATCGCCGACAAGGGCGTAGACACCGGTGCCCAGGATGTCGCCGACGATGAACAGCAACAGCAGACCGGGGCCCATGACGCGTTTGAGCTCAGGCTGTTTGGGACGCGTGTTCGGCCCGGCCACCGCTTCCGACATCACGCCTCCCTGAAATCCGTCGAAACCCTCATCATCGGCCAGTCGGGCCGGGACCGCAGCATCACCGCAGGATCCGACCCGATTCCGTGCCGCTCCCGCGACCATGCCCAATCCCAAGTAACCACCGGCGACGAGAAGCAAACGCTAGTTGAACGGGGCCAACACATCGATGACGTCGATCAGGGTGGCTCTGGCGGTGGCGCGCGGCCCCTCACCCTCGCTGACCAGCGCCGCGACCACCGCACCGTCGACCGCGCACACCAGCGCGGTGACCAGTTCGGCGCGCACCGACCGTCCCGACCGTTCGACGACTTCGACGACGGCTTCGCTGCGCTGCTTGAGGATGCGCCGCTGGATGTCGCGCAGACTTGGCTGACGGGCACAGGCGATATAGCGCTCGTAGCGGGAGATCATCTGCTCGGTGACGCGTTCGGGATTCTCGCCGACGAGAAGGTCTACCAGGATGTCGGCGGTGGATTCGGCGCCGCGACGGCGTCGTGACAACGTCTGCACGCGGCGCCGCAGCTGTTCACTCTCCCGGCTGCCGACATGCTCGACCGCCTTGGCGATGAGGTCATCCAGCGAAGAAAAATAGTAGGTCGTCGACGCCAGCGGCAGCCCGGCGCGGCGCGCCACGGCACGGTGGCGCACCGCATCGAAGCCACCTTCGCAGAGAAGGTCCGCGGCAGCGCTGACCAGCGCATACCGCCGACGTTCTCCCTTGGGAGTGACCGCTGCCGTCACCCAGAGAATCCTGCCAGCCACGGGGTTCCGGCATCGGTTTTTCGGCGAATCACCAGGCTTTCCCGCCCCGCGTTGGGCACGGCGTGGCCCGGCGCCGTCGATGGCATGATGTCGCGCATGCCGACCCTCAACCGCCGGGAGATGCTGGCGTTCGGACTGCGCGCGGGTTTGGTCGCCGCCGGGGCGTCGATGCTGGGCGACGCGGTGGCCTCGGCAGCGCCCGCGGCCACCTACGTGACCGGCTCCTTCATCTCGGCGGCCCGCGGCGGCGCGGTCACCAACTGGGCCGTCGCGCGCCCGCCGGATCAGACCGCACCGTTGCGCCCGGTGATCCTGTTGCACGGCAAGGACTCCTCGGCGCACACCGTGATGTCGATGGGGGCCGAACAGTTCCTGGCCGATGCGGTCCGGGCCGGCCTGCCGCCGTTCGCGATCGCCGCCGTCGACGGCGGCAACGGGTACTGGCACCGGCGCGCCTCCGGTGACGACTCCGGGGCGATGGTGCTCGACGAATTCCTGCCGCTGCTCGCCGAACAGGGACTGGACATCTCGCGGGTCGCGTTCCTGGGGTGGTCGATGGGCGGCTACGGAGCGATGCTGCTGGGCTCGCGTCTGGGCCCCGCCCGCACCGCCGCGATCTGTGCGGTCAGTCCCGCGCTGTGGACCTCGCCCGGCGCCGCAGCGCCGGGCGCGTTCGACGGCGCCGCCGACTACGAGGCGAACACCGTGTGGGGTCTGCCCGCCCTCAACGAGATACCGCTGCGCATCGACTGCGGGTTCGACGATCCCTTCTACGCCGCCACCCGGCAGTTCGTCGCCCAGCTACCGACGCCCCCGGCGGGCGGCTTCTCCCCCGGTGGCCACGACGCGGGGTTCTGGTCCTCGCAGCTGACCGCCGAGTTGAGCTGGGCGGCACCGCTACTGGTCTAGAGCGAGATCCGGCCCTCGGCCGCCGCCTGTCCGATGTCATGCCGGAAGTGGCTGCCCGGCAACCGGATCGCACCGATCGTCGCGTAGGCGGCTTCACGGGCAGCGTTCAGATCCGGCCCCGTCCCGACCACCGACAGCACCCGGCCACCCGAGGACACCAGGCTCCCGTCCTCGCGCCGGGCGGTGCCCGCGTGCAGCACCCCGTCCTGGTCCGCGCCGTGGATCACGTCACCGACCCGCGGTCGTCCCGGATAGTTCTCCGCGGCCAGCACGACGGTGACCGCCGAACCGTCCAGCCATTGCAGCGCCGGGTGGCCGGCCAACTCACCGGTGGCCGCGGCGCGCAGCAGTTGACCCAGCGGCGACTCCAGCAGTGCGAGCACGGCCTGGGTCTCCGGGTCACCGAAGCGGCAGTTGAATTCCACGACCGCCGGCCCGGCCGACGTGATCGCCAGCCCGGCATACAACAGACCCGAGAACGCGCTTGACCGCCTGACCAGTTCGGCGGCAACGGGTTTGACGATTTCGTCGACGATCTGACGAGTGATCTCGGCCGGCAGCCACGGCAGCGGCGTGTAGGCGCCCATCCCGCCGGTGTTGGGTCCGGTGTCGTTGTCGCCGACCCGTTTGAAGTCCTGGGCGGGCAGCAGCGGCACCACCGTCTCGCCGTCCACGACGCAGAACAGTGACACCTCGGGTCCGTCGAGGAACGATTCCAGCAGCACCGGGTGTCCCGCGTCGAGTAACCCGGCCGCATGCGCGCGAGCGGTGTCGCGGTCCGGCGTGACGACCACACCCTTACCGGCGGCCAACCCGTCGTCCTTGACCACCCAGGCTGCCTGCCCGGCGGGAGGACCGAACCGGTCCAGCGCCTCATCGAGGTGGCCGGGGTTGTCGACGATCTCACTGCCCGCGGTGCGCACGCCCGCAGCCGACATCACGTCTTTGGCGAACGCCTTCGACCCTTCGATGCGGGCGGCATCCTTCGTCGGACCGAAGCAGGCGATCCCGGCCGCGCGGACCGCGTCGGCGACACCGAGCACCAGCGGCACCTCGGGCCCGATGACCACCAGGTCGGCCCCGATACGACGGGCCAGCGCGGTGACCGCCTCTCCCGACGTGACGTCGACGTCGTATTGATCGGCCACCGCCGCGGTGCCCGGGTTGCCCGGCGTCACCGACAGCGCGTCGACCTCCGGGTCTCGGCGCAGTGCGAGCAGCAGCGCGTGTTCACGGGCTCCGGATCCAACCACCAGGACGTGCACAGATGGACACCCTAGTGGCACCGAGCGCCGGACTCTCTACATCGTCGGCCATACATCTTAGCGCCGCAGTGTATGGTCGAGGTTGAGTGCTGCACGTCACACCATGAGGAGATTCCCCTTGACCGCGACCCAGAGCTGCCCGTTCCTGCCCCCCGGTTACGACTTCACCGACCCTGATGTGCTGCGGAAGGGCATCCCGGCGACCGAGTTCGCGGAGTTACGCAAGACCGCCCCGGTGTGGTGGAACGAACAGGCGGAGTCGATCTTCGACGACGGCGGCTACTGGGTGATCTCGCGACATGAGGACATCAAGGCGATCTCGCGCAACAGCGCGCAGTGGTCCACCAACGCCAAGGGAGCGGTGATGCGCCTTCCCGACGGGGTGACCGCCGAACAGCTTGACCTGACCAAGGCGCTGCTGATCAACCACGATGCCCCCGAGCACACCCGACTGCGCAAGATCGTGTCGCGCCTGTTCACGCCCAGGGCGATCGCAGGAATGGAAGCCAAGCTCGCCGACGCCGCCCGCGAGATCGTCCGCGGCGCCGCCGCGAAGGACAGCGGCAATTTCGTGGACGACGTCGCGATGATGCTGCCGCTGCAGGCCATCGCCGACCTCATCGGCGTCCCCGAAGAGGACCGGGAGAGGCTGTTCGATTGGTCCAACGCGATCATGAACACCGACGACCCGGACTTCGACTCAGATCCCACGATGGCCAACGCCGAGTTGATGGGCTACGCCTACACGATGGCCGAGGACCGCCGCCGGTGCCCTGCCGACGACATCGTGACCCGACTGGTCCAGGCTGACCTGGACGGCGAATCGATGGGCGAGGTCGAATTCGCGTTCTTCGTGATCCTGCTCGCGGTGGCCGGTAACGAGACGACCCGCAACGCGATGACGCACGGAATGAACGCCTTCTTCGACAACCCCGACCAATGGGAGCTGTTCAAGCGGGAACGCCCCGACACCGCCATCGACGAGATCATCCGCTGGGCCACCCCGGTGCACTGCTTCCAGCGCACCGCACTCGAGGATGTCGAGGTGGGCGGTGTCACGATTGCCAAGGGGCAGCGGGCCGGACTGTTCTACAGCTCGGCGAATTTCGACGAGGCGGTGTTCGACGACCCGTTCACCTTCGATATTCGTCGGAACCCCAACCCCCACTTGGCCTTCGGAGGCAACGGCGCACACTTCTGCATCGGCGCGAACCTGGCCCGCATGGAGATCAAGTTGATGTTCAACGAGATCGCCGACCAGATTCCCGACATCTCGAAGGTGGCCGAGCCGCAGCGGCTGCGATCCGGCTGGATCAACGGGGTCAAGGACCTGCAGGTCGCCTACCAGTAGCCCGATCACGGGTGGCCTACAGTTCGTTCGTGCGCACCCACGGTTGGTCAGGAGCCAAGCCTGCCTCGGACGAGGAGGCCGTTGCACGCATCCTCGCGGCCGCGGGCAAGGTCATCGAGGAACGCGGCGCCGACTTCAGCATCTCCGACGTGGCCCGCACCGTCGGCGTCACGCGTCAGACGGTGTACCGGTACTTCTCCAGCACCGAGGCCCTGCTGGTGACGGCCGCGGTGCACGCCGTCGATGGGTTCCTCCAGCGGCTGGCCGCTCACCTGACCGGCATCACCGATCCGGCCGAGGCGGTCGCCGAGGCAGTGGCGACCGCGCTGGAGTGGTTGCCCCGCGAAAAGTACATCGGGCTGATCATGGTGCCCGGCGGCTCCAGTCACGTGCAGTCGGTTACCTCCGACATCGCGCTGCGGTTCGCGCGCGACATGGTGGGCCGTCTCGACGTGGACTGGGCGGCCGCGGGTTTCGACGACCCGGGTCTCGATCAGCTCTCCGAGCACCTGCTGCGCATCATCCAGTCCTTCGTGATCGACCCCGGCCGGCCCCCGCGCAGCGGCGACGAGCTGCGGGCCTACCTGCGTCGGTGGGTCGGCAACGCGGTACTGCCCCGCTGACGCCCGGGAACGCGCGGCACGGCCCTGGGGGTCAGACGACGGTGAGCGGCAGTGACTTCCGGTCCTCGAACTGCCAGGACGCACCCCGGCTGAACTTGCACACCTCGACCTCGGGCAGCTCCTTGGCCGCGGTGTCGGTCTCGATGACGCGGACGGTCCAGTCGCTCTCGGTACCCGAGACCTCGGCCCGCAGATGCGGGTCCACCGCAGCCACGATCGCCTGCAGTGGTAGATCCGCCACGGGCGAAACCAGCGAGATCCACGACCCGTCCTCGTGCGCCGGTGACGAACGCACGTGCACGAACCCGGGATCGACGTCGGCCCTGACGTACGCGGCGGGATTGAGCAGCGGGTGCAGCTCGAGCACCCGCAGCGCCCCCCTGGCGTCCGTGGACAGGTTGAGCGCCCGATGGATCCGCTCCGCAGCCACACCGGCGATGCCGATCAGCTGTTTGGTGCGGATGCTCCGCGCCAGCGCGGCGTCGTCCTTGGCGCGGGCCTCGACGGCGAGGTTGAACGACAGCACCAGCAGATGCATCTGCAGACACACCTCGTCGGCGATACGGACCAGCGCCGAGTGCGAGAACGCGCCGAAGTCGACGTCCGACACCAGCGGGCCCGAATAGTCCGCCATACCTTCGTCGTCGCGATCGATCGGCTCCAGCTCGGTGTTGTAGGCGTGGCTGGCTGCGACGATGTCGAGTTGCGGGATGAAGTCCACCTCGGGGTATGACTCATCGATGATCACCGTCCACGCGCAGTGCGGGTGGCGGTCTGCCGGAGTCCGCGGCGGACGGTGGATCGGACGGACCTGGCACCTGCGGTTGGTGGCCAGAGCGGTGGCGTCGAACGTCGGGTCCTCGATGTCATGGCACATTCCGCGGACGTAGTCCTCGCCCATCGGCTCGACATCGAGCAGCGCGCCACAGTGATCCAGGTGGAACTCGCCATGCCACCGGTCGTGGACGGTGTAGCGGAAATCCATGAACTGCGGCGGCGCACCGATATCCAGTTGCAGGCCCTTGAAGATCGTGATGATGTCGTCGCCTTCGTACCTGAGGGCCTTCTGCATCCGCTTGGTGTAGAGCGGGCTGGAGCCGGCCCACTCCTCGATCGCGATCTGCAGCATCTCCTCTCGGCCGAAATTACTGATACACCAGGCCATCCCGGAACGGTCGATCAGCTGACCGATGAGCAGCAGTTCGGGCACCAGCGTGGCCAGTTCCTCGCGCGTCAGCGCGGCGTACCTACTCATCATCGAGCGTGCCACCCGAATGCATCTGCAGGGCCGCGTTCACGTTCGCTTTCCGGTCCTCACCCTCGCCGCGTTCGGCTGCCTTCTTACGCTGCTTCGCCACCTTCGACACTGCCCCGTCCAGCTTGGAGCCCAACGGGAAACCCAGATAGTGGGTGAGGAACACCGCCATCTCCTTGAGTTCCTCGACCGTGAGTTCGCCGTTGGCCAGCGCTGCGTTGACTTGGATCTCCGCCAGGTCCGAACTCCCCACTGCAGTCACGGCGGTCAGCGTCAGCATCCGCTTTTCCCGCATCGACAGGCCGGGCCGGGTCCAGATGGTCCCGAACAGATGCTCGACGGTCAGGTCGAAGTACGGGTCGCCCTGAATGTCGGGCATCTCCCACCCGTACACCTCGTTCATCTTCTCGAGGCCCTTACGGCGCACGTCATCCATGTCGGCTACTCCTTAATGCTTGGCGAGGTGTGGGGGACACCGAGTCCGGCGGCCAGATCGCGCAAGGCTATTTCGGCCAGCGGCAGTTCCACCCCGGTGGTCTCACCGAGGCCGAGCGCCAGGCGCAGATCCTTCTCGGCCAGGCCACGGGTGTGGACGAACATGTCGTGCAAGAAGTGTTCGGAGGCAAGAGGTTTGGTATCGTCGCGGAACATGATCGCCCCCGGTCCGCCGCTCTGCGCATCACTGTGGCGTACCACCCGGCCCAGCTTCTGCAGGTCGATGCCCGCCGCCTCGGCGAGCTTCTGCGCCTCGCACACCGCGGCGAATCCGATGAACGTCAGCATGTTGCGCGCCACCTTCATCCGCGTGCCGGCACCCGGCTCCCCCGCGCGGACCACCAGCGACGCCCACCGTTTGAACACCGGCTTGACTTTCTCGTAGGCCTCGTCGTCTGCACCGACCATCACCGCAAGCTCGCCCTTGTCGGCGGCGCCGGCGCCGCCGCTGACCGGCGCATCGACAATGCTGATCCCTTTGGGCCGCAACTGTCCAGCCAACTCAGGCGCGGTTTCGGGCTCGATGGTGGAATGGATCGCGATGACTGTGCCCGGCTGGGCGTGCGCGGCGAGCTCACCGACGACGTCGCGCACCTGCTCGTCGTTGAGCACCGTGACGCTGATCACGTCGGCGGCCGCGACATCGGCGACGCTGTCGGCCAGCGTGGCGCCCAATTCGGCCAGCGGGGTCATCGCCTCGGTGCGGACGTCGAACACGATCAGCCCGCCCGGCCAGTTCACCAGCCGCTTGGCCATGGGCGCGCCCTGGTTTCCCAGACCGATGTAACCCAGCTTCAGGTCGTCGGCGCTCATCCGTGCCCTCTGTTCTTCGCGCAGGCGCTCATCCGTGTCCTCTGTTCTTCGCGCAGGCGCTCATCCGTGTCCTCTGTTCTTCGCGCAGGCGCTCATCACCGGATGATCTGTCCGCCGTCGACGTTGAAGATCTGCCCGGTGATCCACTTGGCCTGGTCGGATAGCAGGAACAACAGCATGCCGACCAGGTCCTCGGGTTCGCCCATGCGCGACAACGGGATTCCCTTGACAATGTCGGCGACCATCTCCTGCGGCGTGGTGGTCCGGTTCGCCTCGGTGTTGATCGGCCCCGGCGCGATCGCGTTGACGCGGATGTTCTGCCCGCCAAGCTCGGTGGCCAGCTGCTGGGTCAGCCCGTTGATCCCGACCTTGGCCAACCCGTAAAAGTTCGAGTACAGCCAGGCTGCGGTCGACGACTGATTGACGATGGCGCCGCCGCCGCGCTTGGCCATCTTGCGATAGACCGCCCGGGTGCACACCAGCGCACCGTCGAGGTTCACGCTCATGAATTTCTTGTAGTAGTCCCAGTCGACGGTGATCAGGAAGTCGAGCTTCATCCCGCCGAAGATCGCGGCGTTGTTCACCAGGTAGTCGATGCCGCCGAACTCCGAGAGTGTCTGCGCCGCCATCTCTTTGGCCGAGTCCGGGTCGGATACATCGACCCGGACGGCCAGCGCGTTGCCGCCCTCGCCCTTGATACCGTCGGCGACCTTCTGCGCGCCTTCGGTGTTGATGTCGGCAACGACGACCGCCGCGCCCTCACGGGCCAGTGCCTCGGCGTAGGCCTGACCGATGCCGCCCCCGGCGCCGGTGACAATGGCCACCTTCTCCTTGAACTGATCTCCGTAAAGTCCCATTGACGTCTCCTTGGTTGACCGGCCCGGCATGTCAGACGGCAGTGGCGATCGCCTTGATCTCGAGGTATTCCTCGAAACCGGCGAGCCCCATCTCCCGGCCGATGCCGGATTGCTTGTAGCCCCCGAAAGGCATGTCGGCGGAATACCAGACACCGCCGTTGACGTTGACCGTCCCCACCCGAAGTCGGGCGGCAACGGCGTTGGCGCGGTCGAGATCGGGTGAGAACACCGTGCCCGACAATCCGTACGGCGAGTCGTTGGCGATGCGCACGGCGTCGTCGTCGCCGTCGTGGGCGATGACGGTCAGCACCGGACCGAAGATCTCCTCGCGAGAGACCTTGGCGTTGTTGTCGAGGCCCGCGATCACGGTGGGCTCGATGAAGAAGCCGGTGTCGCGGTCGGCGGGACGTCCACCGCCGCAGGCGAACCGGCCGCCCTCGGCGATGGCGGAGTCGAGGTAGCCCTGGATCCGATCGCGCTGTCGCGCCGAGATCACAGGTCCGCACACCGTGCCCGGGTTGGTCGGATCCCCGGGATTGAGGCCACCCATGGTGGCCGCAGCGGCGTCAACGGCTTCGTCGTACCGGGCGCGGGGAACGACCAGGCGGGTGGTGATAGCGCACCCCTGCCCGGCATGCATCGACGCGGTGAACGCCGCCATCGAACAGGCACCGGCAAGATCGGCGTCGTCGAGTACCAGGAACGCCGACTTGCCGCCGAGCTCGAGAAACACCTTCTTCAGGGTGGCCGACCCGTCGGCCATCACTGCCCGCCCGGTGTTCGTCGACCCGGTGAACGAGACCATGTCCACCCGTGGGTCTTTCGACAGCAGCGCACCCACACCGTGGTCACTGGAGGTGACGATGTTGACCACCCCGGCCGGGAAGTCGGTGTGCTCGGTGATCAGCTCGCCGAGCACCGCCGCCGCCCAGGGTGTGTCAGGAGCAGGCTTGAGCACCAACGTGTTTCCGGCGGCGAGCGCCGGGCCGATCTTGGCCAGATTGATCTGGTGCGGGAAGTTCCACGGGGTGATCGCGCCGACCACGCCGATGGCTTCGCGTGCGATCGTGCGCTGAGTCTTGATGCCCATCGGCGACGCGGTACCGAAGTCGGTGGACCACCGGTAGGACTCTGCCGTGTCCGCGCAGAACGTCAGGTCCTCGACAGGGCCTTCGAGTTGGGCGGCCGCGGTGAGCATCCGCGGCGCTCCGACCTCCGCCATCGTCAACTCCCGCAGTTCCTCGACATGGTCGCGCATCGCCTGCTGTAACTGCCGGATACAGCGCACGCGCAGCTCGGTGTCGGTCGCCCAGCCCGTCTCGTCGAAGCTGCGGCGGGCAGCGCCGATCGCCGCACTCATGTCCTCGGCGTTCGCGTCGGCGGCCACACCGAGTGTCTCCTCGGTGGCGGGATTGACGGTGGGGAACGTGCCCGCGCTTCCGGCGACGAGCTTTCCGTCGATGAGCAGCCGGCTTTCGCGATCGGCCAGGACTGGCATCCGACCTCCTGTGTCTGATTGCTGGACAACTGTCCGAAATAGTTCTTTCGAACCATAGCCTCAGGCATCGACCTCAAGCAAGGATCGGCGGCCGGCACTTCCAGCAGAGGCGGTATGCGCTGGCATTTTTGTTCGCCGCTTGCCTCATGCATGTGCGGTCGGATACCTTGGACAGGTGTCCAGTGATGCTGTTGCCGCGCTCACAGATGGCTCGACGCATCCGCCACGCAACCGTCGGCAGGAAGAGACCTTCCGTAAGGTGCTGGCCGCCGGTCTGGAGATGCTGCGCGAGTCCTCTTATGCCGACCTGACGGTGCGCGCGGTGGCGGCTCGGGCCAAGGTGGCGCCGGCCACCGCCTATACGTACTTCTCGTCGAAGAATCATCTGATCGCCGAGATCTACCTCGATCTCATCCGCCAGGTTGACTACTTCACCGACGTCAACGACAGCACCGTCACGCGCGTCGAGAAGACGCTGCGCACCATGGCCCTCATGGTCGCCGACGAACCCGAGGTGGCGGCGGCCTGCACCACAGCGCTGCTCTCTGGCAACGACGCCGCCGTCCGTGCGGTCCGCGAGCGTATCGGCGCCGAGATCCACCGCCGAATCCGCGCCGCGGTCGGCCCGGATCCGGACCATCGCACGCTGGCCGCGTTGGAGATGACGTTCTTCGGCGCCCTCGTCAACGCCGGCAGCGGCGCCTTCACCTATCACCAGATCGCCGACCGGCTGAGCTACGTGGTCGGCCTCATAGTCGGAGAGGACCGTTGACAATCAGCGAGGTACGGCTCGACCCGTACGACTACGACTTCCATGAGGACCCCTACCCGTACTACAGGCGGCTGCGCGACGAAGCCCCGTTGTACCGCAACGAGGAACTCGGGTTCTGGGCACTGTCCCGCCACGCGGACGTGCTGAAGGGTTTCCGCAACAGCACCACGCTGTCCAACAAGTTCGGCGTCTCACTGGATCCGGCGTCGCGCGGGCCGCATGCGTCGAAGACCATGTCCTTCCTGGCCATGGATGATCCCGACCACCTGCGGCTACGCACGCTGGTCTCGAAGGGCTTCACCCCGCGGCGCATCCGCGAACTCGAACCGCGCGTCACCGAGATCGCGGTAGCGCATCTGGACAGCATGCTGGAGATCGCGAGAACCGGTGCCACCGTTGATTACGTGGACGAATTCGCCGGCAAGCTCCCGATGGATGTGATCTCCGAATTGATGGGAGTACCCGAAGCCGACCGCGTCCAGGTGCGGGCGTGGGCGGATGCGGTGATGCACCGTGAGGAGGGCGTCACCGATGTGCCCGAATCGGCCATCGAGGCGTCGCTGAACCTGATCGTGTACTACCAGCAAATGGTGGCCGAGCGCCGCAAGAAGCTTACCGACGATCTGACGTCGGCTCTGCTGGAGGCCGAGATCGACGGGGACCGGCTCACCGACGACGAGATCATCGGCTTCATGTTCCTGATGGTGATCGCCGGCAACGAGACCACCACGAAACTACTTGCCAATGCCGCTTTTTGGGGACATCGGAATCCCGACCAGCTGACACCGGTCTACGACGACCTGGAGCGGGTGCCGCTGTGGGTCGAGGAGACGCTGCGCTACGACACGTCGAGCCAGATCCTGGCCCGCACCGTGTCGGGTGAGCTGACGCTCTACGACACCAGGATCCCCGACGGCGACGTGCTGTTGCTCCTGCCCGGTTCGGCGCACCGCGACGAGCGGGTGTTCGAGAACCCCGATGACTACCTCATCGGGCGTGAGATCGGCTCCAAGCTCATGAGTTTCGGCAGTGGCGCACACTTCTGCCTCGGCGCGCATCTGGCGCGCATGGAGGCACGGGTGGCACTGGCCGAGTTGTTCAAGCGAATCCGCGGGTATGAAGTCGACGAGGCCAACGCCGTCCGAGTCCACTCCAGCAATGTCCGCGGGTTCGCTCACCTTCCGATTCATGTGGAGATTCGCTGATGCCTCGTTTTGATCCTCTGCCCGACCGGCGTCCCGCCCTGGTCGCCGGCGCCTCGTCCGGAATCGGGGAAGCCACCGCGATCGAGCTTGCCTCGCGGGGATTTCCGGTGGCGCTCGGGGCACGCCGTGTCGAGAAATGCCAGGAGACGGTCGACAAGATCCGCGCCGACGGCGGTGAGGCGGTCGCCGTACATCTGGACGTCACCGATCCCGATTCGGTGAAAGCGTGCGTCGAACAGACCGTCTCCGAGCTCGGGGAGATCGAGATCCTGGTCGCCGGCGCCGGCGACACCTACTTCGGCAAGCTCGATTCGATCAGCACCGAACAGTTCGAGTCACAGATCCAGATCCACCTGATCGGCGCGAACCGGGTTGCCACCGCAGTGCTGCCCGGCATGCTCGAACGCCGGCGCGGCGACCTGATCTTCGTCGGATCCGATGTGGCGCTGCGGCAACGGCCGCACATGGGCGCCTACGGCGCCGCCAAGGCGGGGCTGGTCGCGATGGTCACCAACTACCAGATGGAACTCGAGGGCACCGGCGTCCGCGCGTCGATCGTGCACCCCGGCCCGACCAAGACCTCGATGGGCTGGAGTCTGCCGGCAGAACTGATCGGACCGGCCCTGGAGGACTGGGCCAAGTGGGGCCAGGCCCGCCACGACTACTTTCTGCGTGCCGCCGATCTGGCCCGCGCCATCACGTTCGTCGCCGAGACCCCGCGCGGCGGGTTCATCGCCAGCATGGAGCTGCAGCCAGAAGCTCCGCTCGCATCGGTCAAGGACCGTCAGCAACTGAAAGTCGATGAGGAGGCGCTTCCTGGGAGCAGGAGCGAAGCGACCCGAGGGAGGGATTTGAAATCATGACGGCTCTTACAGAGGTACAGCGGGTCTCCGGCGGGGAAGAAGAGCACGGCCACCTCGAAGAGTTCCGCACCGACCCGATCGGT
This sequence comes from Mycobacterium sp. 4D054, assembly GCF_052245755.1. Taxonomy (NCBI): domain Bacteria; kingdom Bacillati; phylum Actinomycetota; class Actinomycetes; order Mycobacteriales; family Mycobacteriaceae; genus Mycobacterium; species Mycobacterium sp. 4D054. The sequence continues at coordinate 70,478 of NZ_JBQQCF010000009.1, forward strand.
TTGATGAAGCGCATTCGAGAGGAGTGCGGGGACGTCGGCTGGTTCCAGCTGGCCGGCAAACAGGTGGTGCTGCTCTCGGGTGCCGAAGCCAACGAGTTCTTTTTCCGGTCCAGCGACAGCGAACTCAACCAGGCCGAGGCCTACCCGTTCATGACGCCGATCTTCGGCGAAGGCGTGGTGTTCGACGCCGACCCGGAGCGCCGGGCCGAGATGCTGCACAACACCGCGTTGCGCGGCGAGCAGATGAAAGGCCATGCCGCGACGATCGAGGCGGAGGTCCGCAAGATGATCGCCGACTGGGGCGACGAAGGCGAGATCGAGCTGCTGGACTTCTTCTCCGAGCTGACGATCTACACCTCGACGGCCTGCCTGATCGGGCTGAAGTTCCGCGATCAGCTGGACTCACGGTTCGCCAACTACTACCACCTCCTCGAGCGCGGCACCGACCCGCTCTGCTACGTCGACCCGTATCTGCCGATCGAGAGCTTCCGCATCCGCGACGAGGCGCGGGCCAGTCTGGTCGAACTGGTGCAGGAGGTCATGCACGGCCGAATCGCCACCCCGCCCAAGGACAAGAGCGATCGCGACCTGCTCGACGTGCTGGTCTCGATCAAGGATGAGGACGGCAACCCGCGCTTCTCGGCCAACGAGGTCACCGGCATGTTCATCTCGCTGATGTTCGCCGGTCACCACACCAGCTCGGGCACGTCGTCGTGGACGCTGATCGAGCTGCTCCGGAATCCGGAGTTCTACGCCAAAGTCCAGCAGGAACTCGACGATCTCTATGCCGACGGGCAGGAGGTGAGCTTCCATGCGCTGCGCCAGATCCCGAATCTGGACAACGCGTTGAAGGAGACGCTGCGGCTGCACCCGCCGCTGATCATCCTGATGAGGGTGGCCCAGGACGAGTTCGAGGTCGCCGGATATCCGATCCACAAGGGCCAGATGGTGGCGGCCTCCCCCGCCATCTCCAACCGGATCCCCGAGGATTTCCCTGACCCCGACGCCTTCGACCCCGACCGCTACGACAAGCCGCGACAAGAGGACCTCATCAACCGCTGGACCTGGATTCCGTTCGGCGCAGGCAAGCACCGCTGCGTCGGTGCGGCGTTCGCGCAGATGCAGATCAAGGCGATCTTCTCGGTGCTGTTGCGCGAGTACGAGTTCGAGATGTCGCAGCCGCCCGAGAGCTATCAGAACGACCACTCGAAGATGGTCGTGCAATTGGCGCGACCGGCGAAGGTCAAATACCGCAAGCGAGCCAAGAACTGACGGAGTCTGTCGAGATGGGTTGCTACCGAGTAGAACTCGACGAGGACCTGTGCCAGGGCCACGCCATGTGCGAGCTGGAGGCACCCGATGTGTTCAGGGTGCCCAAGCGCGGAGTGGTCGAGATCCTCGACCATGAGCCCCCCGACGAACTTCGCGAGGCCGTCGAACTTGCTGTCGACATGTGCCCCACCAGGGCACTTTCCATCACAGAGAAGGAGTGAATGTGGCGTCACGGGAGCAACTTGAGGACTGGGTAGAGCGCTGGCTCAAGGCCAATCAGGAGGCCGAGGCGGCCGGTGACTGGAAGCCGTTGGCGGACTTCTACACCGACGACGCCACCTACGGCTGGAACATCGGGCCCAAGGAAGACGTCATGTGCGTGAACAAGGACGAAATCCGCGACGTCGCGCTGGGCCTGGAGATGGAGGGCCTGGAGAACTGGGTCTACGAGTACCAGAAGGTGCTCATCGACGAGAAGCAGAACGAGATCGTCGGCTTCTGGAAGCAGATCGCCAACAAGAGCGACGGCACCCGCGATGAGATCTACGGCATCGGCGGCAGCTGGTTCCGTCTCAACGACCAGCTGCTCATCGAATGGCAGCGCGACTTCTTCGACTTCGGCCACGTGCAGAAGGCGTTCATGAAGCTGATCGAGTCGGGAGACCTCACGCCCACCATGCAGAAGCGCATCGAGCGCTCGCTGGCCGGCGAGAAACTGCCGGGTTACTACCCGATCGGCGAGGCCCCGGTTCCCATCTGGTGAGGACACCACCAAGCGGTTGCTTGGGGGGCCTGTGATGTGGCTAACTAGAGCCTCTAGTCTGGAACTAGGGGCTCTAGTCGAAAGCAGGAGAAATGAAGACCAAAGGCGCTCTGATCTGGGAATTCAACCAGCCGTGGTCGATCGAGGAGATCGAGATCGGCGACCCCGTCAAGGACGAGGTCAAGATCCAGATGGAAGCCTCGGGCATGTGCCATTCCGACCACCATCTGGTCACCGGCGACATCCCGATGGCAGGTTTCCCGGTGCTGGGCGGCCACGAGGGCGCCGGCATCGTGACCGAGGTGGGCCCCGGCGTCGAAGGCCTCGAGCCCGGTGACCACGTCGTGCTGTCCTTCATCCCGTCGTGTGGCGCGTGCCCATCGTGTCAGTCGGGTCTGCGCAACCTCTGCGACCTCGGAGCGATGCTGCTCCAGGGCACCGCGGTCTCCGACAACACCCACCGCATCCACGCAGCCAAGGACGGCACGCCGGTCATCCCGATGACCCTGCTGGGCACCTTCAGCCCGTACATGGTCGTGCACAAGAGCTCGGTCGTGAAGATCGACCCGTCCATCCCGTTCGAGGTCGCCTGCCTCGTCGGCTGCGGTGTCACCACCGGCTACGGCTCCGCGGTCCGCAGCGCCAACGTCCGGCCCGGCGACGACGTCGTCATCGCCGGCATCGGCGGCGTCGGCATGGGCGCGCTTCAGGGCGCCCTGAACGCCGGCGCGCGCAACATCTTTGCGATCGACCCGGTGGAGTGGAAGCGCGACCAGGCGCTCAAGTTCGGCGCCACCCACGCCTATCCCGACATCGCCAGCGCGATGATGGGCGTCGCCGAGGTCACCGCGGGCCGGATGGCGGCCAAGACCATCATCACCACCGGTGAGCTCCACGGCGAAGAGATCGACAACTACCTCAACATCACGGCCAAGGGCGGCACCTGCGTGGTCACCGCGGTGGCCAACATGGCCAGCTCCGACGTGACGCTGAACCTGTCGATGCTGACGCTGCTGCAGAAGAACCTGCAGGGCACCATCTTCGGTGGCGGCAACCCGCACCACGACATCCCCCAGCTGCTGTCGATGTACAAGGCGGGCCGGCTCAACCTCGACGACATGGTCACCCGGCAGTACAAGCTCGAGCAGATCAACGACGGCTACAAGGACATGCTCGAGGGCCGCAACATCCGCGGCGTCATCCGCTACACCGACGCCGACCGGTAACCCCAGAGCTCCCGCGAGGGTCTTGCTGAAGGAGTCACATGACAGAGACGGCCGAACTGACACCGGTGGTCGCAGCGTCGCGGAACTCGTGGCGCTGCGTGCAATCCGGCGACCGCGAAGGCTGGCTGGCCCTGATGTCCGACGACATCGTCATCGAGGACCCCATCGGGGAGGCTGTCACCAACCCCGACGGCACCGGGGTGCGCGGCAAGGACGCCGTTGCCGCGTTCTACGACGCCAACATCGGCCCGAACCAGCTGCGCGTCACCTGTGAGGAGACGTTCCCGTCCAGCAGTCCGACCGAGATCGCCTACATCCTCGTGTTGGAGACGACCTTCCCGAACGGGTTCGTGGCCACCGTACGCGGTGTGTTCACCTACCGCGTCGACGACGCCGGCCTCATCACCAACCTGCGCGGTTACTGGAACATGGACGCGATGAGCTTCTCGCAGAAGGAAAGCGCGGATTAGCGGACTGTTGTCCGGCCGCGGAGCCGTCGTTGTCGGCGGCACACGCGGGATCGGCCTGGCCGTCGCCGAACTATTGGCCGCTCTCGACGCCGGGGTGGTGGTCAACGGCCGCGACGACGTCGCAGCGCACGAAGCGGCCGAACGTGTTCCGGGTGCGGTCGCCCACCCGGGCTCACCCGCCGATTCGGCGGTCGCCGACGCGCTGATCGGCACCTGCGTCCGCGAGTTCGGGTCGATCGACATCCTGGTCAACTGCGCCGGCACCGCCGAACCCGCCGGCTCGTCGATCCTCAACGTGACCACCGAGCAGTTCCAGAGCCTGATGGATGCCCATCTGGGCACCGTCTTCCAGACCTGCCGCGCGGCCGCCTCGCGGATGGTGCAGCAGGGCTCCGGCGCGATCGTGAACACGAGTTCGTTCGCGTTCTTGGGCGACTACGGCGGCACCGGATACCCCGCTGGCAAGGGCGCGGTCAACAGCCTGACGCTGGCGATCGCGGCCGAACTGAAGGAGCACGGCGTGCGCGCCAACGTGGTGTGTCCGGGCGCAAAGACCCGGCTGTCCACCGGGTCGGACTACCAAGCGCATATCGCCGAACTCAACCGCCGCGGCCTGCTCGACGATGTCAGCTACCAGGGCGCCCTCGACGCCGCGCCGCCGGAGTACGCCGCACCGACCTACTGCTACCTGGTCAGCGACCTCGCCAAGGACATCACCGGACAGATCTTCGTGGCCGCAGGCGGATTCGTCGGCCGCTTCGATCGGCAGCCCCCCGCGATCGTGGCCTACCGCGGCCACGAGAACGAGCCACCGTGGACGGTCGAGGAGATCGCAGCCCGGGTCAACTGATCACGGCACCTGCGGTCTGGTCTCCTCGTTCACCGACCGAGTTGCACGCCCGACTACTTGAGCATGCTGCCCGCGTCCACGGTGACCGAGAGGCCCGTGATGTACCGCGCCTCGTCAGAGGCCAGGAACAACACGGCATTGCTGATGTCCACCGGCTCGACCCAGCCAACCGGCAGTACGTGCATGAACTGGGCGGCGACCGCCATATCGTCTGGCCCCGGATTCTCCAGGTCCGGCCGGAAGAGCTTCATCGTGCCCTCGTTCATGAACAGCGGGGTGTTCACATTGGTCGGGCAGACGGCGTTGACCCGGATCGAGTGCTGGCCCAGCTCGACGGCGAAGGTGCGCATCAACCCGATCACGCCGTGCTTGGCGGCGATGTAGTGACCTGTGTGCGCGTACGGCTTGAGGCCGCCGACCGAGCTGGTGAGGATGATCGATCCGCCGCGGCCGCCAGAAAGAAGATGCGGCACAGCGGCCTTCACCGACTTCCAGACGCCCGACAGATTGACGTCGATCATGTCGTTCCAGTCATCTTCGCTGGTGTGGTCCAGCGTCTGCCCACCGTTGCCGATGCCCGCGTTGGCCACCACGATGTCGAGCCGGCCCAGCTCCTCCACCCCGGAGTCCACCGCCGCCTTCACCGCGGCGTAGTCACGCACGTCCACCTCGGCGGCGACGACCCGGCGACCGGTCCCCTTGACCAGATCGACGGTCTGGGCCAGGTCATCGGGTGTCGCCGGCGGGATCTCGGTGTTGCTGCTGATCGCTGCACAGACGTCGATCGCGATGATGTCGGCGCCCTCTTCGGCCAGCCGCACCGCATGACTACGGCCCTGACCGCGCGCCGCGCCCGTGATGAACGCGACCTTGCCCTCCACACGACCATCCATGTGCCACCTCAATTCCAGCCCGATAGTCGACTTTTGTCGATCGATCAGGAGCGTGACACCGATCGCGGGACCTGTCAACCACCCGGCGCGGGGGCCAGTGACTTGAGCTGGCGGTCGACGTAGGCGCGCATCTCGTCGTGGCCGAGCGTGACCCCGACCGCACTCTCGTTACACAGGCTCCGGGCGATCTGGGCGATCAGCATCGAGACCACCACCGGTGGATGTTGCTGCAGGTCAACACCGTTGGCGCGCAGCGCGACCGTGACGGCGGCAGTCTCGATGTCACGCACCCGCTCGGCATAGGCACGCAATTCGACCCGAATCGCCTTGCGGTGGTTGGCCAGCGCCATGAACTCGGTGTTCAGCGCGGTCCTGCTGGCGTCGCTGTTGATCAGCCACAGTGCGCGCAGCGGATCACTGTTGGCCAAGGCGGCACGCATGTGTTCCAGCGAACTCTCCGCGCCCGCTCGCAGTACCTCGACATACAGGTCGTCCATGGTCGGGAAGTAGTAGTAGACCAGCGCCTGTTTGACGCCGGCCTCGGCGGCCACCCGGCGCGAGGTCGCTGCGGCATATCCCTCGTCGCGCATGATCTTTGCCGTCGCCTCGATCAAGCGCGCCCGTGCGCTGACGTCCCCGCCGCGGGCCTTGGCTGCAGCCGGCATCAGCGGGCTCTCGCACACGCGCCGCTTGACCGTGTCTCGAGCACCGTGGTAAGCATGGCGCATTCTAGCAGTCTGATCGATCGATCAGGCAAGCGAAAGGACGGCTGCCCAAATGACCGACCTCGCATCGGCGGACTTCTTCTCCGACTACGCGCTCAGCCAGGACCCCTATGCCTACTGGGATCATCTGCGCGAGCAGAATCCGGTCTACCGCGAACCGCACTACGGCGTCGTCGCCGTCACCGGTTACCAGGAAGTGCTGGCAGCGTTCAAGGACCACGGCTCGTTCTCCGCGGTCAACGCGATCGGCGGACCGTTCCCGCCGCTGCCGTTCACCCCCGAGGGTGACGACATCACCGAGCAGATCGAGGCACACCGCCACCTGTTCCCGATCCACGAGCACATGGTGGTGATGGACCCGCCCGCCCACGAGCGGGCCCGATCGTTGCTCAACAAGTTGCTCACGCCGCGGCGCCTCAAGGAGAACGAGGACTACATGTGGCGTCTGGTCGACAGCCAGATCGACCGCGTGATGGACCCGGATTCCGCCCAGGGACGCTGTGAGTTCCTGTCCGAGTACGCCAAACCCTTTGCCACGTCCGCGATCATCGACCTGCTCGGTGTCCCGGAGGAGGACCGGCCGGAGTTCCTGGCCGCGCTGGGTGCCGAGCAGCCGGACGGGGCCAGGGTGGGCGCCCTGGACGGGGAGCCGGTGGGATCGGATCCGCTGCAGTATCTTGACGACAAGTTCGCGGGGTACCTCGCCGAGCGTCGCCGCGAGCCACGCGGGGACGTGTTGTCGGGCATGGCGACGGCGGTGTACCCGGACGGTTCGATACCGGAGCTCATCGAGGTCGTCAAGCCGGCCACGTTCCTGTTCGCCGCGGGGCAGGAGACCGTGACCAAACTGCTCAGCGCAGCCGTCAAGACACTGGCCGAACAGCCGGAGTACCAACAGATTCTGCGCCGGCACCCGGACCGCATCCCGACGTTCATCGAAGAGTCGCTGCGGATGCACTCTCCGACCAAGGTCGACTTCCGGCTGGTCCGCAAGACCACCACGCTCGGCGGCGTGCATTTGAAGGCGGGCACGATCGTCATGCTCTGCCTCGGCGCGGCGAACCGCGACCCGCGCAAATTCGAGGATCCGCACAAGTTCCGCCCGGACCGCAAGAACGTTCGCGAGCACATCGCGTTCGGTCGTGGCATCCACACCTGCGCGGGCGCCCCGCTGGCCCGGGTCGAGGGACAGATCACCGTCCGCCGGTGGCTGGACCGCACCAGTGAGATCCACCTCGACGAATCGGCCCACGGGCCCGCCGGGGCGCATCACTTCGCCTACGATCCCACCTTCCTGCTGAGGGGGCTGACCGAGCTGCAGATCGAATTCACCGCTGCCCGATGACATCTCGACGGGTGCTCATCACCGGCGCGGGCCAAGGCATCGGACGCGGTCTTGCCCTCGCATTCGGCCGCGCCGGGGCCGAGGTGCTCGTCAACGACCTCCAACGGGAGCGCAGCGAACAGGTGGCCGGTGAGCTCCGCGCCGCGGGCGGCTCTGGTACGCCGGTCCCGTTCGACGTCTGCGACTACGTGTCGGTGACCACCGCGATTGCCGAGGCCGGACCGGTGGACGTGCTGATCAACAACGCGGGCAACGCCGGCGCCGAAGGGTTCGGCGGCCGGGCCAGGTTCGCCGAGACACAGCCGGCCGACTGGGAGTCCTTTCTGCGCGTCAACCTCTACGGCGTCCTGCACTGTGCCCGGGCGGTCCTGCCGTCGATGATCGCGAACACGTGGGGCCGGATCCTCACGGTCGTCTCCGACGCCGGGCGCACCGGCGACCCCGGTGGCGCCGTCTACGGCGCCGCGAAGGCCGGGGCCGCCGGGCTCACCCGGTCGCTGGCGCTGGAGAACGGTCGGTTCAACATCACCGCCAACAACATCTCGCTCGGGACGATGCGGACCCCGATGACCGAACCGCTGTGGACCGAGCCTGATTCGCCTCAGGCCAAGGAGATTCTGCGCAACTACGCCATCCGACGTCCGGGCGTTCCGGAGGACGTCACCGAGTTGGCGCTGCTGCTGGCGAGCGACCACGGGTCGTGGATCACCGGTCAGACCATCTGCGTCAACGGCGGGTACTCATTCGGGCTGTGACGGCTGACGATCGCGGTACTGCTCACGCAGTTTGACCTTGAGCACCTTGCCGGTCGCGGTGTGCGGCAACTCGTCGACGAACACCACGTCGTCGGGCAGCCACCACTTCGCGACCTCACCGGACAGAAACTTCAGAACGTCATCACGAGTGGCGTTGTGGCCCTTGCGCAGTACCGCGATGAGCAGCGGCCGCTCCTGCCACTTGGGGTGCGGCACACCGATGACGGCTGCCTCGGCGATCGCGGGATGGCCCATCGCGGCGTTCTCCAGGTCGATCGAGCTGACCCACTCGCCGCCGGATTTGATGACGTCCTTGGTGCGGTCCACCAGTTGCAGATAACCGTCGGGGTCGATCGTCGCGACGTCACCGGTCGGGAAGAACCCCTCGGCGTCGAGCTTCTCACCGCCCTCACCCTTGAAGTAGCCGCTGGCGATCCACGGGCCGCGGACGAACACTTCACCGAAAGCCTTTCCGTCCCAGGGCAGGCGATTACCGGACTCGTCGACGATCTTGAGTTCCACCCCGAACACACCCCGGCCCTGCTTGAGCTTGACCTTGTGCTGCTCCTGGGCGCTCAGCGCGGCGTGCTTGGGCAGCAGCCGGCCGACCACGCAGATCGGACTGGTTTCGGTCATCCCCCACCCCTGACCGCCTTCGGCACCGAGGTCGTCCTCGATGCGCTCCAGCATCGACTGCGACAGCGCCGATCCGCCGATCCCGGCCCACTCGAGTTTCAGTTCGCGCGGGTCGATCTCGGGATGCTCGTCGAGGTAGGAGAAGAACATCAGCCACACCGTCGGCACGCCCTGCATGATGGTGACTGCTTCGTCGCGCATCAGTCGGTACACGCTCTCGCCGTCCAGGTGCGGCCCGGGCAACACCAGCTTGGCGCCGACCATCGCCGCCGAGTACGGGGTGCCCCACGCGTTGGCGTGGAACATCGGGACGACGAGCAACAAGGTGGTCCCGCTGTTGATGTCGAAGGTGTCGCGCGACAACGACAGCATCGCGTGCAGCACCGTCGAACGATGGGAGTAGAGAACACCTTTCGGGTTTCCGGTGGTGCCGGAGGTGTAGCACAGCGACGAGGCGGTGCGTTCGTCGAACTCCGGCCAGTCGTAGTGGGTGGACTGCTTGCCGACCAGCTCGTCCCAGCAGAGCACCCGCCCGGCGGGGATATGCGCAAGCTCGGGCATGTGGTCGCGGTCGGTCATCACCACGTATGTCTGGACAGTGGTCAGCTCGGCGGCCAACTTGTCGACCAGCGGCGCGAACGTGATGTCGAAGAACAACACCCGGTCCTCGGCGTGGTTGACGATGTAGACGATCTGCTCGGCGAACAGCCGCGGGTTGACGGTGTGCATCACCGCACCGGATCCCGAGACACCGAAATACAGCGCGAGGTGACGGTCACTGTTCCACGCCAGCGTCGCCACGCGGTCACCCGGTTCGATGCCGAGCTCGCCGAGCGCGTTGGCGACCTGTTTCGAGCGCTCGTTGACGCCACGCCACGTGGTGCGCCGCACCGGCCCCTCCGGTAGCCGCGACACCACCTCGGTGTCACCGTGAAATGCCGCCGCGTGCTCGATCAGCGAGGAGATCATCAAAGGCCGGTCCTGCATCAATCCGAACATCTGGCCAGGCTAGAGCGGATCGGGTGCGCAGGGGCGCTTCTTCCGGCACTGTTGCGTGCCGAATCCGCCGACTGGAATGCTCGACGCATGGCGACCGTCTTCACCAAGATCATCAATCGCGAACTGCCCGGACGATTCGTCTACGAGGACGACGACATCGTGGCGTTCCTGACGATCCAGCCGATGACGCAGGGCCACACGCTGGTGGTGCCCCGCGAGGAGATCGACAACTGGCAGGATGTCGAGCCGGCGAAGTTCGCCCGCGTGATGGAGGTGTCGCAGCTGATCGGCAAGGCGGTCTGCAAGGCGTTCGACACGGAACGCTCGGGGGTCATCATCGCGGGGCTGGAGGTGCCGCACCTGCACGTGCACGTATTCCCGGCCCGCAACCTGTCGGACTTCGGCTTCGCCAACCTCGATCAGAACCCGTCCCCGGAGTCCCTGGACGAGGCTCAGGCCAAGATCAAGGCCGCGCTAGCCGACCTGCGCTGAACTGGCCGGCACCGCCGACTCGGCGTCAGGGCCGGCGTCAGCGAACCGCGGCAACGTCACCCGGAACCGCGAGCCCTGGCCCGGGGCGGTGGTCACGCTGACCCGGCCGCCGTGCGCACAGACCAGCGAGTCGACGATCGACAGCCCCAGACCGGTGCCGCCGCTGGCACGCGTCCGTGACGAGTCGGCGCGGTAGAAGCGTTCGAAGACGCGCTGAGCGTCCTCCGGGCGCATACCGGGACCCTCGTCGCAGACCTCCAGGACGGCGACGTCGCCCTCGGTTCCCACCCGCACCGTGACCGCCGCCGACTCAGGGGTGTGCTGCAGCGCGTTGGCAACCAGGTTGGACAGCACCTGACGGAGCCGCGGCTCGTCGCCGAGCACCTCGGGCGTGCCGGGGCCGTCGAACACCTCCATCCGGATGCTGCGCCTCGGTGCGATCGACTGCGCGTCGTGCACCGCGTCGGTGGCCAACGCCAGCAGGTCGACCCGATGCTGGTCGAGCGGGCGCTGCGCGTCGAGGCGCGCCAGCAGCAGCAGGTCCTCCACGAGCAGGCCCATGCGGCGTGACTCGCTCTCGATGCGGCTCATCAGCATCTCGACGTCGCGAGCGGCGCCCTGCCGGTACAGCTCGGCGAAGCCACGGATGGTCGTCAGCGGGGTGCGCAGTTCATGGCTGGCGTCGGTGATGAAACGCCGCATCCGCTCCTCGGAGCTACGCGCCTGCTCGGCAGAGGATTCCGAGGACGCCATCGCGCGCTGGATTTGAGCGAGCATCCCGTTGAGCGCCGACGACAATCGGCCCACCTCGGTGCGCGGATCGCGTTCGGGGACACGGCGATCCAGCTGGCCGGAGGCGATCGCCGCAGCGGTCTTCTCCACTTCGGACAGCGGGCGCAGGCTGCGGTGTACGACGGCGTAGCCGGCGATGCCGAGCACCAGCAGCACCGCTGTTCCGATGCCGAGCTGGGTGTAGACCAGCGACCGCATGGTGGACTTCACGTCGGACAGGTCGATGGCCACCGTGGTGAGCTCGCCGCGCAGACCACGCACCGTCATCGCGCGCCATTGCACATCGGAGTGGTCGACGGAGCCTACGGTGACCGGCACCGGTCCCACATCGTTGTCGGCGGGCAGCGCCGGTTCGTGATCGCGGTCATTGACGGCCATCCAGATGTGTCCGTCGGGATCGATGCCGCGGACGAAGAAGTCCGACGGCGGCCGTGCCGGGTTGGGATCCTCGACGGTGACGGTGGGAAGCCTACGCGGCACCTGCGCCCACCCGCGGGACGCGTCGAGCAGGGTGTCGTCGACGCGGTTCATCAAGCTGTGCTGCATGATCGTGGTCACCGCGATCCCTGAGGCCAGCAGACCGCACGCCACCAGCAGCAGTGTGGCGGCGACAAGGCCTACACGAAGCGGAATGCCTCTCCTGAACCGACCCGGCACACCACCATTGTTCAGGGTCGAGCGCCTAACGCCATCCACGGCTCTTCGCGCAAGCGCTCATCTCAACCCACGGCTCTTCGCGCAAGCGCTCATCTCAACCCACGGCTCTTCGCGCAAGCGCTCATCTCAACCCACGGCTCTTCGCGCAAGCGCTCATCGCGGTTCCCGGAGGACATACCCCACGCCCCTGAGCGTGTGCAGCAGGCGCTTGTCGCCGGTGTCGATCTTGCGACGCAGATAGGACACATAGGACTCCACGACGTTGACGTCGCCGCCGAAGTCATAGCGCCACACGTGGTCGAGAATCTTGGGCTTCGACAACACCGTGCCGGCGTTGATGATGAAGTAGCGCAGCAAGGTGAACTCGGTCGGCGACAGCGACACCGGTTCGCCGGCCTTCCATACCTCGTGGGTGTCCTCGTCGAGTTCGATGTCGGCGAACGTGAGCCGGGACGTGCGGGGCTCGTCGTGGCCGCGGCCGGACCGGCGCAGGATCACCCGCAGCCGGGCCACCACCTCTTCGAGGCTGAACGGTTTGGTCACGTAGTCGTCGCCGCCCAGGGTCAGACCTGCGATCTTGTCCTGAAGCGAGTCGCGCGCCGTCAGGAACAGCGCCGGGGCGTCGATGCCGTCGGCGCGCAGCCGTCGCAGCAGACCGAAACCGTCCATCCCCGGCATCATCACGTCGAGGATGATCGCGTCCGGATGCACTTCCCGCGCTTTGTCCAGGGCTGCGGGGCCGTTGGACGCGGTGTGCACCTCGAACCCTTGGAATTTCAGACTCACCGAGAGCAGTTCGACGATGTTCGCTTCGTCGTCGACCACCAGAACGCGAGCCTCTGGGACGTTCTCCGGTACCGGCATGGCCATAGCCCTCAACTGTCCACCGATTCGCTTGAAATGTACTGCCCGCTGGCTGTGCACTTCCTGTGAGTTTGTGCTTGCGCGGTCCATAGACTGGGCGGATGAACCTCGGCAAATCCCTGACGGATCTCGCGTTTACACCGGTGCGCGCAGGGCTGGCCGTCGCTGAAGCCGGCCTGGGCATGGCCAGCGGCGCGTTGGACATCGCCAACCGCACGCTCGGCGAGTCCAAGGACGGGGTCCGGCGGGAGCCGACGTCATTCGCGTCCATGCTCGGCGTGCAAGACGCCGTCGAGCGCGCCAACCGGCTGGCCCGGTTGATGGACGAGGACCAGCCGCTCGGCCGCGCGCTCGCCCCTGACGGCCCGATCGACCGGCTGTTGCGTCCCGGTGGGGTGGTGGACCGGCTCACCGCGCCGGGCGGCGCGCTCGACCGGCTGACTCAGGAGGAGGGCGGGCTGATGCGCACCCTCGAACCGGGTGGGCTGGTGGACCAGCTGCTGGCCGAGGATGGCCTCATCGACCGGCTGCTGGCCGAGGACGGCGTCGCCGACAGGCTGTTCGCCGAGGGCGGAGTGGTCGACACGCTCACCGCGCGCAACGGCCCGCTGGAGCAGCTGGCCGCCGTCGCCGACACTCTCAACCGGCTCGCCCCCGGGCTGGAGGCACTCGAGCCGACGATCGAGGCGCTGCGCGAGGCCGTCATTGTGCTCAGCCAGGTGGTCAACCCCCTGAGTAACATCGCCGACCGCATCCCGCTGCCCGGGCGGCGCATGCGTCCCCGCCCGACATCGCGGCCGGTGACGTCGCAGCGGATTATCGAAGCCGAAGAGTGAGCCGATAGGATCTGGCACGTCCCGAACCTGTTGCGGCCGGGGCACGCCTCCTTAGCTCAGTGGTAGAGCAGCCGCCTTGTAAGCGGCAGGTCATCGGTTCAATCCCGATAGGGGGCTCCACGCTCACCCGGCGGTCCAGCGTGGCCGGCTTGTCACAGGCCGGCCGTAGCGTCCGACGCATGAGACAGTGTCGCGGCTGCGGTTCACCACTGGTCAAGCGCAGCCAGAAGGTCTACTGCAGTAACGCCTGCCAGGCGTCGACGCGCCAGGCCACCAGCACCCGACTTTGGCTGGAATCCGGCGAGGCGCCGTGGGTCGGCACCCGCCGCGGTCACTTCATCCGGCGGCATCTGATCGCCGCACAATCAGGCTGCTGCGCAATATGCGGCGGAATCACCGAATGGCTCGGTCGGCCCCTTGCCTTCGTCGTGGACCACATCGACGGCAATCCGTCGAACAATCAACGCGAGAATCTGCGGGCGATCTGCCCGAACTGCGACTCTCAGCTGCCGACGTACAAGAGCCGCAACCGCGGCAGCGGCCGTCATTACCGCCGTCAGCGATACGCCGGCGGCCGGTCCTTTTAGGCCGTGCTGCACAGCCACATTCCCGGTCGTTGATCCATGACTTTCGCCGCCCAGTTTCAACCTTGCCCCGACACGGCAATACTCGATAGCGGTCGCTAACGAACCCAACCCTTGCGAAGGCGGAACCTTGTCCCAAGCCGTGGAATCGGAACCCGAAGACCAGGGCAGTGATTCTCATGAGACGCCCGAGCTGACGTTCGACGAACACCTGCACCCCGCCCGGCCTCGGTCGCTGCGGTTCCGGCCGCGGGTCCGCCAGCCGTTCACGCGGCGCTCGCTGGCACGCGACGGCTCACCGACGGGCGACAATCCCGCCTATGTGTCCTGGCTGATCAGCCAGTCGATGCTGGCCGACGCCAACCAGATCAGCCAGCAGTTCTCCGGCCAGGGCTCGATGTGGCAGAACCCGTACGCCACCCCGAGCCCTCGCGGCGCCGTCGAGACCGCCTCGGTGTGGTTCACCGCCTACCCGCTGTCGCTGATCACCCGGTCCAACGAGTCGTTTCTCAAGGCGATGGCCGACGCCGACATGTGGAAGGCCTTCGCGGAGATCGGGATCGAGGCCGTGCACACCGGGCCGGTCAAGCGGGCCGGCGGCATCTCGGGGTGGGAACTGACGCCCAGCGTGGACGGCCACTTCGACCGCATCAGCACCGAGATCGATCCCGCGTTCGGCACCGAGGACGAATTCCGCCAAATGTGCGGCACTGCCAATTGGTACGGCGGCACCATCATCGATGACATCGTGCCGGGCCATACCGGCAAGGGCGCCGACTTCCGGCTCGCGGAGATGAAGTACGCGGACTACCCCGGCATCTATCACATGGTCGAGGTCGACCCGCGCGACTGGGAGCACCTGCCGGAGGTGCCGCCCGGCGCCGACTCGGTCAACATCGATCCCGCCACCGAGGAGTGGCTGGCCAAAGCCGGCTACATCATCGGCCGGCTGCAGCGGGTGATCTTCTACGCCGAGGGCATCAAGGAGACCAACTGGAGTGTCACCCGCCCCGTCGTCGGTATCGACGGCGTCGAACGCCGCTGGGTGTACCTGCACTACTTCAAGGACGGTCAGCCGTCGATCAACTGGCTGGATCCGTCGTTCGCGGGCATGCGGCTGGTCATCGGCGACGCGCTGCACTCGCTGGCCGATCTGGGAACGGGCGGACTCCGCTTGGACGCCAACGGTTTTCTCGGTGCCGAGAAGACAGCGGCCGAGGACAGCGCCGCGTGGTCGGAGGGCCATCCGCTCTCGGAGGCGGCCAACCACCTGATCGCCAGCATGGTGCGCAAGGTCGGCGGCTTCACCTTCCAGGAGCTCAACCTCACCATCGACGACATCCGCGAGATCGGTGAGGCCGGTGCCGACCTGTCCTACGACTTCATCACCCGTCCCGCGGCGCACCACGCGTTGGCCACCGCCGACACCGAGTTCCTGCGCCTGACGTTACGCACCACCCTTGAGCTCGGCGTCGATCCCGCATCTCTGGTGCACGCGTTGCAGAACCACGACGAGCTCACCTACGAGCTGGTGCACTGGTCGACCGGTCACCGCGACGACGTGTACACCTACAAGGGCGAGGAGATCACCGGCGAGGAGCTCGGTGAAACCGTCCGCACCGACCTGCGCGAGAAGTTGTCGGGTGAGAACGCGCCATACAACCTGGTGTTCACCACCAACGGCATCGCCTGCACCACCGCGACGGTCATCACCGCGACCCTGGGCATCACGTCGCTGGACGACGTCGTCGACGACGAGCAGATCGACCGGATCCGCCGGGCCCACCTGCTGCTGGCGATGTTCAACGCGCTGCAGCCGGGAGTGTTCGCGCTGTCGGGCTGGGACGTCTGCGGCATGCTCACGCTGCCACCGGCGCAGATCTCCGAACTGTTGCGCGGCGGGGACACCCGGTGGATCCACCGCGCCGCCCACGACCTGATGGGCGTCAACCCGACCGCGACCCAGTCGCCGGCCGGAATGCCCAGGGGCCGTAGCCTTTACGGGTCCATCCCGGAGCAGCTCGCTGATGACACCAGCTTCTTGCGCCAGCTGCAGGCCATCCTGAAGGTGCGGTCGCACTACGGAATCGCCACCAGCCGCCAGATCGACATCCCCGAGGTGTCCCACCGCGGGATGTTGGTGCTGGTGCATCAGCTCGATGACGTCGGCCGGTACCAACTGACGGTGCTGAACTTCGCCAACGAACACGTGGCCGGAACGGTGCGTTCGCTGAAGCTGCCGCCCGGCAGTGAGGTATCGGACATGTTCTCGGGCAAGTCATTGGCCACCGTCGACGATCTGCACAGCTTCGGGGTCGAGCTGGCCGCGCACCAGGGCTTGTCCCTGCTGGTCGAGGCACCCGTCAAGGACGACGCCCGCGACGGCGGCTGACCGCTTCCACGCGGCGGGTGGGGTGCGCGTGGAGCGAGCATCGCTGCAGTAGCGTTCGGGCATGGCCGAAGCAGGACTGTGGGTCGCATGGGGCGTCCCGACCCGCGGACGAGAACACCAGGCACTGGATCTGCTCGTCGAGACCGAGGGCTATCTGTCCGGACTCCGGGACCGGGATCGGATCGAGGGCTTCGACCGGGTCGTCCTCAAACCGCAAAGCATCGAGCTGGGCGGGTTCATCCTGATCCGGGGAACCAAGGCCCAGATCGACGACCTCCGTCGCGATCATGATTTCGAGCTGTGGCTCACCCGGGTGCAACTGGTCGCCGACCAGGTCGGCGTCGCCGACGCCTGGCTCGGCGACGGCATTGCCGAAGCGGTCAGCCTTTACCGAAAGGCGCTGGAGAACCTTGACTGAGCAACGGCGCTGAGTTTGCCGTTCGCCGCCGCTGCGGCGCATAGCGCGGAAAACCGCGTGGTCACGGTAACGAAACGATATTTGTGACGATATGACCATTTGCTCGCTGGTCTGTTGGTGGTGCGATTCAATGGTCGCCACACCGGGGGACGGTCACGGCTTTGTCAAAGGGGTTTCATGGGTTCCGCAGCGTACGTCGGTCGGGTGGGCGGCCTCGCCGTCGCGTTGGGCGTCGGATCGACAGTCTTTGCAGGTCAGGGTGTGGCCTGGGCCGACGACACCAATTCAGCCCCGTCGAGTTCGACGAGTGCAGCAACCTCCGATACCGGTCAGAAGGACTCGCCCGGCGCCGCCGGGTCGGCCTCGGATACCCGTGAGACCGAGGCGGACGGTCAACCCGGGCCGGAGGACGAGCTCGAGGCCCAGCCCGAGGACGATCCGGACAGTGACACTGACGAGAACGCCGAGCCGGAGCCAGAGCCGGACGAGGACGCCGGCCCGGTCGACGTCGCGGAGCCGGACGAGGACGCCGCCCCGGTGGACGAGGCTGAACCGGTGGACGAGCCTGCGGCCGGATCCGGAACCGCCGACGACGAGACGACGCCCAGCACCGGTGCCGGAGACAACACCGGCGCCAAGCCTGATGGCAATACAGGGCCCGAAGCCGGGACCGAGTCCGAGGCCGACAAGACCGTCGAGAAGACGACGGCGAACGTCGCCGACGCGGTCGATGACCCCGCGGTGCCGCCGCAGCAGAGCACGAAGGTCGCTGTGTTCGCATCGGCGACCAAGCTGGCCGAAGCCAGCCCGAGGCCGCTCTCCCCGACGGTGGCCGCGCTGCTGACCACCGAGCGGGACCAGGCCGCGATGGCGAAGAAACCCAACCTGATCACCGCGGTGGTCAACGTCGTCACCAGCATGCTCGACTGGGCCCGCCAGAAGGCCGATGTCAAGCCCGGCGACGCCCCGCAGCCACCGTTCCTGTGGGCGCTGCTGGCCTTCGCGCGGCGCGAACTCGACAACCTGTTCGCCGCACGCAGCACCAGCAACGCCCCGCGCACCACCGTGGTGACGCCGACCAGTCTGGCCCTGACCGACGACGTGAGCACCGCAGCGCTGATCCCGTCCTACTCACCGTGGCTGAACCCGCAGGTGAGCCCGTCGACACGGTTCATCAGCTGGGTCACCGGCAAGAACGTCTATCTCGGCGACCCGACGCTGGCCAACACGTTGAAGCGGTTCGCCGTCCACGGCACCGACGTCGGCGTCATGTGGGACAACGGCATGGTCGACGATCCGTCCACACCCGACATCAACGAACATCAGCTCCTGATCGCGGTCGGAGACACCTTCGGCGCACAGGGCATGACCGGTCGGTGGATCTACAACACGCTGTTCCGCAGTTCCGACACCGACCTGTCCGACGGCTTGACCATTCCGGACGGCGAATGGAAGAACGGCAACATGTTCGGCGGCGCTCCGCTGTCCGGTCCGACAGAGGCCCGGCCGATCATCAATCGGCCTTCGTGGCTGCCGAATTCGGTGACGCTGATCCCGACCGCCGGTGTCTCACTGCCCACAGAGGTCACCAAGGACACGCCGTTCGGCACCATCCAGTACGTCAGCTTCATGTCGGTGTCGAAGTGGGGCCAGGCCGGCCGCTGGACCACCAACTACTCGGCGATCGCGTACTCGACCGACAACGGCGAGAATTTCAAGGTCGCGCCTGAAAGTGTGCGCTATAACTCGTTTTTGAGCGGTAACCGCAACTTCCAGCAATCGGCGTTCGTCAAGGGCGACGACGGCTACGTGTACGTCTACGGCACCCCCAACGGCCGGCAGGGCGCGGCGTATGTCGCCCGCGTCGCCCCCGACGACATCCTCAACGTGTCGAAGTACGAGTACTACAAGGCCGCATCCACCGGCTGGTTCGGCGGCTCGGCGGCCAAGTGGGTCAAGGGCAGCCCGTCCTCCGCATCGGCGGTGATCGGCAAAACCGGCGGCGCCTGCGGGTCGACCAAGCCCGGTTACACCGTCAGCGAAATGTCGGTGCAGTACAACGAGTATCTGCAGAAGTACGTCGTGCTCTACGGTGATCAGTTCAACAACATCGTCATGCGAACCTCGGACACCCCCGAGGGCACCTGGTCGGACGCGACGGTGTTGATGGGTCAGCAGAGCGGTGGCATCTACGCGCCGATGTTGCATCCGTGGTCGCCGTCGACCCTGGGCACCGGATCAGACCTGTACTGGAACCTGTCGCTGTGGTCGGAGTACAACGTCATGCTGATGAAGACCGACCTGACCAAGCTCTGAACTGCCACTCCCCCGGCCGAAATCGCATTCCACGCGGCCTACACACGAAAAGGGCCGCGTGGAATGCGATTTCGGCGGAATCCTGGGCGCGGTCAGACCAGCGGGACATCGAGGATCGGCCGTTCAACGGCCGCCCCCGGCCCGTCGAAATGCCACCACTCCCCGGCGTAGACGGTGAATCCGCCGGCCACCATCGCGTCACGCAACCGGGCCCGGTTGGCCTGCGCGGCCGCGCTCACGCCGTCGGCCGCGTAGGCCAAACTGCGCGGCGAAAAGTCGTCGAACCCCGTGCCCATGTCCACCAGCCCGTCGGCACCGGCCAGCGTCACATCCACCGAACGGCCCGCGACGTGGCTGCGCGCGAACGGACCGGGCCGCGCCACCCATGACGGATCCGGCACGGCCTCGAACATCCGGACCTGTACGGCGTGCGGCCGGTAGCAGTCCCAGAAAACGAGCCGCTCCCCGCCCGCACGCAGCAGATCCGCCGCGACCGCAAGGCCGGGCGCCAGCGATTCGTGCACCATACAGCGGGCGCCGACCGGATACAGCTGGATACCGACGAAGTTGTCCGTGGTCGCGTACCGCAGGTCGATCACCGCATCGGGGACGACGCTGCGCACGTCGACGAGGCCGGCCGCACCGGCGGAGTCCGACACCGGCGGCACCGGCGACGCCGCACCGGTGGCGGACGGTCCGACCGCGGCCACCGCGGCGAGGGCGCCAATGATCAAGCAGCGCAGTGCGACAACGCTCATCCCGCAAGGGTAGGCATACACTTCGCTCGTGCGCGACGTCCTCGACGAGTTGCTGACGATCTGGCGGTCCGGCGGGACGGCCGGTCTGGCCACGGTGGTGCGCACCATCCGGTCGGCGCCCCGTCCGCCCGGCGCGGCAATGGTCGTCTCCCCCGACGGATCGGTGGCCGGATCGGTGTCGGGGGGTTGCGTCGAGGCCGCCGTGTACGACACCGCCAACGAGGTCGTCGCCAGCGGGACGCCGCAGCTTCAGCGGTACGGCATCAGCGACGATGACGCGTTCTCCATCGGCCTGACCTGCGGCGGGATCATCGACATCTTCACCGAACCGGTGTCGCGCCAGACGTTTCCGCAACTGCATCAGGTGGCTGACGACATTGCCGCGCACCGCGCCGTGGCGGTGGCCACGGTGATCACACACCCTGATCCGCTGCGCGTGGGATTGCGAATGGTCGTGGGACCCGATGCGCGGAACGGAACGCTCGGGTCCGCGCGCACCGACGACGCGGTGGCCGACGACGCGCGGGGGCTGCTGCTGGCGGGCCGCTCGGCGACGCTGACCTACGGCGCGGACGGTGAGCGTCAGGAGTCGGGCATGGAGGTGTTCGTCTCCAGCCACGCCCCCCGTCCGAGGATGCTGGTGTTCGGCGCCATCGACTTCGCGTCCGCGCTTGCGACGCAGGCGGCCTTCCTGGGCTACCGGGTGACCGTGTGCGACGCCAGGCCGGTGTTCGCCACTACGGCACGGTTCCCCGCTGCCGAAGAGGTGGTGGTGGACTGGCCGGACCGTTACCTGCGCGCCCAGGCCGAAGGCGGCGAGATCGATTCCCGCACCGCGATCTGCGTGCTGACGCACGACCCGAAGTTCGACGTGCCCGTCCTGCAGGTGGCCCTGCGCCTGCCCGAGGTCGGCTACATCGGCGTGATGGGATCGCGTCGCACCCACGACGACCGGATCGGGAGGCTGCGTGAGGCGGGCCTGACCGACACGGAACTGGCCCGGCTGGCCAGCCCGATCGGCCTCGACCTGGGCGCCCGGACCCCGGAGGAGACCGCGGTGTCGATCGCCGCAGAGATCATCGCGAGGAGGTGGGGCGGGGAGGGCCGACCCCTGACCGAGACCCGGGGACGAATCCACCACCAGACCTGACGCAGCCCCGCGATGCGGTGAGACAACGACCACCGCGGGCAGTGAGACAGTAGTGGTGGAAATGTCGCTCTCGGATGCGATAACGTCACTCTTCACAGCCCGAGGAGTGTGATCCCCTGTGACCGACACCGCCGTCAACGCTGCCGACGCCGTCGCCCCGCGCTACGCCGGACAGCGCATCCCTCGCGTCGAGGACAGCCGCCTTCTCACCGGTCACGGCCGTTTCGTCGACGACATCAACCGCCCGGGCATGCTGCACGCGTGCTTCGTGCGCAGCCCGTTCGCGCGCGCGACCATCCGGGGCATCGATGCGTCCGCAGCGCTCGCCCTGCCCGGCGTGCACGCCGTGTTCACCGCGGCCGATCTCAACCCGGACGTCAAAGAGGCCTGGCACGCGGTCGCCGGCAAGGATGTGCCGGACACCCCGCGGCCGCCGTTGGCCGAGGGCGAGGCGAAGTTCGTCGGCGACCCGGTCGCACTCGTGGTCGCCGACAGTCGCTACCTCGCCGAGGACGCCGTCGACCTCGTCGAGGTCGACTACGAACCGCTGCCCGCGGTGGCCGATTTCCGGACCGCCGTCGGCGGCGCCGAGGCCGGGGTACCGGTGGTGCACGAGGCATATCCCGACAACGTCGCCGGCGGGATGGGCGGCATGCCGCCGGATGAGGAGTTGTTCGCCTCGGCGCCCCATGTCGTCTCCGAGCACATCTACCAGCAGATGTACGTACCCGTGCCGATGGAGACCCGCGGCATGGTCGTGGAGTGGACCGCGGCGACCGACGAACTCACCGTGTGGGCGTCGACGCAGACACCGCACGAGCTGCGCGCATTCGCCGCGCGGCTGCTGGGCATCCCGGCCCAGGGGGTGCGGGTCATCATGCGCGACACCGGCGGTGCGTTCGGGCAGAAGGTCGTCCCGATGCGCGAGGACATGTGCATCCTGCTCGCCGCGCGCAAGGTGGCTGCCGCGACGTCGAACGCGCAATCGGGCGCAGCACTGAAATGGATCGAGGACCGCCGCGAGAACCTGATGTCGGCCGGGCAATCCCGCCACGTCGACGGCACGGTGCGGATGGCGTTCGACGACGACGGCAAGATCCTGGCCGCCGACATCGACTTCATCCAGGACGTCGGGTCCTACCCCACGCCGTATCCGGTGCTGACCACCGCCGCGATCGGCATGTTCTTCCCCGGCCCGTACCGGGTGCCCAAAGCCAGCTTCAACTACAAGACCGTGTTCTCCAACACGCCCGGACTGCACGCCTACCGCGGCCCCTGGCAATACGAAACCCTCACGCGGGAAATACTTCTCGACTGCGCGGCTCGCAAGATGGGAATGGATCCGGTCGAGTTGCGCCGGATCAACATCCTGCGCGGCGATGAGATGCCGTTCTTCAATCCCAACGGCATGCCCTACGACAACTGCGCGCCCGCAGACACATTCGAACAGGCCGTCAAGATCCTCGACCACGAGGGCTTTCGCAAGGAGCAGGCCGAGGCGCTGGCCGAGGGGCGCTACATCGGGCTCGGGTTCTCCGCCTACATAGAGCCGACCGGCGCGGCGACCGGAAACCTCGCGACCGAGGGCGCCACGGTGCGGATGGAGTCCACCGGCAAGATCAACGTCTACGTCAACGGCGGGTCCGCAGGTAACAGTATCGAGACCACTGTGGTGCAGCTGACCGCGGATGCGTTGGGCGCCAACATCGAAGATGTCGCCACGATCCAGGGTGACACCGCGGTGACACCCTATGGAGCGGGCACCCAGGGCAGCCGCAGCGGGCCGATGACCGCGGGCGCGGTCAACGAGGCCGGCTCCATCCTGCGCGGGCAGATCCTCGCGATCGCCGCGCAGATGCTCGGAGTCGAGGAGTCCGAGGTCGTGCTCGCGAACTCAAAGGCCACCGTGCGCAACGACCCCGACAAGGGCGTCAGCTTCGCCGACATCGCCTACCGCTCCTATTACGACCCCGCCCAGCTCGGCGGTGTCCCGCCGACCCTGGAGGCCACCGCACGGTTCAACTCACAGGCGATGATCCACTGGGCCAACGCGACTCACGTGTGCACCTGCGAGGTGGACATCGAGACCGGTCAGGTCACACTGACCCGCTACATCGTCAGCGAGGACGTCGGCCCGATGATCAACCCGAACGTGGTCGAAGGCCAGGTCGCCGGCGGCACTGTGCAGGGCATCGGCGGGGCGCTGCTGGAGAAGCTCGCCTACGACGAAGCCGGCAATCCGATCGCGTCGACATTCGTCGACTACCTGCTACCCACGGCTACCGAGGTGCCGCCGATCGAATTCGGCCACGTCGAGATCCCCGGACCCGGAGTGGGCGGATACAAGGGTGCCGGTGAGGGCGGGGCGATCGGCTCACCGCCGGCGGTCATCAACGCGATCAACGACGCGCTGGCCCCGCTCGGTGTCACCCTGACCCAGTTACCCGCAACACCGGCCACGATCGTCGAGCTCATCGAGCGCGCAGGACTAGCAGGAAAGGACCACTGACGGTGGAACTGAACAACGAATTCCGGGTGGCGGTCCCGCCCACCGAGGTCTGGGACGTCTTCACCGACGTCGAGCGCGTCGCCCCCTGCCTTCCCGGCGCCACACTGCTGTCCGTCGACGGTGACACCTTCCACGGCGCCGTGAAGGTCAAGGTGGGTCCGATCACCGTGTCCTACAAAGGCATCGCGTCCTATCAGGAGAAGGACGCTTCGGCACGGCGGATCGTGCTGCGCGCAGAGGGCAAGGAGACCCGCGGCAGCGGGACCGCGGCGGCCACCGTCACCGCACAGCTCAAGGACGAGGGCGAGTCGACCTATGTCGGCATCACCACCGACTTGGCGATCTCCGGCAAGGCCGCGCAGTTCGGCCGAGGGGTACTGGCCGACGTGTCCGGCAACCTGATCGCGCAGTTCGCCCGCAGTCTGGAAGCCGAACTGCTCGGCGATACCCCGGCCACCGCAACGACGGCGCCGACCGCCGAGGCGGCCGCGGCGGCGGCCCAGCCGGCCGGTGATTCCGTCGACCTGCTGAAGGTCGTCGCGGTGCCGATGGCCAAGCGGTTCGCCCCGGTGATCGCCGCGGCCGCGGCCGCGGGCGCGCTCGGCTTCCTGCTCGGGCGGCGCAAGCGCTCCGCACCCGCCGCGGCCGTGCTCGCCGACGATCTACAGACCCTGTTGGCCCGGTTGCTGTCCTCATGAAGGCTGCTCCCTTCGCCTACCACCGCCCCGACACGGTCGCGGACGCGGTGTCGCTGCTCGGTGAATTCGGCGACGACGCGAAGATCCTCGCCGGTGGACAGAGCCTGGTGCCGATGCTGGCGATGAGGCTGACGCACTTCGAGAACCTGATCGACATCTCCCGGATCGATGATCTGCGCGACATCGAGTTGCGCGGCGACGCGGTCCGGATCGGAGCCGGCACCCCGCACGCCCTGGTCGGTATGGATGACGAAGTGGCGGAATCGGTTCCGCTGCTGACCCTGTCCACCCCGCACATCGGGCACTTCCAGATCCGCACCCGCGGCACGTTGGGCGGCGCCATCGCCCACGCCGACCCGGCGGCCGAGTACGCGGCGGTCGCACTGGCACTGGACGCCGAGATCGAGGCCACCTCCGCGAGCGGGACGCGACGGATCGCGGCGGCCGAGTTCTTCACCGGCCTGTGGGAGACCGCGCTGGCCTCCGACGAGATCTTGACCGCGGTGACCTTCCCGGTGTGGTCGCGACGATGCGGCTTCGCCGTTCAGGAATTCGCCCGGCGTCACGGCGATTTCGCGATCGCCGGCGCGACGGTGGCCGTCGAGCTCGACGATCACGGCACGGTGTCCCGCTGCGGGATCGGGCTGCTGGGGCTCGGGTCCACCCCCGAGCGCGGCACCCCGGCCGAACAGGCCGTCGTCGGACGACCCGTCAGCGACATCACCGCCGAGGAGTTCGGCCGGCTGGCCGTCTCCGCGCTCGACGATGTTCCGTCCGACCTGCAGGGCACCGCGGCGTACCGCACCAAGGTCGGCGCCACGATGGCCGCGCGGGCATGGTCACAGGCAACCACTGCTGCTCTTGAAACGACGGAGGCCCTCAATGCATGAACATCCCGTCGAGGTGTCGGTCAACGGCCGCCGCTACGCAGGGACCGTCGAGCCACGTCTGACGTTGGCCGACTACCTGCGGGAGAACTGCGGGCTGACGGGCACGCACCTGGGCTGCGAACACGGTGCCTGCGGCGCGTGCACCGTGCTGCTCGACGGCCAGGCTGTCCGGTCGTGTCTGATCTTCGCGGTGCAGGTCGACGGCCAGGAGGTCACCACGGTCGAGGGCATCGCCGGCAAGGACGGTGAACTCTCGCCGGTGCAGGCCGCGATGCGCGAGTGCCACGGACTGCAATGCGGCTTCTGCACCCCGGGATTCGTCACCAGCATCACCGCGCTGCTGAGGGACAACCCCAGCCCCACCGACGAGGAGATCCGTGAGGGCCTGTCCGGCAACTTCTGCCGGTGCACGGGCTATCAGGGCATCGTCAACGCGGTCAAGCGCGCGGCCGAAACCACCAGCTGACGCCCTGCCTCGCCTCCGCGGCCGCACCGGAGCACGGGGTTTCCCGGCGACCCAGCCCACCGAGATCGCACGTAGCGCGCGTCAATACGCGAAACTGGCGCGTGGAATGCACGTTCGGCGAAGGGGTTGGGCATGAGGATCGGGTTCGTCGGGCTAGGCAACATGGGCTCAGCCATGGCCGCCAATCTGTTGGCGGCGGGGCACGAGGTCCTCGCCTACAACCGCTCGCCCGAGAAGGCCGCCGCTCTCGCCGAGCGTGGCGCCACGCCGGTGCCGACGGTCGCGGCCGCATGCGACGCCGAGGTCGTGATCTCGATGCTGGCCGACGACACCGCCCTCGAAACAGTCGCGTTCGGCGACGGCGGCATTCTCGCGTCGCTTCCCGCCGGCGCGGTCCACGTGTCCTCCAGCACCATCAGCGTCGCCCTGGCCGACCGGCTGACCGCCGCGCACGCCGACGCCGGGCAGGTGTTCGTGTCGGCACCGGTATTCGGCAGGCCGGAGGCCGCCGCCGCGGCCAAGCTGTTCGTCGTGGCCGCGGGTTCGGCGGATGCCGTGCAGTCTCTGCAGCCGGTGTTCGACGCGATCGGCCAGCGCTCGTTCGTCGTGTCCGACGACCCGAAGGTCGCCAACCTGGTGAAGCTGTCGGGCAACTTTCTGATCGCCTCGGTCATCGAATCGCTCGGTGAGGCGATGGCGTTGGTGGACAAGGCCGGCGTCGACAAGCAGCAGTACCTCGAGCTGCTGACATCCACGCTGTTCGCCGCGCCTGCCTACCAGACCTACGGCGGGCTGCTGGCGCGCGAGGAGTTCGAGCCCGCCGGATTCGCCGCGCATCTCGGTCTCAAGGACATCCGCTTGGTGCTGACCGCAGGCGAAGAACTTCAGGTGCCGCTGCCGGTTGCCAGCCTGATCCGCGACCGGTTCCTGACGCTGCTCGCCGGCGGCGGCCGCGACCTCGACTGGTCCGCGCTCGGCGCGCTGGCGGCCTGGGAGGCCGGCGGCAGAAAACCCGGTGCCTGACCTCGCTAGCTGGAAACGACCCCGCGCAGCCCGTCGGCGCCGAAGATCGGCTCGAGCATGCTGGACAGGTCGGGGCCCCGGCGCAAGCCGTGCCCGCCGTCGACATTGATGACCTGCCCGGTGATGAAACTGGCCGCGTCGCTGAGCAGGAACACCGCCAGGTTGGCGATGTCCTCGACCTCGCCGACGCGGGGCAGCGGCGTGCAGGCCCGGTAGTCCTCGCTGATGGCCGGCGACTCCATGATCGGCGCGACCATGTCGGTGCGCGTCAGCCCCGGGCGGATGCCGTTGACCCGGACCGAGGACGGGCCCAGTTCGTCGGCGGCCACCATCATCAGATGGTCGAGCGCGGCCTTGCTCGGCCCGTAGGCGCCGAACCAGCGGTGGGTGTTGCTCGAGGCGATCGACGAGATACCGATGAACGCTCCCCCACCGCCGCGCACCATCTCCCGCGCGCTGTGCTTGAGCACGTACATGGTGCCGTTGACGTTCAGGTCGACGGTGTTCCGCCACGCGGCGGAGTCGATCTGGGTGAGCGGTCCGATGGTCTCCGAACCGCCTGCGCTGTGCACGACACCGTCGAGTCGGCCGCGCCACGCGGTCGCCGCCTCCACCAGCCGCGCCGCGTCGTCCTCGTCGGTCACGTCGGCCGCCTGGTAGTTCACCTCACCCGCGCCGTCGCCGGCGGCCACCGTCTTGAGCTCCTCGGCGGCGGCCGCGAGCTTGTCGGCGTTCCGCCCGGCCAGCATCACGTTGCCCCCGGAGGCGACCACGGCGGCTGCCACGCCCTTGCCGATCCCGCTGCCACCGCCCGTGATCAGGTACGTGCGTTCTGACAGCGACAGCAACATGGGAAGTCCCTCCGACGGGTAGTCAGGCTAACTAGAACAGGTTCCAGTTATACGTCACGGCTCGTCGCGGCGGGACAGCTTTGGCGCACCCAGGGTGCGCCAGTCCGGCACATCCGGCGGCAGGCCGACCGGGAACCGGTTCTCGTTGTGAGCCGCCCAGTGCGCGTGCCCGAGTTCGTGGATGTGGAACGCGTGCCGCAGCGCCTCGGCGAAGCCCATCGCGTCGCTGGCCGCATTGACCGAATCCTTGACCAACAGCGCGGCCATCGTAGGCCGCTCGGCGATCCGCCGCGCGAACTCCAGCGTCTTGTCCTCGAGCTCGGCGCGCGGGAACACCTTCGACACCATGCCGAGCCGGTGTGCCTCGTCGGCGTCGATCGCATCGCCGGTGAGCAGCAGCTCCTTGGCTTTGCGCGGGCCGAACTCCCACGGGTGGGCGTAGTACTCCACGCCCGGCATCCCCATCCGCACGGCGACCACGTCGCTGAACTTGGCGTCGTCGGACGCGACGATCAAATCGCACGCCCAGATCAGCATCAGCGCCGCCGAAATCGCGTTTCCCTGCACCTGCGCGATGGTGATCTTGCGCAGGTCGCGCCAGCGGCTGGTGTTGTTGAAGAAGTAGTGCCACTCCTGCAGGTACGTCCGCTCGATCACGGCGTCGCGGGTGGCGCCGTTGCAGGTGAACGTCGGGTGCTGGTCCGGGCCGGGGGCCCGCTCGGCCAGCGCCTCCTCCGAGCCCAGGTCGTGCCCGGCCGAGAAGTTCTTGCCCCGCGCGGCCAGGATGACCACCCGGACGTTGTCGTCGGCCTCGGCCCGCCCGAACGCCTCGTCCAGTTGCACCAGCAGCGTGCGGGACTGTGCGTTCTGCGCCTCGGGGCGGTTCAGCCAGATCCGCGCGATGCGACCCTCGTCGAGGGTCTCGTATGTCACCTGCTCAGGGTTCGCCACGCGATACACATTACGGCGGAAGTGTCACGTCCGAGTACAGCACCCCGGAACAGTCCCGGTAGTTGGCTAGAGTTGATCCATGCCTGCGAAATCTGATCCCGCCGAGATCGGCGACGTCGAGCCTATCGCTGACAGCACCGAGCGCCAGGCGCGTCGCGTCGTGGCCGCCTACGCCACCGACGCCGACGAGTGCCGCGTCTTCCTGTCGATGCTGGGTATCGGACCGGCGAAGCTCGACGCCTAATGACGTCCGAGAGCGGTGCCGAGGCCCGCTCCGGAGGTGCCGACTTCGTCGTGGTGGCCAATCGGCTGCCGATCGACATGGTGCGGAAACCCGACGGCACCGTCGAGTGGAAGCGCAGCCCCGGGGGGCTGGTAACCGCACTGGAACCACTGCTGCGGCGCAGGCACGGAGCCTGGATCGGCTGGCCGGGTGTCCCCGAGGACGCTGATGACCCCGACGCGTCCACCGAGCCGATCGAGCAGGACGGGATGACGCTGGTCCCGGTCCGGCTCAGCGCCGAGGACGTCGCCGAATACTACGAGGGTTTCTCCAACGCCACGCTGTGGCCGCTCTACCACGACGTCATCGTCAAGCCGATCTACCACCGGCAGTGGTGGGACCGCTATGTCGAGGTCAACCGGCGGTTCGCCGAGGCCGCGGCGCGCGCCGCGGCACCGAACGCCACGGTCTGGGTGCAGGACTACCAGCTGCAGCTGGTCCCCAAGATGCTGCGGATGCTGCGCCCGGATCTGACCATCGGCTTCTTCCTGCACATCCCGTTCCCGCCGGTGGAGCTGTTCCTGCAGATGCCGTGGCGCACCGAGATCACCGAGGGCTTGCTGGGTGCCGACCTGGTGGGCTTCCACCTTCCGGGCGGCGCACAGAACTTCCTGATCCTGGCCCGTCGGCTGGTCGGCGCGACCACCTCCCGCGCCACCGTCGGCGTGCGTTCGCGGTTCGGCGAGGTGCATTTCGGGTTCCGCACGGTCAAGGTCGGCGCGTTCCCCATCTCGATCGACTCCGCCGACCTCGACCAGCAGGCCAGAAGCCGGACCATCCGGCAGCGCGCCCGCGAGATCCGCGCCGAATTGGGCAACCCGCGCAAGATCCTGCTCGGGGTGGACCGGCTGGATTACACCAAGGGCATCGACGTGCGGCTGAGGGCGTTCTCCGAATTGCTCGAAGAAGGCCGCATCAACCCCGAGGACACCGTGCTGGTGCAGCTCGCCACGCCGAGCCGGGAGCGCGTGGAGAGCTACATCGCGATGCGCGAGGAGATCGAACGCCAGGTCGGCCATGTCAACGGGGAGTTCGGCGAGGTCGGCCACCCCGTCCTGCACTACCTGCACCGCCCGATCCCCCGCGAGGACCTCGTCGCGTTCTTCGTCGCCGCCGACGTCATGCTGGTCACGCCACTGCGCGACGGGATGAACCTGGTGGCCAAGGAGTACGTCGCCTGCCGCAGCGACCTCGGCGGTGCGCTGGTGCTCAGCGAATTCACCGGCGCCGCAGCCGAACTGCGTCAGGCCTACCTGACCAACCCGCACCACCTCGAAGGGGTCAAGGACGCCATCGAGGCGGCGCTGAACCAGGCCCCCGAGGAGGGCAGGCGCCGAATGCGGGCGCTACGCCGGCAGGTCCTCGCCCACGACGTCGACCGCTGGGCCCGGGCGTTCCTCGACGCCCTCGCATCCAAGGAACCGTCCGGCCAGGAGTGACGTCGAGCTCCGCTAGCATTCCGATACCA
Organism: Mycobacterium sp. 4D054; assembly: GCF_052245755.1. Classification (NCBI taxonomy): domain Bacteria; kingdom Bacillati; phylum Actinomycetota; class Actinomycetes; order Mycobacteriales; family Mycobacteriaceae; genus Mycobacterium; species Mycobacterium sp. 4D054. The sequence continues at coordinate 100,810 of NZ_JBQQCF010000009.1, forward strand.
GTGGAATCGGATTCCGCCGCGCGGCGAAAGGCACATCGATGGCGACCTACGCAGTCACCGGTTCGGCATCGGGAATGGGCGCCGCCGCGGTGGCCCAGCTCCGGGCCGACGGCCACACCGTGATCACCGTCGACATCAAGGACGCCGACGTTGTGGCCGACCTGTCGAGCGTCGATGGCCGGGCCCACGCCGCAGAGCAGGTGCTGACCGCGTGCGCCGGTCGCCTCGACGGAGCCCTGATGGCGGCTGGCCTGGGCCCTGGCAAGGGCGCAGACCGTCTCCGGCTGATCGCCACGGTGAACCACCTCGGCGTCGTCGATCTCCTGCAACGCTGGCGCCCCGCACTTGCCGTCGCGCAGCACGCGAAGGTCGTTGTCGTGGGCAGCAATTCGACCACCACTACGCCGGGGGTACCCGGACGCGCGGTGCGCGCACTGCTGGCCGGAGACGTCGACGGCGCCGTACGGTCCACCCGACTCTACGGTCCCGGCCGGCCCGCCATGGTCTACGCGGCCTCCAAGATCGCGGTCACCCGCTGGGCCCGGCGTACCGCCGTGCTGCCCGAGTGGGCCGGCGCCGGCATCCGGCTCAACGTCCTCGCCCCCGGCGCGGTCCTGACCCCGCTGCTACAGGAGCAGCTCGCCGACAAGCGTCAGGGCAAGCTCGTCGAACGCTTCCCGGTGCCCGTGGGCGGCTACGGCGAGCCCGGACTGCTGGCCCGCTGGATGTGTTTCATGCTCTCCGATGCCGCCGATTTCTCCTGTGGCAGCGTGGTTTTCGTTGACGGGGGCACTGATGCACTTTTCCGTGGCGATGACTGGCCGCGTCCGTATCCGTTGCGCCGGGTCGTACGGTACCTGCGGCGGTACCGCGGTCGAAGCCGACCGGCGTGAGTGACGGCAGGCCCACCGGGCGCCCCCGCGACTCGTCGATCGACGACCGGGTGTTTGCGGCCACCCGCGAGCTGCTGGCGGAGGTCGGCTGGGACGAACTGAGCGTGCGCCTGGTCGCGGCGCGCGCCGGAGTCGGCCGGTCGAGCCTGAACCGCCGGTGGAACTCGAAGGCCGAGCTCGTGCTGCAGGCCGTTCTCGGCGAAACCCCGGACATGTCACCGTTTTCCGGGACGGACCTGGACGGGTGGATCCAGTGGGTGGTGCGCGGCAGCCACGAGTTGTTCGCCCGCAGCGACGTGCGTGCCGCGGTGCCGGGCCTGCTGCTGGCGCTGGCCGAAAACGACGAACTGCGCGACAGGCTGTGGAAGAGCTTCAGCGGTCCGGCGGTGGCGCTGTACACCGAGCACGTCCCGACACGCACCCCCGCCCAGCGCCGACGCGCCGAGCTTGATGCCCGCGCGGCGCTGGTGATGGCGGCCGGTTCGGCGCTCTTGCTGACCACGGTCGCCACCGACGACGACTCCGACGCGCTACGGCGCAGGATCGCCCAACTGCTGAGCGATGCTGTCGGCAACCGCTGAGGCGGAGAAGGATTCGATGATGGCCTGCCTGGGCGAGCGCCAGCGCAGGCCGAGATCGTCGGTGGTGGCGCGGTCGTCGGTCGGTGTGGCCGAGGTGAGAAGCAATGCGGCCTCGTAGCTCAGGCCGTCACCCAGCGGGACGTAGCGACCGACGGCGTCGGAGAGCCGGCCGAGCGCCAGCAGCACCCCGGGCGGCAAGGGAACTCGGCGGACCGGCCGCCCCAACCCGGCCTCCAGTGCGTCGATCATCTCGTCGAAAGTCAGCATCACACCGCCGCAGACGTAGCGGCGCGGGCCGCGGCCGGGCCGCATCAGCGCGGTGTGCACATCGGCCACGTCCCGGACGTCGATCATCTGCATGCCCGCGCGCACCCTCGGCGCCACCCGGGACCGCACGATGGGCGCCCATCCGCGCTCGGTGACTCCCGCGGCGGTGTGGAACGCGGCGCCGACCACGCTGGACGGGTAGGTCACCACGACCGGTGCGCCCGCCTCCTGCAGGCGGCGCGCCACCCGGTCGGCATAACCTATGGTCTTGGCGTAGGTGCTGCGCCCATCGGAAGTCGGCGAGTCAGCCGAGATGACGCCGTCCGGCGGTGGGAACAGTGCACTGTAACTGCTCACCGACACGACGGGATCCAACCCGAGGTCGACGGCCCGGGTCAGGACTCGTTCGGTCGCGTAGGCGTTGATGTCCCACATCAGCTGTGCGCGACGTTCGTCGGTCCCGACCACACCGGCGGCGTGGACCACCGCGTCGGCACGGTCAACAGCGCGGTAACGGTGGACTCGTCGCGGATGTCGCCGACGACGACGGAGACCTCGCCCAGATCCCGGAGGCTACGGAGCACCGCAGCGTCCTGTTCCTGCGGGAGGACCAGGAGTCGGACCCGGTGCCGCGCCTGCAGGAGCGCCCGAACGGTGTGCGCGCCGAGACAGCCGATGCCCCCGGTGACCGCGATCTGCATGGAGATCTCCTCGTCGCCCGCCATGACATTACGATACCAATGGCATCGAAACGGTGATCAGGGGCGGCCAGGGTCGAGACCGGTGGTCAGGTGTCGGCGCCGGCCTGAACGTAGGGGCGGTTCAGATCGGGGTGATGTAGGCGATCAGCCACTTGCCGTCGACCTTCTTGTAGTCGACCCGCAGACGGCTGCCGTCGTAGACGGACTCCTTGCCTTTGTCGGTCACCGTGCGGTTCATGTAGACCATCACCGATGCCGAGGTGCGCGCTGCGTCAAGGATTCCCGCTCCGACCGTGTGGGCCTGGCTGACGAGCTCACGGTCGCGTGCCTGCGGGATGATCTCGTTGGTGACGCGGTCCTGGAACTCCTGGCGATATTCCGGGGTCAGCATCGGATACACCTCGGCGAAACTGCGCTCCACGGTCTGGTAGTCGAAGCCGAACACCAGCGGAATCTGCTCTTGCGCCAGCGAGGGCAACTCGGCACGAGCCTGTTCTTCGCCGTTGAGCTCCACCCGATTCCAGTACAGCCAGCCGCCGACAGCGGACAGCGCGACGAAACCGGTGGCCAGAAGCACCGCGAGCGCCCCGAGAAGCCTGGCGGGCCAGTCTCGCATCAGTTGCCCCCGTCGGGGTATTTGAGGTCGTAGGCCGTCATGTGCCCGTTGTCGTCCTCATGGACGATGACGCGCATCCGGTACGGCTCGGACGGTGCGTTGTTCCCGTCCAGATCGGTCACCGTAACGCGCACCGACACCATCACTTTCGCGTTCTGGGCGATCTCGTCGATCTCCTCGAGCGCCGCACCGTTGACCACCGCCTCGGAACTGGCGTTGGTGTCGCGGAACAGCAACTTGAGGTTCTCGACGTTGCCCTCCTGCGTCATCATCGCGCGCAACGGGCCGCTGGTTCCGTCGACGAACCGGTCCACGCTCTCGTCGATCGTGTTCTGGGTGTAGCTGAACATGTTGACTACCGACTGCGCCGCGGTGTCGACGAACCGGCGCTCACGGTCTTGCTTGGCCTCGATGGCGCTCTGCTGGCCGACCATCATCACGACCGCGGCGACCAGTGCGCCCACCGCGACCGCCGTGATCGCGATCGACAGGATCGCCACCATCTGCCGGTGTGGCCGCCGCCGCGGTGGAGGGCCGACGGGCCGCGCGGAGCGCACCGGCGCGGACACTTCGACGCTCAGCCCGGCGGGCGAGGGCGTGGCCTCGGCCTTGGCGGGACCCGCGGCGCGCGACGCCCGGCGGCGCACCCGCTGCGGGGTGGGAACAGACTCTTGCACTACCTACACCTGCTTCGGCGCCAACATCAGATCGACCCAGTTCTCTGCCGGCGCCAGCTTGTCCGAACCGGGCGCGTACACGCCGACGCCACCTGCCGGGTCGACGAACTTGCCGTTCCGATCGTAGGTCGCCGTCGAGGTCCCACTCGCCAGGGGGGCCTCGGCGGGCAGTGGCGCGCTGGGCGCGGCGGGGGCCGGTGCGGGCGCGGCGGGGGCCGGTGCCGGCGCGGGCGGCGCCAGCGGCGGGCGCCCGTACGGCGGCACCACCTGGTCCGGCGGGGCGAAGTACGGCCACGGGGCCGGCTGGGGGCCCTGCTCGTTCGGCGGGACCGGTAGGGGGAACGGCGCGTGCGGCGCCGGTCCGGGACCGGGCGCCACCCCCGGGGGCAGCTGCACCGCAGGTGGACCCGGATCGGGATCGACCTGCGGCGGGATCATCGGGAACTTGTTGGGCGGCAGAATGTTACGGCCGTCCTGGATCGGCGTGCCGACCGGGACCGGCGGTCCGCGCCACGGGTTGTTGCCGATCGGCACGTACCCGCGCGGGTCGCGGCAGAGTTGCACGGTGGGCGCGCGCTTGCCGGGGAACTCCTGGCACGGGTAGTTACGTGCACCGCGCACCACGCTCGGATCGTTCTGCGGCACCTTGCAGTACAGATCGGTGGGAAGGTCGCGCAGCGTGGTGTCGGCCGGGGACCTGATCTGCGTGGCCGGGATGAACCCAGTGGCGCACGGCGGCGGATCCTGGAGATGGATCTTGAAGTCCAGCTTGCCGCCCTCGTCGGCGGGCACGCCGCCGGCGACGGTGTTCAGCGCGGCGAGCAGTGCCGGGAACACCACCAGCGCATGCTCGAGCGACTTGTTGTAGATCACCCCGATCCGGCCGAAGTTGGCCAGGTTGGCGGCGAGCATCGGGAACGACGGCCGGATGCCGTCGAACGTCTCGTTCGCGACGGCGGCGGTGCCGGGCACGGTCTGCAACGTGGTGCGCAGCTGCGGGTCGGCGCCCGCCACCTCGGTGGTCAACCGGCCCAGCGACTCCGCCAGCGACCTGATGTCGTCGCCGCCGCGGATCTGCGCGTCCAGGAACGGTCCGGCCTGGTCGATCAACTGCGCGGTCTGCGGGAAGTTCGCATTGGCCTCGTCGACCAGCAGGCGGGACGATTGGATCAACCGGGCCAGTTCGGGGCCGGAACCGTTGAACGCCTTGAACGCCTCCCGCAGCAGGTCCTGCAGGCGACTGTTGCTGACGCTGCGCACGAGTGCGTCGGCCTCCGACAGCAGCCCGGCGATGTCCTGCCCGATCGCGGTGCGGTCCATGCCGATGTCCGAGCCTTCACGCAGCGTCGCCTCGGACGCGTGCTCGGGCGGCACCAGGTCGATGTACTGCTCGCCGATCGCCGAGACGCTTTTGACGGTCGCCGTCACGTTCTCCGGAACCGGTGTGCCACTGTTCAACTGCATGTGTGCGACGACACCGCGGTCGGACAGGCCGACCGACTTGACGTGGCCGACGGTGACGCCGCGGTAGGTCACGTTGGCGTTCTCGTAGATCCCGCCGCCGGCGACGAAGTTGGCGGTGACGTTGTAGGCGCCGATTCCGACGGCCGCGGGCACGTGCAGATAGAACAGCGCCACCGCACCGACGCTGAGCACGGTGACGATCGCGAAGATCGTCAGTTGGAGACGGGTCAGGCGATCCAGCATTACGGCGCCCCCTCGTGTTGCGTGGCCGTGCCAGGGGGGATCTTGAACGGATCAGCTGCCTGGCCGGACAGGTTGGCCATCGCACCGGTGAGGAAGTCGGGCGGGTTGACGACCTCGCTCATCCGCTTCATGTTCGGGTCCAGACCCAACGAGGTGGTGAAGACCGATTCACCGACGCGGCGCAGGGTCAGGTCGAACGTGACGTACACGTTCAGGTAGTCACCGCGCACCGCGTTGCGCAGGTACTTGTAGTGGAACGGGAACGTCGGCAGGAACTCAAGGTCCTTGATCAGGTAGTCGACGTTGTCGTTGAGCGACTTGATGACCGGGAACAGGTCCTTGAAGTCCGCGGCGAAATCGTCCTTGGTCTCCTGAAGCACCCGGGAGGCCACGGTGGCGAAGCTGCGCAGCGCGGTGAACGCCTCGACGATCTGTGCGCGGTTGTCATTGAGCACCGCCAGCGCCTCGGGCAGCGTGTCCAGCGTGCGGCCCAGACCGTCCTTGCTGCGAGCCAGGATTGCGGCGAACCGGTCCAGGCCCTCGGCCGCAGCGATGATGTCACCGGTCTGTCGATCCAACGACGCGGTCAGTTCCGCAAGCCTGGGCAGCAGACCCGCGAATGTGCCGGACCGGTCCGCGACGGCGGTGTAGGCCTCATCGGTGATGTCCTGCAGCGCACCGAGATTGCCCTTGTTCACGACCACGCCGAGCGACGACAGCACCTCCTCGGTGGTCGGATAGTTACCGGTGCGGTCCATCGGTATCTCGCCGCCGTCGGCCAGGATGCCGGTGCCGTCCGCCGGCGCCGCCAGCTCGATGTGCTGCGAACCGAGCAGCGAGGTCTGCGCGACCTTCGCGGTGGCGTTGGCCGGCAGCCTGACGTTGCCGTCTAGGGACAACTGGACCTTCGCGTAGAACGTGCCGTCGGGGCGCTGCACGGCGTCCACCCCCGACACGCTGCCGACGGTCACGTCGTCGACCATCACCGGCGAGTTCTGCGGCAGCGTCGAAACATCGGGCAATTCCACGGTGATCGTGTACGAGCCCTCGCCGTGACCGGCGGTGCCGGGCATGTTCAGCGAGTTCAGGCCACCGAATTGGCAGCCGGCCAACAGCAGCGTGACCGACGAGAGACCCAATGCGCGACGGATCATCGGCCCGCCTCCGCGGGTGCGGCAGGTCCGGCGGTCGACGGTCCGGTCTCGGGTCCACCGGCGTGCGAGGTCGACGACTCCGGGCCCTCGGCCGGGACCAGCAGCGAGCTCAGGTCGGCGTCCGGGGCGACCTGCGGCGGCGTGACGCCGGGGGCGTTCTGCCACTGCAGGTACGGCACCGGGGTCTCGGCCTTGGCCTCGGTCTGAGGGGTGTCGTAGATGATCTGCCCCTTGTAGGCGGTGATGCTGTTGATCGGGTGGAACAACAGCGGCGGGTAGTTCATCGTGATGCGCTTGAACACCGGGCCCATCCGCTGGCGGCAGATCTCGGCCCGCTTGTAGTTGTCCGGGGTGGCGGCCGCGTCGAACGTGCCGCCGCAGATGAATTGCACCGGGTTGCCGAAGTTCGGCAGCGTCAGCAGACCGCCGACGGTGCCCTGCGCCGGGTTGTAGATGTTGTAGAAGTTGCTCAGGCCGTTCGGTGTGACATGCAGGATCTGTTCGATGTCGTCGCTGTGCTCGGTGAGGATGTTGGTGAAGTCGGTCAGCCGGTTGACCTGACCGATCAGCGCCTCGTTGCTCTCCCCGAGGAAGCCGCGCACGTCGCTGAGCGCCTGGTTGAGGGTGCCCAACGTGACGTCGAGATCCGTGGTGGCATCGGCCAGCACCTGCGACACCGACGCGACGTGGTTGGTGAACTGCACGATCTGTTCGTTGCTGTTCGACAGCGCATCGACCAAGATCTGCAGGTTTCGGATCGTGCCGAACAGATCGGTGCGGGAATCGCCCAACCGCCCCGCGGTCTGGGACAGCTCACGCAGCGCACGGCGGAACGTGTCCCCGTTGCCGTCGAAGGTGTCGGCGGCCTGGTTGACGAAAGAGGTGAGCGGGCCCTGCAACGAACCCTGTTGCGGGCCCAGCTGAGCGCTCAGCTGGGTCAGCTGCTCCTTGACCTCGTCCCACTCCACGGGCACGGCGGTGCGGTCCAGACCGATCTCGGCGCCGTCGCCCAGTTCGGCCCCGCCCGTGTAGGCGGGTGCCAGCTGAATGAATCTGGCAGACACCAGGTTCGGCGCGATGACCAGGGCCTTGGCGTCGGCGGGGATCTTGACGTCGCCGTCGACGGTCATGGTGATCTTCACGTCGCCGGCACGCGGCTCGATCGAGTCGATCTTGCCGACCGGCACACCGACCACCCGGACGTCGTCACCGGGGTACAGGCCGACCGCCGACGTGAAGTACGCCGTGATCTTCTGCCCGGCACGGCTGGGCCACACCAGGTAGGCGCCGACAATGAGCGTGAGGACCAGCACGCACACCAGGACGGTTCGTATCCAGCGGCTCCGCCGCACTGAGTTCCCTTGCGTCATGGCGACTTCGGCCTGATGATCATCCGCTCCGAGATGTAGCCGCGGAGCATGTCGGACAGGCTGTCGGGCAGCTTGCCCGGTTGGAAGTAGGTGTCGAGGAGCACCTCGGCGATCGGGGCGGGCGGCAGACCGTACAGGTTGATCTGGAAACCGGGCCCAGAGCCGACCACCTCGCCGAGCGCGGTGGCGTAGGGCGGAAGCCGCCTGAGTGCCTCGCTGATGTGCTCGCGGCGCTCAAGTAGATTGTCCAGCACCAGGTTCAGCTTCTCCAGCGCCGGCTTGAACTCGCGCCGGTTGTCGGCGACGAACCCGGAGAGCTGTTCCGAGACATCGTCGATGCCCGCGATCAGGTTGCTCAACGCCTGGCGCCGCTCGTCGAGCGCGGCGAACAACAGGTTGCCATCGGTGATCAGCTGATTGACCTGACCGGAGCGTTGCGCCAATGTGTCCGACACGTTCTTAGCGTGGGCGAGAAGCTGATCGAGCGCCTCGTCGCGGGCGTTCAGGCTGCGGGACAGGTTCGCGACTCCGTCGAGCGCGCTGCGCAGTTGAGGGGTGGCCTCGCGCAGAGAATCGGTCAACGTCTGCAGCGCCATCTCGAACTTCGGCTTGTCGAGCGCCGAGATGTTCTGCCCGAGATCCTGCAGCGCGGTGTTGAGGGTGTACGGAGTCGTGGTGCGCCCCAACGGGATCACCGTGGACTCGCCCCCGCCCTTGGGCGTGATGGCCAGCGACTTCTCACCGAGCACGGTATCGGTCTTGATTGCGACCAGCGACTGGTCGCCCACCTTCACGGCCCGGTCGACGGTGAAGGTGATCTTGGCGGCGTCACCGGCCAATTCGACCGCGGTCACCTTGCCGACCGCGAGGCCCGAGACGTTCACGTCGTTGCCCGGCGTGATGCCGCCGGCGTCGGCGAAGTACGCCTCATACGGCTTGCCCTGCGGGAAGAACGGCAGGCTCGAGTACCCGAACGACACCAGCACCAGGCACGCCACCAGGACGATCCCGAAGATCCCGGTGCGCAAGGGGTTCGAACCCTCCGGACTACTCAACTTCGGCACACCTCCCCTTACTCGGATCCGGCGGACCGCCGAACGGGATCAGGATGTCGCTGCCCGCCGGGCCGTTGATCTTCCCCCGCGTCGAGCAGTAGAAGATGTTGAAGAACGAGCCGTAAGCGCCGAGCGCGTTGAGCCTCAGATAGTTCTCCGCCAGCGGCTCGATGACCTTGTTCACGTCCGCCTTGCGCTCGTCGAAGCGCTGTGCGAACGGCCGGACGTTCTCGATCACGCCCTGCACCGGCCTGCGGGACTGCTCCAGCATGTCGGTCAGATCATTCTCGGCCGACGCCAGCGGGCCGATGGCTCCGGCGATCGGATCACGGCCCTCGGCCAGCCCGGTGATCAGCTTCTGCAGCTGGTCGACACTGGCGTTGAACTGTTCACCCTTCTCGTCCACGGTGCCCAGCACCGTGTTCAGGTTGGTGATCACATCGCCGATGAGCTGATCGCGGGCGGCCAGCGTCTGGGTGAACGCGCTGGTGTTCGCCAGCATCGCCGACAGGGCCCCACCCTCACCCTGGAGCAGTTCGATGACCGCGCTGCTGATCTCGTTGACCTTGGCACCGTCAAGACCCTTGAGCACCGGCTTGAGCCCACCCAGCAGCGCGTCCAGATCCAGCGCGGGTTGAGTGTTGACAATGGTGCCGCCCTTGGGCAGCTTGACGAGATCCCCGGGGCCCGAGGTGATCTCGAGGTAGCGATCGCCGACCAGGTTCTCGTAGCGCACCACGGCCTTGGTCGAGGTGTAGAGCTGGTAGCGATCGTTGACGCTGAACGCGACGTCGACGGTGTTGTCGGGATTGAGCGTGACGTCTTCGACGGTACCGACCGGGACACCGGCGATGCGCACATCCTGCCCGGCCGTGAGCCGAGACGCGTCGTCGAAGGTCGCGTGGTACTTGTCCTCGGAGGCGAATCGGAACTCGCCGAAGACCACCACGAGTATCGCGGCGACCAGCAGCATCGCGACGGTGAAGACGCTGACGCTGATGAGGGTTCTGTCACGCCTCACTAGAAGTCGTCCCTTTCCGCGTAGGCGCCGTTGAACAGGAACTGCAGCGTCGAGGGCGCGTCGAACTGCAACTCGGTGTTCGGCTGGTAGGGAACATATGCGTTGTCGGTGACCAGGAAGGGCGTGTGGTACCACGACCCGCCGAACTGCTTGCTCGGAACCTCCGGCAGGCCACGGCAGTTCGGGCCGCCAGACGCGTTCACGATCGGCAGGCTCTCGGGATAGGTGTAGGCGGGCGAGCCCGGCAGGAAGTTCGACGACACGAACAGGCCGGGACGGATCCCGCCGATGATCGGGGCGAAGCGGTCGACCGCGTTGGCGGTGCCTTTGAGGGTGCAGCCGAACACCGGAGAGTACTCGGCGGCGACCTTCAGCGGTGCGCGCAGCCGCTGTATCGCGGCGATGTAGTCGTCGGCCGCCGACTCGAAGGTGGCGGTGCCGTTGTTGGCCAGCCCGGTGGCGGCCAGCAGTGCGGCGTTGAGGTTGTCCTGCTCGTCGACGATGGTCTGGCTGATCGCGGGCGCGTTCTCCAGCACCCGGACCAGGTCCGGGCCGGCGTCGCCGTAGATGTCGGTGACCACAGCGGTGCGACGCAGATCCTCTTGCAGCGCAGGCAGCTTCGGGTTCAGCTGGCCCAGGTAGGAGTTCAGGCCCGACAACAGTGCGCCGAGGTCGTCGCCGTTGCCACGCAGGCCCTCACCGAGAGCCGACAGCGCGGCGTTGAGGTTGATCGGGTCGATCTTGTCCAACAGGTCGGTCAGCGTCTGGAACAGCGTGTTGACCTCTAGCTGCACACTGTCGGCCTTGACCTCGGCGCCGGCTCTCAGCGACTGGCCGTCCGGGTCTTCCGGAGGAAGGAACTCGACCGCCTTGGCGCCGAAGATCGTGGTACCGGCGATGCGTACCGGAGCATCGGCCGGGATGTAGCGCATGTCGCCGCGGTTGATGGCCAGGGTGAGTTTCGCTGCGTCGCCGGCGTACTCGATCGACTCCACCTTGCCGACCTGGATCCCGCGGTACTTGACCTTCGCGTCGACGTCCATCCCCAGACCGGCCCGCGGCGACAGCACCGTGACCCTGTCGGTCGGGGTGAACGCCGCCGTGTAGGACAGGTAGGTGAACACGACGGCGATCAGCACCAGCACAGCGAGGATCGCCGCAGCGATCCTCACCTGGCTGCGCTTGGCGTCACCGTCGGCCATCGTGTTCCCGCCTTACCCGGAGAGGTTGAAGTTGCCGGACGCGCCGTAGACGGCGAGTGAGATCAACAGGACGATCGTCACGACGACGATCAGGGATGTGCGCACCGCCTGGCCCACGGCGATGCCCACCCCGACCGGACCACCGGAGGCGTTGTAGCCGTAGTAGGTGTGCACCAGCATCACCGCGACCGCCATCACGATCGCCTGGAGGAACGACCAGAGCAGGTCGCTGGGGACCAGGAACGTGTTGAAGTAATGGTCGTACAGACCGGCGGACTGGCCGTTGATGTAGACGGTGGTGAACCTCGCGGCGAAGAAGGCCGCGAGCACCGACAGCGCGTAGAGGGGCACGATCGCGATCAGCCCGGCGATCAAACGGGTGGACACCAGGTACGAAACCGCGTGGACCGCCATCGATTCGACGGCGTCGATCTCCTCGGCCACGCGCATGGCGCCGAGCTGTGCCGTGGCGCCCGCCCCGATCGTGGCCGCGAGCGCGATACCGGCGATCACCGGAGCCACGATGCGGACGTTGAGGAACGCCGACAGGAAGCCGGTGAGCGCCTCGATCCCGATGTTGCCCAGCGACGAGTAGCCCTGGACGGCGAGCACGCCGCCGGAGGCCAGCGTCATGAACGCCGCGACGCCGACGGTGCCTCCGATCATCACCAGCGCGCCGGTGCCCATGGACATCTCGGCGATGAGGCGGACCGTCTCCTTGCGGTACCGGGTGATCGCGTTGGGGACGTAACGGAACGTCTCGCCGTAGAACAGCGCCTGCTCACCCACGGTGTCCACGGCGCGGGGGAAGATGCGCAGAAGCCGGCGGAACCGGACGGTGGCGTCGTAGCTCATAGCACCCGGACCCCGATCGCGGTCATGATCACGTTGATCACGAACAGACAGATGAACGCGTAGACCACCGTCTCGTTGACGGCGTTGCCGACGCCCTTGGGGCCACCCTGGACCGTCAGGCCGCGGTAACAGCCGACCAGCCCGGCGACGACCCCGAACAGCAGCGCCTTGATCTCGGCGAGCACCAGCTCGCCCAGGCCGGTCAGGACCGTCAGCCCGTTGATGAACGCCCCTGGGTTCACGCCCTGCAAGAACACCGAGAACACGTAGCCGCCGGACAGGCCGATCAGACAGACCAGACCGTTGAGCAGCAGCGCAACGAAGGTTGAGGCCAGCACGCGGGGTACGACGAGGCGCTGGATCGGATCGATGCCCAGCACCCGCATCGCGTCGATCTCCTCGCGGATCGTGCGCGCGCCGAGGTCGGCGCAGATCGCCGTGGCGCCCGCCCCGGCCACCACGAGCACCGTGACGACGGGGCCGAGCTGGGTGACGGTGCCGAACGCGGTGCCCGCCCCGGACAGGTCGGCGGCGCCGATCTCGCGGAGCAGGATGTTGAGCGTGAACGCGACCAGCACGGTGAACGGGATGGCGACCAGCAGCGTCGGCAACAGTGAGACTCGGGCGATCATCCAGGTCTGTTCGAGGAACTCACGGAACTGGAACGGCCGGCGGAAGGTCTTGACGAACGTCTCCAAGGACATCTCGACGAACCCGCCCACGGCCCGCGCCGGCGCCGCAAGCTGTTCGATCAACCTGAGCTCCGTTCTCGGGACGCGGGGTTCGGGAGGAACGACGGGCGGCGTGCCGTGGCGAATATTGGTATGCCGGGAGCCGACGTCGTGTTCCCACCCCTTGGATAAGCACTGCTCTTAGTAGGCCGGATCATATTAACTAGAACGTGTTCGCAGTGTCAAAGAACGGCAAATCCCGTCAGATTTGTCATATCTGCGCAGCTCAAAGCCAGTGTGACCCACATCATTCTAGAACGTGTTCTAATCGACGTCCAGCACTGACAATCGAGACTGTCAGTGTGGGTCGCCGAGTCCCATCACTGCCGAGAAACTCCGCTCCGGATCGCGGTCAGCAAAGTAATCCTTCAGGGCGCCCGATAAGGCCTCGGGGTCCCACGTGTCACCCTCGGCGCTGAACTGCCGCTCTGCTGTGGGAGCCGCGATGAGGGTCACCGTCGGACCATAGACGATGAAGAGCTGCCCGTTGACCCCTTCTGATGCCGGGGAAGCCAGGAAACGCACCAGGTTCACCACATGCTCGGGTGAGAGCGGGTCGACCCCGCCCTCCGGCAGATCGGGTGCGTCGCCGAACACTCCCGCCGTCATGGCGGTGCGCGCCCTCGGCGCGATCGCGTTGGCCCGCACGCCGAAGCGGCCCAGCGCCCGGGCCGCCGACAGCGTCAACGCCGTGATACCGGCCTTGGCGGCACCGTAATTGGGCTGACCGACCGGGCCGGACAGGCCCGCCTCCGACGAGGTGTTGATGATCCGGCCGTACACCGTGCCGGCCCCGTCGTCGCCGCCGGCCTTGGCCTTCGAGCGCCAGTACGTCGCCGCGTTCCGGGTCAGCAGGAAGTGGCCGCGCAGATGCACCGCGATGACCGCATCCCACTCCTCGTCGGTCATGTTGAACAGGATGCGGTCCCGGGTGATGCCGGCGTTGTTGACGACGATTCCGAGCCCCCCGAGGCCGTCGGCGGTCTCCACCAGCTCGTCGGCCGTCGAGCGTTCGCTGATGTCGCCGGCGACGGCGACCCCCTTGGAACCCACCGCGGCGATCTCGTCGAGGACGTCGGACTTGTCCAGCGCCGGGGCGATGTCGTTGACCACCACGGTGGCGCCGGCCCTGGCGAGCCCGATGGCCTCGGCACGACCGAGGCCGGCGGCGGCCCCGGTGACGACGGCGACGCGGCCGGACAGATCGATTCCGGTCGTCTGAAGGGCGCAAGATTCAGTCAAAGTATGAATACCTCTAGTCGCGGCGGATCAGGGCTGCACGGGGGCACTCGGCGATGGACTGCTCGGCCACCGCCTCCTCCTCCGGGGGGACCGGGTCAGACTTGACGACGGCGTAGTCGTCGTCGTCGAGCTCAAACAGGTCGGGGGCAATTCCTACACAGACGGCGTTGCCTTCGCAACGGTCACGATCCACTTCCACTCGCATCAGATCCTCCTGTCGGTCCGGGCTGTTGGTCCGATCTGCCGGGCACACAGTGTGACACCACCCTGGACCCCAACACTAGAACGTGTTACAACCGGGGAACACCCGAGGTACGCCTTGGCGTCCGGGATGGCACTTTCGAACCAAGGCTCGCAGACAAGTGAGGACGACGCGATGCGAATCGGCTACACCCCCGAACAGGAGGAGCTACGTCGCGAACTGCGGACGTACTTCACCAAGCTCATGACACCCGAACGCGCCGAGGCGCTGGCGTCCGACGACGGCGAGATGGGACGTGGCAACGTCTACCGCGAGACCGTCGCGCAGATGGGCAAGGACGGCTGGCTGACGCTGTCCTGGCCGAAGGAGTTCGGCGGCCAGGCCCGCCCGCCGATGGACGGGCTGATCTTCAACGACGAGGCCGCCATCGCCAACGTGCCGGTGCCCTTCCTGACCATCAACAGCGTCGCGCCGACGATCATGGCGTTCGGCACCGAGGAGCAGAAGAAGTTCTTCCTGCCCAAGATCGCCGCGGGGGATCTGCACTTCTCGATCGGCTACTCGGAGCCGGGCGCGGGCACCGACCTGGCCTCACTGCGCACCACCGCGGTACGCGACGGCGACGACTACGTGATCAACGGCCAGAAGATGTGGACCAGCCTGATCGCGTACGCCGACTACGTGTGGCTGGCCGCACGCACCAACCCGGACGCCAAGAAGCACCGCGGCATCTCGATGCTGATCGTGCCCACCACCGCGGAGGGCTTCTCGTGGACCCCGGTGCACACGATGTCGGGGGTGGACACCAGCGCCACCTACTACCAGGACGTGCGGGTGCCGGCGTCCAACCTCGTCGGCGAAGAGAACGCCGGCTGGAAGCTGGTCACCAATCAGCTCAACCACGAGCGCGTCGCACTCGTCTCGGCACAGCCGATCTTCGTGGCGCTCAACGGGGTCCGCGAGTGGGCGCAGAACACCAAAGACGTGCACGGCAAGCGGCTCATCGATTCGGAGTGGGTGCAGCTCAACCTTGCCCGGGTGCATGCCAAGGCCGAGGTGCTCAAGTTGATCAACTGGGAGCTGGCCTCCGCCGAGGACTCCGCACCGTCCCCGGCCGACGCATCGGCGGCCAAGGTGTACGGCACGGAGCTCGCGACCGAGGCCTACCGTCTGCTGATGGAGGTGCTCGGCACCGCCGCGACCCTGCGCACGAACTCGCCGGGCGCACTGCTGCGCGGCCGGATCGAGCGGATGCATCGCTCCTGCCTGATTCTGACCTTCGGCGGCGGCACCAACGAGATCCAGCGCGACATCATCGGCATGGTCGCGCTCGGCCTGCCCCGAGTGAACCGATAGGACCCGAGATGGATTTCAAGACAACCGAAGCCAGTGACGACCTGGGCGGCCTGGTGCGCACGATCACCGAGTCCGTGGTCACCCCGGATCATCAGCGTGTGCTCGACGCACTCACCCCGGACGCGGGAGGCCGATTCGACCGCGAGCTGTGGGGCAAGCTGATCGACGCCGACATCCTGTCCACCACGGCGCCGGAGGCGTTGGGCGGCGGCGGTTTCGGAGTGCTGGAGGAGGTCGCCGTGCTGGTGGCGCTGGGCCGCCAGCTGGCCGCGGTCCCGTACCTGGAGTCGGTGGTGCTGGCCGCGGGCGCGCTGGCACGATTCGGATCCGAGCCACTGCAGCAGGAGTGGGCAGCACCGGCCATCAGCGGCGAGAAGGTGCTCACGGTCGCACTCGACGGCGAGATGGGCGAGGGACCGGTGCGCGCACAGGCTTCGGCCGATGGTGTCAGCCTGACCGGAACCCGGACCCAGGTGGCTTTCGGGGTGAACGCCGACGCCTTCCTGGTACCGGCCGAAACCGATTCCGGCACCGCTGTTTTCCTGGTGTCCTCCACCGATGACGGCGTGACGGTCACCGCGCTGGACACCACCGGTCACGGGAGTGTCGCCGCGCTGCAGTTACAGGGCGTCGGGGTCGGGAACGACCGGCGTGTCGGCGGGCCCGAGGTACTCGACTGGCTCATCACCCGGCATGCGCTGGCCCGCAGCGCCTATCAACTCGGAGTGCTCGAGCGGGCGCTGGAGATGACGGCGTCCTATGCGCGCGAGCGTGAGCAGTTCGACCGCCCGATCGGCAGCTTCCAGGCGGTCTCGTCCCGCCTGGCCGACGGCTACATCGACATCAAGGGTCTCCGCCTGACGTTGACCCAGGCGGCCTGGCGACTCTCCGAGGACCTGCCTGCCGACATCGACGTGGCCAGCGCGGCGTTCTGGGCCGCCGAAGCCGGCCACCGGGTCGCCCACACCGCGGTGCACGTCCACGGAGGCGTCGGTATCGACGTCGATCATCCGGTGCACCGCTATTTCCTGGCCGCCAAGCAGACCGAGTTCGCTGTCGGCGGGGCTACCGGGCAGTTGCTGCGCATCGGCCGCGAGCTGGCCGACACCCCGGCCTGAGCCGCCCGCCGGTGGCAACCGTCTCGTCCCTGCTGGCCAAACTCGCCGAGGTCGACGACCGAGGGGTGCACTGGGTCGACCCGCAGAGCGGATCGGTGTCGTTCACCAGCTGGCGCAACCACATTCGTGACGGTGCGGCACTCGCGTCGGTGCTGCGCGGCAGGCTCGATCCGGACCGCCCGCCTCACGTCGGGGTGCTGCTCGGGAACACGCCGTTTTTCGGCACCGTCCTGGTCGCGGCGGCGCTGGCGGGCATCGTGCCGGTCGGGTTGAACCCCACCCGCCGGGGTGCGGCGCTGCAGCGCGACGTCGACCACGCCGACTGTCAGCTGGTGCTCGCCGATCGCAACGGCGCACAGGACGGCATCTCGGCCGTCGCCGTCGAATCACCGGCGTTCGAAGCCGAGTTAGACGCCCACCGCGGCGCAGCCGCCGACTTCCCCGACCCCGACCCCGACGACCTGTTCATGCTGATCTTCACCTCGGGCACCAGTGGTGATCCGAAGGCGGTGCGGTGCACCCACGAGAAGATCGCTTTTCCGGGAAACATGCTCGCGCAGCGGTTCGGACTCGGGCCCGGCGACACCTGTTACCTGTCGATGCCGCTGTTCCATTCGAACGCGATCATGGCCGGATGGGCGCCGGCGGTGGCCGCCGGGGCGTCGATCGCCCTGCGCCGCAAGTTCTCTGCGTCGCAGTTCTTCCCCGATGTGCGCAGGTTCGGCGCGACGTACGCCAACTACGTCGGCAAGCCGCTGTCCTATGTCCTGGCCACCCCCGAACGTCCGGACGACTCCGACAACACGCTGCGGATCGCGTACGGCAACGAGGGTGCGCCCCGGGACCTGAACCGGTTCGCCGAGCGGTTCGGGGTGAGGGTGGTGGACGGCTTCGGTTCCAGCGAGGGCGGGGTGTCGATCGCCCGGACCCCGGACACCCCCGAAGGCGCGCTGGGACCGCTGACCGCAGGCGTGACGATCATCGACGTCGGCACGGGCGCCGAATGCGGGCCCGGCGAGGTCGGGGAACTGGTCAACACCGACGGGCCCGGCCAGTTCCGGGGGTACTACAAGGATCCCGATGCCGAAGCCGAGCGCATGCGCGGCGGCGTTTACCACAGCGGTGACCTGGCGTATCGGGATGAGCACGGGTTCGCGTACTTCGCGGGCCGCCTCGGCGACTGGATGCGCGTCGACGGTGAGAACCTGGGCACCGCCCCGATCGAACGGATCCTGATGCGGTTCCCTTCAGTGACCGAGGTAGCGGTGTACCCGATCCCCGATCCGGCGGTCGGTGATCAGGTGATGGCCGCCCTCGTGCTGCCGGAGGAGGTCCCGTTCGATCCCGCCGCCTTCACCCGATTCCTGGCCGAGCAGCGCGATCTGGGCCCCAAGCAGTGGCCGCGATACGTACGCACCGCCCACGCTCTTCCCCGCACCGAGACGTTCAAGGTCCTCAAACGTCAACTCTCCGCCGAGGGCGTCGACTGCGCGGACCCCGTCTACGAGATCGTGCGGCCATGACCGCGCGCCGGGACGACATCGCCACCATGCTGTGCGACCGGATCGGCGACCGGCGGCCCGGGCTGCGCACCCGCGAACGGGACTGGACGTGGGACGAGGTGGTCCGAGAATCGGCGGCCAGGGCCTGCCTGGCGAACACATGGCGCGGCAGCGACGGTGACGCCGTGCACATCGGGGTGCTGCTGGAGAACGTGCCCGATTTCGTGTTTTGGCTCGGCGGTGCCGCACTGGCCGGAGCCACCGTCGTCGGCCTGAACCCGACTCGCGGATCGGACGGGCTGGCCGCCGACATCCGGCACGCCGACTGCGGGCTGATCATCACCGACACCGCCGGTGCGCGCCGACTGGCCGGCCTCGACCACGGCGTGGCGGACGACCGCGTGCTGGTGGTCGACGACCCCGGGTACGCCGAATTGCTGCGGGCCCAGCGGGTCGAACCCGTGCCGGCGCCCGGCGCCGACGAAGCATCCTTGCTGCTGTTGTTGTTCACATCGGGTACGACCGGCAACTCGAAGGCCGTCAAGTGCAGCCAGGGCCGCCTAGCCCGCATCGCGTATGCCGCGACCGACAAATTCGGGCATCACCGCGACGACGTCGACTACTGCTGCATGCCGCTGTTCCACGGCAACGCGATCATGGCGCTGTGGGCGCCCGCGCTGGCCAACGGTGCGACGATATGCCTCACCCCGACGTTCTCGGCGTCCGGATTCCTCTCCGACGTCCGGTATTTCGGGGCGACGTTCTTCACCTACGTCGGAAAGGCGCTGGCCTACCTGCTGTCCACCCCGGAGTCCCCGAATGACGCCGACAACCCGCTGGAGCGCGGGTTCGGCACCGAGGCCTCCCCCGAGGACCAGAGAGAATTCCGGCGCCGGTTCGGTGCGCGACTGTTCGAGGGGTACGGCTCCAGCGAGGGCGGCGCGGTGGCCCGACCGGATCCGTCGGCACCGCCGTCGGCGCTCGGCCGGCCCGCGCACGGCGACGTCGTCGTCGTCGACCCCGTCACGATGACACCGTGTCCCCCGGCGGAGCTCGATCCCCAGGGCCGGGTGCTCAACGCCGACAAGGCCATCGGCGAGATCGTCGACCGGCGGGGCGCCAGTGATTTCGAGGGTTACTACAACAACGATGCCGCCGATGCCGAACGAACTCACAACGGCTGGTACTGGTCCGGCGACCTCGGCTACGTCGACAGCCATGGCTACCTGTATTTCGCCGGCCGGCGCGGTGACTGGCTGCGCGTCGACGGCGAGAACATCTCGACGTTGACCGTCGAACGGGTGCTGCGATGTCACCCGGGGGTGTTGGCCGCGGCGGTCTACGGCGTCCCCGATCCACGGTCGGGCGACCAGGTGATGGCCGCCGTGGAGGTGCCCGACCCGGACTCGTTCGACGTCAATGCGTTCGCGTCGTTCCTTGCCGACCGGGATGATCTGGGCGCCAAGGGTTTTCCCCGTCTGCTGCGGGTGTCGGCGAAGCTCCCCGCCACCGGATCCAACAAGGTGCTCAAACGTGAGCTGCAGGCGCAGCGCTGGCACACCGACGAGTCGGTGTACCGATGGGCGGGCCGGGGACATCCGCGCTTCCGGCTGATGAGCGCCAAGGATCGCGTCGCCCTCGACGCCGAATTCGCCGCGTATGGAAGGGAACACCATGCCTGAATCCGATGAGCACTCGCGCGAGCATGATTCAACCCGGTGGGATGAGACCACCGACGTCCTGGTGGCCGGGTCCGGTGCGGGCGGGGCGACCGGCGCCTATACCGCCGCCAGGGAAGGCCTGGACGTGCTCCTGGTGGAAGCCACCGACAAGTTCGGCGGCACCACGGCGTATTCCGGCGGGGGCGGGATGTGGTTTCCGTGCAACCCCGTGTTGGTGCGGGCGGGTGCCGACGACACCCTCGACGACGCTGTGGAGTATTACACCGCGGTGGTCGGTGACCGCACACCGCGCGCGCTGCAGGAGACCTATGTCCGCAGCGGCGCACCGCTGATCGAGTACCTGGAAAGCGATGAGCTGCTGAAGTTTTCGCTGCTGCCATGGCCGGACTACTTCGGCAGCGCCCCGAAGGCCCGCGCCGACGGGATGCGCCACATCGCGGCCAAGCCGTTGAAGGTGGCCGCCGCCCCACAGTTGCGTGAGCTCGTTCGCGGACCGCTGGACGCCGACCGGCTCGGGCGTGCCCAGCCCGACGACTACTTCGTCGGGGGTCGTGCGCTGATCGCCCGACTCCTCGCGGCCACGGCCCGCTTCCCGCATACGGCGACCCGGTTGAACACCGCGCTGACCGAACTTGTGGTCGACGGCGGCAGGGTTGTCGGGGCAATCGTCGAATCGGATGGAGAGCGCAGAGCCATCCGGGCCCGGCGGGGAGTCCTGTTGGCCGCGGGCGGTTTCGAACGCAATGACGACCTGCGTGCCCGCTACGGGGTGCCGGGAACCTCGCGGGACACCATGGGACCGTGGGGCAATCTGGGCCTGGCGCATCTGGCCGGCATCGCCGCCGGCGCCGACACCGACCTGATGGATCAGGCGTGGTGGTCCCCCGGCCTGACCCATCCCGACGGCACGTCGGCGTTCGCGTTGTGGTTCACCGGCGGGATCTTCGTCGACGATGAGGGCAGGCGCTTCGTCAACGAATCGGCGGCCTACGACCGGCTCGGGCGGGCTGTGCTGACGGCCGTCGCCGACGGCACGGTCACCCTGCCGTTCTGGATGATCTACGACGACGGCGACGGGGTGGTGCCGCCGGTGAAGGCGACCAACGTCTCGATGGTCGAACCGGACAAGTACGTCGCGGCCGGATTGTGGCGCACCGCCGACACCCTCGAGGAGTTGGCGGCGGCAATCGGGGTTCCGCCACGCAACCTGGTGGAAACGGTCGAGAGGTTCAACGGGTTCGTCCGCGAGGGACGCGACAGGGATTTCGGCCGCGGCGACGAACCCTACGACCGGGCGTTCTCGGGCGGCGCGGCGCCGCTGTATCCCATCGAGAAGGGTCCGTTCCACGCGGCCGCATTCGGGGTTTCGGATCTGGGCACCAAAGGCGGGTTGCGCACCGATACCGCCGCGCGAGTGCTCGATCGGGCGGACAATGTGATTCCCGGGCTGTACGCGGCGGGCAACACGATGGCCGCGCCCAGCGGCACCACCTATCCGGGCGGCGGTAACCCGATCGGCACCAGCATGGTCTTCAGCCACCTCGCTGTGCTCGACATGGCAGGAGGAAACCATGAGTGACGCCATCCGCGAGATCGACACCGGTGCGGCGATGACCCGGTTTGCACGGGGCTGGCACTGCCTCGGGCTGGCCGAGGCGTTCCGAGACGGGAAACCGCACGGCATCGACGCGTTCGGCACGCTCCTGGTGGTCTTCGCCGACAGCCAAGGTGCACTCAAGGTTCTCGATGGCTACTGCCGGCACATGGGCGGCAACCTCGCCCAGGGCACCATCAAAGGCGACGAGATCGCCTGCCCGTTCCACGACTGGCGCTGGGGCGGCGACGGCAGATGCACACTGGTCCCCTACGCCAAACGCACGCCGCGCGTGGCTCGCACCCGCTCCTGGCCGACCACCGAGGTCAACGGTCAGCTGCTGGTGTGGCACGACCCGGAGCGGTCGGCCGCGCCGACCGAGCTGATCCCGCCGACGATCGAAGGGTATGACGAGGGCCATTGGTCGCCGTGGCAGTGGAGTTCGGTGCTCATCGACGGTGCCCACTGCCGCGAGATCGTCGACAACAACGTGGACATGGCGCACTTCTTCTATATCCACCACGCGTACCCGACCTACTTCAAGAACGTCATCGACGGACACACCGCCAGCCAGTTCATGGAGTCGAAGCCTCGCCCGGACTTCGTCGCGAATCCGGAAAAGCTCTGGGAAGGAACGTATCTGCGCTCTGAGGCGACGTACTTCGGACCCGCCTACATGATCAACTGGCTGCACAACGATCTCGCCCCCGATTTCACCGTGGAGGTGGCCCTGATCAACTGCCACTACCCCGTGACGCACAACTCGTTCATGTTGCAGTGGGGCGTGGCTGTCCAGCAGATGCCGGCGCTGCCTGCCGAGAACGCCGCCAAGCTGGCCGCGGCCATGAGCCGGTCGTTCGGCGAGGGATTTCTCGAAGACGTGGAGATCTGGAAGAACAAGTCACCGGTGGAGAACCCCCTGCTGACCGAGGAGGACGGCCCCGTCTATCAGCATCGCCGGTGGTACCAGCAGTTCTACGTCGACGCAGCCGATGTCACCGCCGACATGACCGACCGCTACGAACAGGAGGTCGACACCAGCCACGCGTACGACCTCTGGCAGCAGGAGGTCGAGCACAACATGGCGGCCAGGCAGGGCTGACGTCCGCCATGAACATTGCGGCCGTCACCCGTTTCACCGCGATCGCCGCGGCGCTGGCGGTGGTCGCGACGAGTTGCACCACGTCGACCGACGGCACCGGCACCGCCGCGGCACCCGGATCCACCGATGCCACCACGTCGCCGAGCGTGGCCGCACCCTCGACCTCACGAATCGCCCCGCGGCAGCAGGCGCCCGGTGGCCCGGCGATGACCATCTCCGATTACCTCGCTCAGAACGGGATCGAGGAATCCCCCGTCGGCCGCGGCGATCCCGGCGCGCCGATCATCGACCTACCGATTCCGGACGGCTGGGAGGACGCAGGCGACGACACCCCCGAGTGGGCGTATGCGGCGATCGTCTACACCGGTCCGGGGGCAGCCGAATACACCCCGAGCATCGTCGCGCTGTTGTCGAAGCTGGTCGGTGACGTCGACCCGCAAGCGCTCCTGCAGGCGTCCGCCGGTGAAGCCAGCAACCTGCCGGGCTGGACGCCGATGAGCGAAGGCAAGCTCACCACGCTCGGTGAGTTCCCCGCGTTCCAACTCGGCGGCACCTGGGTGCAGAACGGTGTCACCAAGCTGGCCGCCCAGAAGACGGTCGTGATCCCCGGCCGCGACGGTTCCTGGTACGTCCTTCAACTAAACGCCGACGGGCTGGAGAACCAGATCGACATCATCGGCCCGGCGACCTTGGCCATCGACGACCAGACCACCATCACCCCGCAGTAGCGGCCTCAGGCCTCGCGGATACCGTCCAGCCGTCTGCTGGCTTCCTCGAAACCGCTCACCAGCTCGGCGATGATGTCGGCGACCGGGCGGATCTCGTTCATGCGGCCGACGATCTGACCGACGGGCATCGCGACGGTGGTGGGATCGGTCGACTCGCTCATCCGCTGGTGGGCTTCGCTGACCAGGATGTTCTGCAACGGCATCGGCAACGGCTCGGGTGCGCCGTCGGCGTCCCACGCGTCGGTCCAGCGGCTCTTGAGCAGCCGCGCCGGTTTGCCGGTGTAGATGCGTCTGCGCACGGTGTCTGCGGAGGTGGCCTTGAGCATGGCCTCCTGGATCACCGACCGCCCGGACTCCAGCCGCTCGCCGAGGTCGTACTCCGCCGAGGTCAGGAACGCCGAGCCCATCCACACACCCTGTGCACCGAGGGCGAGCGCGGCAGCGACCTGCCGGCCGGTGCCGATACCGCCGGCGGCCAGCACCGGAGCCCTGCCGTCCAACGCGTCGACGATCTCCGGCCACAGCACCATCGAGCCGATCTCACCGGTGTGGCCGCCGGCCTCGTGGCCCTGGGCGACGACGATGTCGACACCGTTCTCCACGTGGCGCAGCGCGTGTTTCGGCGAACCGGCGAGAGCGGCGACGGGCACCCCGGCCGCGTGCGCCTGGTCGATCACGTCCTTGGGCGGCGAACCGAGCGCGTTGGCGATCAGCTTGATCGGGTGTTTGAGCGCGACCTCGACGTGGCTGCGCGCCACCGAATGCAGCCATCCCAGAACGCCTTCGGAGCGCTCCTCGTCCTGAGGCAGAGGCGGCACGCCGAGGTCGGAGAGCGTCTTGTCGACGAATTCGCGATGCTCGGCCGGGATCAGCTTGTTGATGTCCACCGAGGTGCCCTCGGTCGGGATCTTGGCCGGCATCACGACGTCCACACCGTAGGGCTTGCCGTCGGTGTTGGCGTCCATCCACTGCAGGACGTTCTCCAGGTCGTCGGCGTCGTTGAACCTCACGCAGCCGAGCACACCCAGACCACCGGCCTTGCTGACCGCGGCGGCGACCTTCTCCGACGGGGTGAAGACGAAGATCGGATACTCGATGCCGAAGCGATCGCAGAGTTCGGTTCGCATGCTATTTCGCTCCCACGTGGTTGGCGTGCACTTCGTCGGCCGGGCGCTCCTCGGTGGTGTCCTTGGCCCAGCGGTAATCCGGCTTGCCCGCAGGCGAGCGCTTCACCTCGTCGACGAACCACAGGCTCCGCGGAACCTTGTAGCCCGCGATCTCCTTGCGCACGAATGCATCGAGTTCGGCCAGCGTCGGGCGGGCGCCCTCGCGGGGCTGGATGACCGCCGCGACGTGCTGCCCGAACCGGGGATCGGGAACGCCGACGACCAGCGCGTCGAACACGTCGGGATGTCCCTTCAGCGCGGCCTCGACCTCTTCGGGGTAGATCTTCTCGCCACCGGAGTTGATCGACACCGAGCCGCGGCCCAGCATCGTCACGGTGCCGTCGGCCTCCACCTCGGCGTAGTCGCCCGGGATCGCGTACCGCACACCGTTGTACGTCCTGAACGTCTCGGCCGTCTTCTTCTCGTCCTTGAAGTAGCCGACCGGGATGTGCCCGCACTTGGCGATGATGCCGCGCTTGCCCGAACCGGGCTCGATCTCGTTGCCGTCCTCGTCGAGCACCTTGGTGTTCTTGTCGATCGTGACGCGCGGGCCGCCGGTGTGCGACTCTCCCTTGGCCACGATGCTGGTTCCGCCGAACCCGGTCTCCGACGAACCGATGGAGTCGGTGATGATCCGGTTGGGCAGCAGCTCGAGGAACTTCTCCTTGATGCTGGTGGAGAACAGCGCAGCGGTGCTGGCGAGCAGGAACAGCGAAGACAGGTCGTAGGTGTTGCCCTCGTCCTGGTGGGCGAGCAGCGAGTCCAGCAGCGGCCGGCCCATCGCGTCACCGGTGAAGAACAGCAGGTTCACCTTGTGCTTCGCGATGGTGCGCCAGACCTCGTCGGGATCGAACTCCGGCACCAGCACTGTCGTGTGTCCGGAGAACAGCGCCATCCAGGTGGCCGACTGCGTGGCGCCGTGGATCATCGGCGGGATCGGGTAACGCACCATCGGCGGGTTCTCCACCGCCTGCTTGGCCAGGCCGTACTCATCGGCGATCGGCTCACCGGTCGCGAAGTCGGTGCCGCCGAACAGAACTCGGTAGATGTCCTCGTGGCGCCACATCACACCCTTCGGGAAACCGGTGGTGCCGCCGGTGTAGAGCAGGTAGATGTCGTCCTCGCTGCGGGGCCCGAAGTCGCGCTCGGGCGAACCCTGGGCCAGCGCGGCCTCGAACTCGACGCCGCCGTAGCGCTGGTAATCGTCATCGGAGCCGTCCTCGACCACGAGCACGGTCTTGACGTTCGGGGTCTCGGGCAGCACGTTGGCCACCCGGTCGGCGTAGCGGCGCTCGTGCACCAGCGCGACCATGTCCGAGTTGTCGAACAGGTACTTCAGCTCGCCCTCGACGTAGCGGAAGTTGACGTTGACCAGGATGGCTCCGGCCTTGATGATGCCGAGCATCGCGATCACGATCTCGATCCGGTTGCGGCAGTACAGGCCGACCTTGTCATCCTTTTTGATGCCCTGATCGAGCAGATAGTGCGCGAACCGGTTGGCCTTGTCTTCCAACTCGGCGTACGTCAGCTGGTCGTCGCCGGAGATCAGGGCGACGCGGTCAGGCACGGCGTCGATGGCGTGCTCGGCGAGGTCGGCGATGTTCAGAGCCACGGCTCTAAACTAGAACGTGTTACATTTCCAGACAAGTCGCTGTCTTCGACGAGGAAAGGCGGACGCCCGTGAGCGAGTCCCAAGAAGGTCCCGACGCCCTGGTTGAGCAGCGCGGACACACGTTGATCGTGACGTTGAACCGGCCGCAGGCGCGCAACGCGCTGTCTGCTGAGATGCTCTCGATCATGGTCGACGCGTGGAACCGCGTGGACTCCGATCCGGAGATCCGGACGTGCATCCTGACCGGGGCCGGCGGCTACTTCTGCGCGGGCATGGACCTCAAGGCCGCGTCGAAAAGGCCGCCGGGTGACTCGTTCGCCGATGGCAGCTACGACCCGTCGAAGATCGAGGGTCTGCTCAAGGGCCGCCGGCTGACCAAGCCGCTGATCGCCGCCGTGGAGGGCCCGGCCATCGCCGGCGGAACGGAGATTCTGCAGGGCACCGACATCCGCGTCGCCGGGGAGAGCGCGAAGTTCGGTATCTCCGAGGCGAAGTGGAGCCTCTACCCGATGGGTGGCTCCGCGGTGCGGCTGCCGCGCCAGATCCCGTACACCATCGCGTGCGATCTGCTGCTGACCGGGCGCCACATCACCGCCGCCGAGGCTCTGCAATACGGCCTGATCGGCCATGTCGTCCCGGACGGGACCGCGCTGGAGAAGGCGCTGGAGATCGCCGA
Source organism: Mycobacterium sp. 4D054 (assembly GCF_052245755.1). NCBI lineage: Bacteria > Bacillati > Actinomycetota > Actinomycetes > Mycobacteriales > Mycobacteriaceae > Mycobacterium > Mycobacterium sp. 4D054. Next base: position 127,620 of record NZ_JBQQCF010000009.1, read on the forward strand.
GGTGATCAACAACAACGGGCCGCTGGCAGTGCAGGCGATCCTGAAGACCATCCGCGAGACCGAGGGCATGCACGAAGAAGAGGCGTTCAAGCCCGACACCGCCAACGGCATCCCGGTGTTCCTGAGCGAGGACGCCAAGGAGGGCCCGCGGGCCTTCAAGGAGAAGCGCGCCCCCAACTTCACGATGCGTTGACGTTGAGCAGGCGCCGTTCGTCTGCGAGCAACAGGACGCCGGACTCGGCGCGTGAGAGACACGGTCGCTTGTGCGCTCGAGCGAACGTCGGATGCAGCGACCCGTCGAGATACGAATCGGGCACCCGAGGATCGACATAGTTCTTCCGGCACACCGCGCGGGTGTTGTTGAGCCGTGCCGCGGCCGCGTCGATGGCCTTGTTGATCTTGCGTTTCGCTTCGGTCAGGGATCGGGACGGGCCGATTCGGACCAGCACGTCCGCGGCCGTGACGGTGCCGCCCCAGGTGCGAAAGTCCTTGGCAGTGAAGATCGCCCGGGTGATCTCGCGCAGGTAGTTGTTGACCTCGGCCGATCCGACGTGGACGACCCGTCCGTCGTCGTCGATGTAGGCGAAGAGCTTCTGGCCAGGCAACTCGTGGCACGCATATACGATCTCGGCCAGCCGCGGGTCAGACAGCCGCACGCGTTGTTCCTTGCCGGACTTGGCCCGGAATTCGAACATCACCGTGGTTGGGTCCTCGAACCGGACGTGCTCGTGGCGCAGCGTGGTCAGGCCGTAATGCTCATTCTGCCGGGCGTACTCGTCGTTGCCGATGCGTATCAACGTCAAGTCCATCAGGCGCAACACCGCCCCGAGCACCTTTTCGCGAGACAGCCCTGGCAGGTCCAGGTCGTGAATGACCCGGCGCCGCACTGCCGGCAGCGCCCGCCCGAAGTGACCCACCCGGTCGAACTTGGTGCGGTCGCGCACCTCGCGCCAGCGCGGGTGGTAGATGTACTGCTTTCGACCGCGTGAGTCTCGACCCGTGGCAAGGATGTGCCCGTCGGGCCTCGGGCTGATCCACACCTGGTTCCAGGCCGGCGGGATGCCGATCGCGTCTATCCAGGCCCGGTCGTCGCCGCAGACAAGGCTGCCGTCCGGGCGCCGGTATATCCAACCGTCCTCGACGCGCTCCCTGGTGATACCGGGTTCGGAGTCGGTGACATAGGTCAGGCCTGCGCATTCCGCTACGGCGGGGTCGGGGCGACTCATCCATCGGGGGTGCCCGCGTTGTAGCGACCTATTCATGATGTTTAGGCGCAAAGATTGCGGAGACACCACGTCAATGACCCGGGTAACCGAACAGGGCGACATCTTCTTCTGTTACCGCCCGAAGGTGGATGCGCAGCACGTGCATGGCCTCGACGACGTGGCGCGGTTCTACGTCATCCTCAAGCCGTCCGACAAACCGAGATTCCGGCGGATGATCGTCGGTCGCAAACGGCTACCCTCCGTCGAGGACCACGAGCGGACCTGGGGCTTCATCGACCTCGTCACAGACACGGCCACCGATCTCGAGGACGAACTTGATCCCTACACCTACGAAACAAAGACCCGCGGCGTGCGGGTGGAACCGGCGGTGCGCCCCGCGGGCGAAGGCGTGTACGCGGTCGTCGACCATGATGGCCATACCCACCTCGCCTATGCGCTCGAGCTGCCCAAGACACCAGGACCGGTCCAGGCTGCGTTCCAGATCCGGCCGCAGGCCAGCCTCGTCATGACCGTACGCAACCCGGACGCACCGCCCCCGCCGGACCGACCGCGCGCCGGCCTGCCGTCGTCGCGGCGTCCGGACTACCCGGACGCCCTGCGGGAGAAATTTGGCGGCCGCCGGTTCACCACGCTGGACCCACCCGACTTTCTCGACTACCCGGGAACCGAGCTCGTTCTGATCGGCGCGAGCCCGGACGTCACCCGCGAGTTGGGGCTGTCGCTGCCCACGAGAAGGGAGAGCCGACGGTCGGCGGACGTGTTCACCGAGCTGGGCATGGAACGCGACCTGCACCCCACGGAGCCATTGCTCACCGGCCAGTGGCGGTAGGCGTGGTCTTCTGCGGGATCAGATGTTGAGCGGCTTGGTCGGGCTAAAAGTCACTGGCATCTGCTCCAGGCCGCTGACGAAGTTGGCCGGGCGCAAGGGCAATTGCGCATCGGAGGCCAACCGCATATCGGGCAATCGCTTGAGCAGCCGCTCCTGCATCAGCGAAAGCTCCAGCCGGGCCAGCTGATTCCCTAAGCAGAAATGCGTGCCGAAGCCGAACGCAAGGTGATTGTTCGGATAGCGGGTGATGTCGAACCGCTCGGGCTCGTCGAACACCTTCTCATCGAAGTTGGCCGACTCGAACAGCAGAATCATCTTCTCGCCCTGCCTGAGTTGCGTGCCGTGGAACTCGGTGTCCGCGGTGACGGTTCGGGCCATGTTCTTCACCGGCGCGGTCCAGCGCAGCATCTCTTCGATGGCGTTGGGCAGCAGCTCCAGGTTCTTGATGAGGCTCTGATGCTGATCGGGATGGCGTAGGAGCGCTCGGGTGCCTCCCGACAGCGTGTGGCGGGTGGTCTCGTCGCCGCCGATCAGAAGCAGCAGCACCTCCGTGACGATCTGATGATCTTCGAGCTTCTGCCCTTCGACCTCGGAGTGGACCAGGACGCTGACGAGGTCGTCGGTCGGCTCCGTCTTGCGTTCGGTGATCATGCCCGTCATGTACTCGCTGTACGCCGCGAACGCGTCCATCGTGACCTGGAACTGCTCGGGATCGGCGGTGCTGCTCAACGCGCCGACCAAGTCGTCGGACCACCGCAGGAACATCTCGCGTTCCTCGGGCCGGACCCCGAGCATGTCGCCGATGACCGCCATCGGAAGCGGGGCCGCGATGTCCCACACGAAGTCACACTCGCCGCGTTCGCACACCGCGTCGATCAAGGTGTCGCAGAGCGAGATTATGGACCCTTCCAGGTCTTTGACACGCTTACGGGTGAAGCCTGCATTGACCAGTTTGCGCCGCAGCAGATGCTGCGGATCGTCCATCTCGATCATCATCTCGACACCCGGCTGGTCGGGGCGGATGCCGCCTGCATTGGAGAACAGTTCGGGGTTGCGCTCGGCCTCGATCACCGCCGCATAGGTGGCGGCGGCGGCCAGCCCGTTGCGGTCGCGAAACACCGGCTCGTTCTCGCGCATCCACCGGTAGACGGGGTGGTAATCGCCGGCGTAGAAGTCGCCGTCGGTCAGGTCGACGTCTGGTCTGGTACGTGTCATGCCCGCCTCCATCGGTTGGTAAGGGAATCTAGACGACGCGTCACTCGGCCGTTCTGCTTTACGCCTGCACCTGAAAGAACCGCGCGACCTACAAGTCGGTCACGGTTGAGATCGGCAACCTGGCCCGCAAGATCGGCCTCGACTGCCGCAGTAGAACTGCGGCCTCACCCAACGGGTACGGCATCGCCGAAGGTCATCTGCACAGTGTCCGCAGAAGTGGACAGCATCGCGCGCTTCGGCAAGCCGAGCAACGCGAGTTCCTTCGCGTAGGGGTGCTCGCCGAATCGAACATCCACACCGCCCGGGCGGTTCCGTACCCCGCCGAGCGTCATCTCGAATTGCGTTTCCCGAGTGATGCCGTCGCGGTGCGAATAACTGCGCTGTATCTGTGTGCGCGGCGTCAGGCGGATCGGCAGACCCGGGTGGAAATCCATGCCGAGCACGAACTGGCCGTCGATGTTCAGGTCGAATCCGAAGTGGCGCCCGTCGCGAATCGTGAAGTCCGCCATCACCTTCGGATAGCCCCATATCTTCTGGCCGGCTTCGAGGGTGAAGGTCTGGTCGACCGGGAGGTGGTGGATGAAGGCGCCCGCCGACTGCAGCGCGCGCACGCCCGTGGCCTCCGAACCGGGCGGGTTGACCATGATGCTGGTGCCGAATTCGTGATACTGGCCCAAGTCGCCGTCGACATAGTGCACCAACATCAGGATCGCGACCGCGCGCCCTGGTCGATACCGGCAGACCCTCAGCCCGCTGTAGTCGATCAGCCTCTGGGCGGCGTCGGCATCCACCGAGTACATCGCGGTGTGCTGAGTCGCCTGCCGGATCTGCACCGGCATCGTGACGATCTGGCCGGCGATCACGTGCTGGGAAGGGCTCACCGAGCCAATCTAGAACGTGTTCCAGACAACGAGCAAGAAGTGTCTACAACAGTCCGGAGAGTTCGCGGATCTGCTCTGCCGACCGCGCGCCGACCACCATCATCGTGACGCCTGCGGCCTCCCACGCCTTCATCTGTTCCTGCACGTAGGTCAAGTCGCCGACGATCGCCGAGTCGTCGACCAGTTCGTCGGGAATGATCTTGGCCGCCTGCTCTTTCCCGTCCTTTTGTCCAGATCGGAAGAGCTTGGTCACGTCGTCGACCACTTCTGCGTAGCCCATCCGGCGATACACGTCGGCGTGGAAGTTGGTGTCCTCGGCGCCCATGCCGCCCATGTAGAGCGCCAGGTGCGGCTTCATCAGCTCCATGATCTCGGCACGGTCATCGGTGACGACGACCTGGGCGGTCGCGCAGATCTCGAAGGTCTCCCGGGTACGGCGCGCACCCGGGCGGGCGAATCCTTCGTCGAGCCATTCGTTGTACATGCCGGCGATGCGCGGCGAGTAGAAGATCGGCAGCCAGCCGTCACAGATCTCGGCGGCCAGCGCGACGTTCTTGGGGCCTTCGGCGCCGAGCATCACCGGGATGTCTGCCCGCAGCGGATGGGTGATCGGCTTGAGGTTCTTGCCGAGGCCGGTGGTGCCCTCGCCGGTCAGCGGCAGCGGGTAGTGCGGCCCGTCGCTGCGCACCGGGGCCTCGCGTGCCCACACCTGACGCAGGATGTCGATGTACTCGCGGGTGCGGGCCAGCGGCTTGGGGAATTTCTGGCCGTACCAGCCCTCGACGACCTGCGGGCCGGACACGCCGAGCCCGAGGATGTGCCGCCCCCCGGACAGATGGTCGAGCGTCAGCGCCGCCATCGCGCACGCGGTCGGGGTCCGCGCCGACAGCTGGATCACCGACGTGCCCAGACGCATCCGGCTGGTCTCACGCCCCCACCACGCCAAGGGGGTGTAGGCGTCCGAACCCCACGCCTCCGCGGTGAACACCGTGTCGAAGCCGACCTCCTCGGCCGTGGCGACAAGCTCGGCATGGTTGGTCGGCGGCTGCGCCCCCCAATAGCCCAACTGAAGTCCCAACTTCACGGCACCCGTCCTTCCGGGCCGCCCGGCCCGCTCCTTGAAACCATTCCTAGAACCTGTTCTACTCGATGCCGTGACCACCAGCCAAAGCAGCCCGGTGCAGATCGATCCGCATGAGCCGCCGCTTTCCGCGCCGCTGAAGCTCGCATTCGACTACACCCGTTCAGTAGGACCGCTCCTCGGTCAGTTCTTCACCGCGCTCCGCGAGCGGCGCATCGTCGGAGTTCGCGGTTCGGACGGCAAGGTGCTCGTCCCGCCCGCCGAGTACGACCCCGTCACCTGGGAGCAATTGACCGAGATCGTACCGGTGGCCAGCGTCGGCACGGTCATTTCGTGGACGTGGCAGCCGGAGCCACTCGAGGGCCAGCCGTTGGACCGCCCGTTCGCGTGGGCACTGATCACTCTCGACGGGGCCGACACCCCGATGCTGCACGCCGTGGCCGCCGACGGTCCCGACGCGATCAGCACCGGGGCGCGGGTGCACGCGCACTGGGTCGACGAGCCCGTCGGCGCGATCACCGACATCGCGTACTTCGCGCTCGGGGACCAGCCGGAGGACGTGCCGCCTCCACCGGAGGGTCTCGACCCGATCACCATGCAAGTGGCGCCGAGCTGGATCGAGATTCAGCACACCGCGTCGCAGCCCGAGAGCGCGTTCCTGCGCGCCCTCGAACAGGGCAAGCTGCTCGGCGCCCGCACCGGCGCCGATGGAAAGGTGTATTTCCCTCCGCGCGAAGCCAATCCAGCCACCGGACAACCTCTGGACGAGTTCGTCGAGTTGCCCGACAAAGGCACCGTCACCACGTTCGCGATCATCAACATCCCGTTCGCCGGGCAGCGCATCAAACCGCCCTACGTGGCGGCGTACGTGCTGCTCGACGGCGCCGACATCCCGGTGCTGCACCTGGTCTCGGACATCGAGGCCGACAAGGTGCGGATGGGCATGCGCGTGCAGGCGGTATGGAAGCCCAAGGACCAGTGGGGCCTGGGCATCGACAACATCGAGTACTTCAAGCCGACAGGCGAACCCGACGCCGACTACGACACCTACAAGCATCACCTCTGAGGACGGACATGACTGAAGTAGCTGTGGTCGGATTCGCCCACGCACCGCACGTGCGCCGCACCGACGGCACCACCAACGGCGTCGAGATGCTGATGCCGTGCTTCGAATCGATCTACGCCGATCTCGGCATCACCAAGGCCGACATCGGTTTCTGGTGCTCGGGCTCCTCCGATTACCTTGCCGGCCGGGCATTTTCGTTCATCTCGGCAATCGACTCGATAGGTGCGGTGCCGCCGATCAACGAGTCGCACGTCGAGATGGACGCCGCGTGGGCGCTCTACGAGGCCTACATCAAGATCCTCACCGGCGAGGTGGAGACCGCACTGGTCTACGGGTTCGGCAAGTCCTCGGCCGGCACCCTGCGCAGGGTTCTGGCACTGCAGACCGACCCCTACACCGTGGCGCCGCTGTGGCCGGATTCGGTGAGCATGGCCGGCCTGCAGGCTCGATTCGGGCTGGATTCCGGCAAGTGGACCGCTGAGCAGATGGCCCAGGTCGCGCTCGAGGCGCAGGCCGCGGCACCGCGGGTGGACGCGCTGGAGCCGGCCGACAGCATCGAGGAGCTACTGGAGCGCCCGTACTTCGCAGATCCGTTGCGCCGCCACGACATCGCGCCGATCACCGACGGCGCGTCGGCAATCGTGCTCGCCGCCGGGGACCGCGCCCGCGAGCTGCGTGAGCGGCCGGCCTGGATCACAGGGATCGAGCACCGCATCGAGACGCCGGTGCTGGGGGCGCGCGACCTGACGACCTCGCCGTCGACGGCAACGTCCGCGCAGGCGGCCACCGGCGGGGACACCTCCTCGATCGAGATCGCCGAGCTGTACGCGCCGTTCAGCCACCAGCAGCTCATCCTCACCGAGGCCATCGGCCTGCCTGACAGCACGAAGATCAACCCCTCCGGCGGGGCGCTGGCGGCCAACCCGATGTTCTCGGCGGGCCTGGAGCGCATCGGTTTCGCGGCACGGCACATCTTCGACGGCAATGCCTCGCGGGTGCTGGCCCACGCCACGAGCGGGCCTGCGCTGCAACAGAACCTGGTCGCGGTCTTGGAGGGTAAGTAACGATGAGTAAGAAACTCGCCGCCGTCCTGGGCACCGGCCAGACGAAGTACGTCGCCAAGCGCACCGACGTCTCGATGAACGGCCTGGTCCGCGAGGCGATCGACCGCGCTCTCGACGACGCCGGGGTGACGCTGGCCGACATCGACGCCGTCGTCGTCGGCAAGGCCCCGGACTTTTTCGAGGGCGTCATGATGCCCGAGTTGTTCATGGCCGACGCCACCGGCGCCACCGGCAAGCCGCTGATCCGGGTCCACACCGCGGGCTCGGTGGGCGGGTCGACCGCGGTCGTGGCGTCCAGCCTGGTGCAGTCCGGTAAGTACCGCCGGGTGCTGACGATGGCATGGGAGAAGCAGTCGGAGTCGAACGCCATGTGGGCGTTGAGCATTCCGGTTCCGTTCACCAAGCCGGTGGGCGCGGGTGCGGGCGGCTACTTCGCGCCGCACGTGCGTGCCTACATTCGCCGGTCCGGTGCACCGACGCACATCGGCGCGATGGTGGCGGTCAAGGATCGGCTCAATGCGGTCAAGAACCCGTTGGCGCATCTGCATCAGCCCGACATCACGCTGGAAAAGGTGATGTCCTCGCCGATGTTGTGGGATCCGATCCGCTACGACGAGACGTGCCCGTCCTCCGACGGCGCCGCGGCGATGGTGATCGGCGACGAGGCCAGCTCGGACGCCCGGGTGGCCGAGGGCCACCCGGTGGCGTGGATCCACGCGACCGCGCTGCGCACCGAGCCGCTGGCGTACGCCGGGCGGGACCAGGTCAACCCGCAGGCCAGCCGGGACGCGGCGGCTGCGCTGTGGAAGGCGGCCGGGATCACCAGCCCCGTCGACGAGATCGACGTCGCCGAGGTGTACGTGCCGTTCTCCTGGTACGAGCCGATGTGGCTGGAAAGCCTCGGGTTCGCGCCGGAGGGCGAGGGCTGGAAACTCACCGAGGCCGGCGAGACCGCGATCGGCGGACGGATCCCGTTCAACCCGTCGGGTGGCGTGCTGTCGTCCAACCCGATCGGCGCCTCGGGCATGATCCGTTTCGCCGAGTCGGCGATCCAGGTGATGGGCAAGGCCGGCGCGCACCAGGTCGAGGGCGCCCGCAAGGCGCTCGGGCACGCGTACGGCGGTGGCGCGCAGTACTACTCGATGTGGGTGGTCGGCAGCGACAAACCCGACAAACCCGCCTGACCCTCTTGCGCCGAAATCGCATTCCACGCGGTAGATTCCGTGTTCTGACCGCGTGGAATGCGATTTCGGCGACTAGGGCCGGTGCCGCTGGGCGGCTAGGCCAGGCAACCTCGCCAGACCGTCTGCACCAAATGGGTGACAGCCTCGTCATCCAGCGGGGGCATACCGAGTACGAGCCGGTAATACGGCGGGGACACCAATGCGTCCACGGCCACCTCGACATCGATGTCGGCTGAGAGCTCGCCGCGGTCCACGGCCTCGCGCAGCGTCGTCGTCACCGCGGCCCGGCGCGGCGTGATCCACTGATCCAGCAGCGCCCGCTCGATCGCCGAGTCCGACGGTGACGCGGCGATCACGTTGCGCAGCAGCGGTCCTACCGCCGGGTCGGCCAGCAGCGCGTTCAGCGCGCCGACGTGATGGATGACCGCCTGAACCGGCGTGCTGCCCGCAGGACGGGTGATGGATCCGCGCACCTGATCGAGCAGACCCTCCAGCACGATCGCCGCGGCCGACGGCCACCACCTGTATATCGTGGTGCGGCTGACCTCGGCGCGTCTGGCGATCGCGTCCATCGTCGCCGCCGCGGCGCCGCCTTCGAAAGCGAGTTGGGCGGCGGCGGCCAGAACCGCGGCGCGAACGGCTTCGCTGCGTGGGCGACCGCGGCGGTTCACAGGCCGGCTGTCCACCACTGGCTCACCCTATTGCGCGCGTCCACCTGAATCCCAACGCCGCCACAGCCAGAGTGAGTGCGGCCGCGAGCGCGCCGAAGCCGAACATCGCTGGATAGCTGAAGGTCCGCACCGCGAACACCAGCGCCGCCGGCACCCCGAAGCCCAGGTAAGTCAGCCCGTAGAACACCGCCGTCAGGCCCGCCAGGTCGTCCGGCCGGGCCATTCGCTGAACCTGCTGCAGTCCGGCCAGCAGACCCATGCCGTAGCCGGCTCCGAGCATGGCCGCGGCAGACAACGCCGACCACACCGTCAGCACGGTCGCGGCCCAGGCCGCCAATCCCATCCCCAGCGCGGTCAAGGTCAATGCGATCAGCACACCGGCGGCGCTCGCGGCATCGAGGCGCCGTGCCAGGTTCTGCACCCCGAACGCCACGCCGAGCGTGACCAGACACATCAGCGCGGAGAAAGCGATGGGCGCGGCCGCGACTCTGTCCGCCATCAGCGCAGGCAACACCGCGTAAGCCGATGCAGCGGCACCGAAGACCCAGGGGGCCAGCGGTGCGACCACGAACAGGAACCGCCGGTGCGCCACCGCCGGGACGGCGAGGTCGGTCCACCATCGACGACCGGAATCGCGTCGGGCCAGCGTCTCAGGCGCCGTGCTGAGCATGGCAGCCGCGGTCAGGGCCATCACCACGTTGATCACATAGGGAAGCATGGTGGGCGCCGGACCCCACTCGGCCAGAACGCCCGCGGTCACGGCACCGAGCGCGAAGCCCGCGGTCAGGCTCATGGCCGCGCGGCGGGCCCCGGCGTCGCCGTCCTCCCAGGGCGGGCTGGACAGCTCCTTGATCCAGCTGCCACCGACAGCCATCGCCAGCCCGAGCGCCAGCCCGCTGAACACCCGCCCGACACCGAGCAGAGGGGCCGAGTGCGCGCCGAGCGCAAGGATCGACGATCCCACGGCCGCGAGCACCGGCGCGGGCAGCATCAACGGGCGGCGGCCGAAGCAGTCGGACAGCGGGCCACCGATCAACAGCGCGGGAACGATGCCCAGCACGTAGGCGAACAGCAGAAGGTCGACGGTCAGCGCCGAGAAGCCGTCACCGGCCCGGTACATGACCAGCAGCGGGGTGAACTCGTTGCCGCCCCATGCGATCGCGAACGTGGCCGCGGCGACCACAAGCCACCGGCGCTTCGGCCGCGTTCGCGGTGCTACCGCTGACGGGACCGGCGCGATCGAGGAAATACTGGACACTTTGTCCACTATATAGATGGCCCACAAGTGGGTATCCGGCACCTTTGGGTGGTGTCGGCAACATTCTTTCGCAGGTGAGGGGCCTTCGATTGCGCAATCTGAGGCCAAAACTGTAACGTGTTCTAGTTAGACGCCGAGATTTGGGAGGCCCCGAGGTGACTACCGATTCAGCTGCGGGAACCGCAGGGATTCGCGAGATCGACACCGGCACGCTGCCCGATCGGTATGCGCGCGGCTGGCACTGCTTGGGCCCGGTGAAAAACTTCACCGACGGCAAGCCGCACGGGATTGAGATCTTCGGAACGATGCTGGTGGTCTTCGCGGATTCGCAGGGCGAGCTCAAAGTCCTCGACGGCTACTGCCGGCACATGGGCGGCAACCTCGCCCAGGGCACCATCAAAGGCGACGAGGTCGCCTGCCCGTTCCACGACTGGCGCTGGGGCGGCGATGGCAAATGCAAGCTCGTCCCCTACGCCAAACGCACCCCCCGACTGGCCCGCACCCGCTCGTGGCACACCGACGTTCGCGGCGGCCTGCTGTTCGTGTGGCACGACCATGAGGGCAACCCGCCGCAACCCGAGGTGCGCATCCCGGAGATCCCACAGTGGTCCAGCGGCGAGTGGACCGACTGGAAGTGGAACTCGATGCTGATCGAGGGCTCCAACTGCCGCGAGATCATCGACAACGTCACCGACATGGCGCACTTCTTCTACATCCACTTCGGATTGCCGACGTACTTCAAGAACGTCTTCGAGGGCCATATCGCCAGCCAGTACCTGCACAACGTCGGCCGCCCCGACGTCAACGACATGGGCACCGCCTACGGCGACGCCTCCCTCGACTCGGAGGCCAGCTACTTCGGGCCGTCGTTCATGATCAACTGGCTACACAACACCTATGGTGACTTCAAGGCCGAGTCCATCCTGATCAACTGCCACTACCCGGTCACCCAGGATTCGTTCCTGCTGCAGTGGGGCGTCATCGTCGAGAAGCCGAAGGGCCTGGACGACAAGACCACCGAGAAGCTGGCCGAGGCGTTCACCGACGGGGTCAGCAAGGGATTTCTCCAGGACGTCGAGATCTGGAAGCACAAGACCCGCATCGACAATCCGCTGCTGGTCGAAGAGGACGGCGCGGTGTACCAGATGCGCCGTTGGTACCAGCAGTTCTACGTCGACGTCGCCGACGTCACGCCGGAGATGACCGACCGGTTCGAGATGGAGGTCGACACCACGGCTGCTGTGCAGAAGTGGAACGTCGAGGTCCAGGAGAACCTGAAGGCCAGGGAAACCGAGAAGCAGACGACGTGAGGCCAGCGAGCGGAGCGGATCGCGCATGAACGACCAACCGGATGTGGACCGCCTCGCCAGGTCGATGCTGCTGCTGCACGGGCACGACGACGAGGAGCACGAACACGGCCACACTCCGGGCGAGCGCGAGAACCGGCCCGGATCCTGGAGCAAGGCACCGGATTTCGCGTCGGATCCGGATCGCGCCGCGGCCGTGCGGGCCAGCAGCCAGGCCGACCGCGAACGATATCTGAACTCGGGCCTGGTGTCGGTGGACTGCCGGTTCTGTCATGTGGCGGTGAAGGTCAAGAAGCTCGGTCCCGCACACACTTCGGTGCAGTGGACAGGCGACGCCACGCGACGTTGCGCGCATTTCGCCGAGATTCGGCAAGCCGGCGGCGATCCCGCGCGCTCACCGTCGTGCCCCCGGCTGGCCGACAGCATCAGACACGCGGTCGCTGAAGGCTGCTTGGAGGAGTACTCCAGCGCGCCGTCACCCGGTGACGGTTAGAGGTTCTCGAACCGCTCCTTGACCTGCTCGGCGGTCAGGCCGTAGTCGGCCAGCGCGTAGGTGTGTTTCGGCGCCCGCGGGCCCTGTTTGCTCTTCTCATCGGTCTTGACCATCGCCTGGCGCGCCTCGTCGGTGAATTCGATGCCGAAGCTGCGGTAGATGTCCTCGACCACACCGATCGGATCTTTGATCAACGCGAAGTAGTCCAAATCGTAGAACTGTGCCGGATCATGCTTGGCGCGTTCGGCGTTGAACAGCGCCAATCCCCGCGACCAGGTCTCCATCGAGTCCGCACCGATGACGTCGCCGACGAAGGTGTTCGACCAGCCCTCGGTGGTGTGCTGGGCCAGCGAGCACATCGACGCCATGATGGTTTCAGCCGGCCGGTGACACTGCACCACCAGTGCGTCGGGGTAGGTGGCGAACAGCGCGTCGAGGGCAAACAGATGGCTGGGGTTCTTGAGCACCCAGCGCTTGTCGCGGTCGTTGAGCCCGATCAATTGCAGATTGCGCCGGTGCCGTTGATAGGGCTTGGTCCAGTCCTGCCGCGCCAGCCACTGCGAATAGGTCGGCACGTGGGCCAGGGTTTCATAGGACACCGAGTGCAGCGACTGCCGCAGCAGCTGCCAGCACTCCTCGACTTCGTCGGCGGTCATGAAGTGCAGGCCGGTGTAGTCCGGGTTCTCCTCGTGCGCTTTGGTGAACTGCGCGTCTAGTTGCTGGAAAACCGGGTTCTGCGACCACGTCTCGCGGGGCGGACGCGGTTGGGGGAACTCTGCCAGCCACAGTTCCAGACCCTGGTGGCGCGGATCGGCGGCCAGAAGCCGGTGCACGGCCGTCGTGCCGGTACGCGGCAGCCCGGTGACGAAGATCGGCCGCTCGATGGCGACGTCGGCGTGCTCCGGATACTGTTTGAACGCCGCCTCCGAGACCAGCCGAGCGACCAGGGCATTGCGCAGGAAGAACCGCTGCATCTTGCTGCCGAGCTCGGTGAGATCGGCATCCCGCTGATAGGACTCCAGCAGCACACCCAGCGCCTCACGGTAGTTGTCGTCGTCCGAACCGAAATCGTCGAGGCCGCAGGCCTTCACGGCCGAGGCGTGCAGGTCCTCGACGGTGCCGACATCTGTTCTCGGAGTGCTCGCGCTCGTCACGCCTTGAACTCCCCGCAGTTGACGTCCAGCGCCTGCCCGGTGATCCCGCTCGACAGGTCGCTGGCCATGAACAGGATCGCCGAGGCCACCTCGTCCTCGGTGGGCAACCGCTTGAGGTCCGACGCGGCCGCGGTGGCCTTGTAGATCTCCTCGACGGTGGTGCCGTATTTGCCGGCCTGGTGCGCGAAGTAGGACTCCAGTGTCCCGCCCCAGATGTAGCCGGGCAGCACCGAGTTGACCCGGATCCCCTGCTCCCCAAGCTCGGTGGCCAGCGTCTGCGACATCGCGAGCAGCGCCGACTTGGCCATCTTGTAGGCGCCGTACTTGGCCTGCGAGTGCCGCACCACCATCGAGTTGACGTTGACCACGGCGCCGTTCGCCTCAGCCAGCGCCGGGGTGAACGCCTGCACCATGCGCAGCGCGCCGAACACCGTCAGCTCGATCGCATCACGCATGTGTTCGAAGGTGGTGTTGGCGAACGGCTTCATCGACGGCACCCGGAATGCGTTGTTGATCAGCACGTCGACCTTGCCGTACGCCTTGAGTGACTCGTCGACCAGATGGGCGACCTGCGCCTCGTCGGTGATGTCGGTACCCACCGACAGCGCCCGCCGGCCCAGACCGGTGATCTGCGCGGCGACGTCGTCGAGCCGTTCCACGGTGCGTGCGGCCAGCACCAGGTCGGCGCCTTCCTCGGCGCACCGCCGGGCCAGCGTGGTCCCCAGCGCGGGTCCGACGCCGCTGATGACGACAACCTTGCCTTTCAGAAGCCCGAAGGCCATCTCAACCCACCATTCTCTCGCCGATCTGCCTCTGGCGCAGCGCGATCCGCGCCCGCCAGTCCTTCTCTGAGATCTTGTTCGATTCGTAGTACGGCAACGCCGCGGCGACGCCGTCGACCTCGACCAGCTCGACGGTCGGCCCGTCGGCGGGGGTCAGCTCACGGGACACCCGCTGCCAGCGGAACTGCAGGAAACCCTTGCGATGACCGAGGGTCTCCACCCAGTTGGTGACGCCGGGGTTCTGCTCGCAGACCACGATGCGGATCTTGCCGTCCGGATCCGCCTGCGCCTGAGTGCCGTTCAGTGACGTCTGGTGATTGATGTAATCCAGCGAGATGTACCACAGGCTGCCGAGCTGGAAACCGAGGTACGGCGCGTCCGGGACCGGGATCGTGAGGACCAGTGCCTGATCGGGGGCGAGGTCGAACTGCCCCGCCGACGAGTACTGCGTGGCAAGGCCGCCGGGTGTGAGCCTCGGCGCCACCATCGAATTCGGCGGGGTGTCGTTGTAGAACCACTGCGGGAACTGCAGCCATGTCTTGACACGCTGCACCAGCTGCTTGCCGGCGACCGCATAGCGCTTCTCGATGAGCTCACGAGTCAGCGGCGGCGGCGCGGTACCCGCGGTGTCGGTCCGGGCGATCGCGAAGGTGCCACGCTGCGCGGACCAGTCGTTGTAGACCTCGCGGATCACCAGCTGCGACGGCACCTCTGGAGTGAACCGCCACTCGAAGGTGCCGTCGGCGGCGATGTCGAGCTTGCGGTCATCGAAGGCCGTCTCGCTGTCGGGCACGACTTCGTCGGTGTACTCACCGCCGAGCAGCTGGAAGCTGACGTCGGTGGTGGTGCCGCGGCGGCCGGTGACGACGTACTCGTGGCCCGGTTGCACGCGCGTGCCGAAGTACAGCGTGTCGGGGTTGTCCAGGCCCATCTTGGTGAACGGCCCGGTCCCGCTGTGCAGGAACGGATGGTCTCGGTCGTAGTCGAAGGCGACATGCGTGCATGCGGCGACGCACCCCGCCAGGTATTGCAGACCCTCCAACAGGTCGGCCTCGGATTCGATGAACGGGGCGTCGGCGACGAGCTTCTCGGCTTCGGCGATGGCATCGGCCAGTGGCTGCGTGAACACAACCCCGAAACTAGAACCTGTTCTACCTTGAGTCAATATATCGACCGGACTGTTCCAAATATGAACCACAAAGTACCGTTACGTGCATGCCGCCAGCCGTTCCGGGACGCGCGTCGCCCCCCACCGACCGGGTGGTGCGCATCCTCGACTTCCTCGCCGGCCGTCCCCGGGAGCGGTTCGGGGTGTCCGAGCTCGCCCGCCGGGTCGGTTTGACCAAGCCGACGTGCCTGGGCATCGTGACCTCCCTGACCGAAGCCGGTTATCTGGTCCGCGACCCTGCCGACAAGACCTACCGGCTGGGCCCGTCGCTGATCACCCTGGGACACCGGGCCCAGGAGTCGATGCGCGTGAGCCCCGCCGTCAGGGAGCAGTTGCGCGTACTGTCCTCGCAGTTCGGTGCGACGGCGGCGCTCTCGGCGATTGTGGACGACCGGATCACGCTGCTGGAACTCATCGCCCCCGCGGGCCACCGCCCCGGCGTCGAGGTCGGGCAGAGTTACCCGTTCGCGCCCCCGGTCGGCCTGATGTTCGTGCTGTGGGATGACGAAGCCGAGCGTGACTGGCTCAGCAGGCCACCCACGATTCCGCTGCGAACCGATACCGAGCGGCTCAGGCGGGTGGTCGCCGCGTGCCGCGCCGACGGCTATCTCGTGGAGCGGCAGACCCCGGGCGGACGACGTCTGTATTCGCTGATGGCCGGCATGCCGACCGAGTTGCCCGACGAGCTGCGGGCCCTACTCGGCGAGCTTGTCTCCGACATCGGCGAGCGGGTGTACCTGCGTGCCGAGAGCTCCGGTCGAGGACGGCACGAAATCAGCGTGATCTCCGCCCCGGTGTACGACCATTACCGGCGACAGGTGATGGTCGTCTCGCTGCACGTCGGAAAACCGTTGACCGACAACGAGATCACAGAGCGCGCGCGTGCCGTGGTGGCAGCCGCCGATGCTGTCACCGCACAGCTGGGCGGCGACGGGCCGAGCGGCCAAGACGGGTCGGCCGCGCTCAGCTGACGGCGGCCAGCGCGAACGGCAGTACGTCCGCGGCGCCGGCGCTGCGCACCGTACGAGCGGCCATGGTCATGGTCCAGCCGGTATCGGTCAGATCGTCGACCAGCAGCACCGTGTCCCCGTCCACCTGCGGAGGGTCGGCCCACGCGCCGTGAAGTGCTGCGACCCGGTATGCCGAGTTGGCTGCCGCCACCGGCCGGTGCAGCGGCGAGTACTGCAGGAGGCCAAGGTTTTTCAACCGGCCAACCTCGGCCAGGCGCGCCGCGAGCGAAGAGATCAGTCGCGGGTGAGTCGCCGAGTCGAGCGCGAGCACCGCGGTGGGGCGCTGCTGCCAGTCCCACGCCTTCAGCACCCCGATGGCCGCACCCACCACATCCTCGGCGGCCTCGCCATCGGGTTCGGCCAACAACTTTCGCAGCCGCGCCCCCCAGCCGAGGTCGGTGAGCCGGCCGATCACCCGGCCAGGTGACGCACCGTCGGAAATCCGGCCCGACAACTCGATGCCCAGTTTCCCAAGCCCTGTCGGCCACTGTTTGCGCGGGGCGATCTCCACCCCAGGCCGCATCAGACGTTCCCGGGTCGCTTCGGCCTCCGCCGCCCCGACGTCGGCGCGATACCGCGGACCGGCGCAGTTGTCGCATCGACCGCAGGGTTGCGGTCCCAGTTCCGGATCGTCGAGCTGGCTGCGCAGGAACGCCATCCGGCACCCGCGCGTGGTCTGGTAGTCGAGCATGGCCTGCTGCTCGCGTCTGCGCGCCTCGTCGAGCCGGCGGTAGCGGGCTTCGTCATAGACCCAGGGCTGCCCGGTGCCGATCCAGCCGCCCTTGACCCGCCGGACCGCCCCGTCGACGTCGAGCACTTTGAGCACCATCTCCAGCCGGGACCGGTTCAGATCCACCAGCGGCTCCAGCGCCGCCGTGGACTGGGCACGGTCAGGTTCCAGCACATCGATCACCTTGCGCACCATGGCTTCTGAAGGAAACGCAACCGAGGCGAAGTACCGCCACACATCGGCGTCTTCACGCCCGGGCAGCAGGATCACCTCCGCGCTGTCCGTCGACCGCCCGGCGCGACCCACCTGCTGGTAGTAGGCGATCGGCGAGGATGGCGCGCCGAGGTGCACGACGAAACCGAGGTCCGGTTTGTCGAAGCCCATGCCCAGTGCCGACGTGGCGATCAACGCTTTGACCCGGTTGGCCAGCAGATCGGCTTCCAGCTGTTCACGTTCGGCCGCTTCGGTGGCGCCGGTGTAGGCGGCCACCGTATGGCCCTGTTCGCGCAGCAGGGCCGCGACGTCGTGGGCCTGGGCAACCGTCAGCGTGTACACGATGCCCGATCCCGGTAACGAATCCATGTGGGCGGCAAGCCATGCCGCGCGCTGGGCGGGACCGCCGGCCTGCACCACCGACAATCGCAGCGACTCACGGTCCAGCCCTCCGCGCAGCACCAGCGTGTCGTCCCCGACACCTGAGCCGCCGACTCCCAATTGGGTGGCGACATCGGCGACGACCCGGTCGTTCGCGGTGGCCGTGGTGGCCAACACCGGGACGCCGGCGCCCAGTTCGGAGATCAGGGTCCGGATCCGCCGGTAGTCGGGCCGGAAGTCATGACCCCAGTCCGATACGCAGTGCGCTTCGTCGACCACCACCAACCCCGCATCGGCCGCCAGCGCGGGCAGCACCGCGTCGCGGAAGTCGGGGTTGTTCAAGCGTTCCGGACTCACGAGCAGAACGTCGAGCTCACCGGCCGACACCCGCTGGTGCACGGTGTCCCACTCGGTGACATTGCTGGAGTTGATGGTCGCCGCGCGCACACCTGCCCTACCGGCCGCGTCGACCTGGTTGCGCATCAGCGCGAGCAACGGTGACACGATCACCGTCGGTCCCCGTCCCTCGGCCCGCAACAGCTTGGCGGCGATGAAATACACGGCGGACTTGCCCCATCCGGTGCGTTGCACCACCAGCGCGCGACGGCGGTGCACCACCAGCGCCTCGATGGCCGTCCACTGATCGTCGCGCAGCCTGGCGTCAGGGCCGGCTAGTTGTTCGAGTAGCGCCTGGGCCTCGGTTCGCGTCGCCATCACCCCATCCTGCCGGGTGGGTACGACGAGGTGAGGTGACCGGGTCAGCTGCCCTGGGCGTCCGACGGCTCGATGAGCTGCGGCGTGTCAGCCTCGGTGCCGGTGCTGCTCCACACCGCCTGCGCCACCGGCGTCGGGGTCAGCTCGATGCCGCACTCCGTCCTTAGCGTGCTCACCGGCTGGTGGATGCTGCCTCGTCGGCCCAGGGTTGGGAGCAATCAGCGGGCCGGAGCCGGCTGCGCGTGGCGATCGGTTGACCGCTCCCCTGTGCCTAGCCGGTCGTCCGACAGCCAAAACCCGCGGTCGGCCTCCCGGTCAGGTGGCGCTGGACTCCATCTCACGTTTGATCTCCAGCGCGATGTCGATCAACTGGTCCTCCTGGCCGCCGATCAGCTTGCGCTGCCCCGCACGGTGCAGCAGCTTGTGAGCCGGCACGCCGTAGCGTTCAGACTGGCGGATCGCATGCTTGAGGAAGCTGGAATACACCCCGGAGTAACCCATGATCAGCGCGTTGCGGTCGAGCAGGCACTCCGCCGGCATCGCTGGCGCCACCACCTCTTCGGCGGCGTCGGCGATGTCGAAGAAATCGATGCCGGTCTTGACGCCGATCTTGTCGAACACCCCGATGAGCGCCTCGACGGGCGCGTTGCCGGCTCCGGCGCCGAACCGTCGGCACGATCCGTCGATCTGCTTGGCGCCGGCACGCACCGCCTCGATGCTGTTGGCGACCCCGAGCCCGAGGTTTTCGTGGCCGTGAAAACCGACCTGCGCGTCGTCACCCAGTTCGGCGACCAGCGCGGCGACCCGGTCCCGCACACCCTCCAGTACCAGCGCGCCGGCCGAATCAACCACGTAGACGCACTGGCAGCCGGCGTCGGCCATGATGCGGGCCTGTTTGGCCAGCTTCTCCGGTGGGATCGTGTGGCTCATCATCAGGAAGCCCACGGTCTCCAGCCCGAGCTCACGCGCCAGACCGAAGTGCTGGATCGACACATCGGCTTCGGTGCAGTGGGTGGCGATGCGGCAGATCGAGCCGCCGTTGTTCTGGGCCTCCTTGATGTCCTCCTTGGTGCCCACGCCGGGCAGCATCAGGAAGGCGATCTTGGATTCGGTGGCCGTCTCGGCGGCCAGCTTGATCAGCTCCTGCTCCGGGGTCTTGGAGAACCCGTAGTTGAAGCTCGACCCGCCGAGGCCGTCACCGTGGGTCACCTCGATGACCGGAACCCCGGCCGCATCCAGCGCGGCGACGATGGCCTGCACCTCGTCTTTGGTGAACTGATGGCGCTTGTGATGCGAACCGTCGCGCAGCGACGTGTCCGTCATCCGGACGTCCCACATGGGGTTGAAGTAGATCTCCTCGGTGACACTCATGCCTGGCCTCCTGCCTGCACCGCCAGCGATTCCTTCGCGATTTCTTCGCCGACTTTCGTCGCTGCCGCGGTCATGATGTCCAGGTTTCCAGCGTAAGGCGGCAGGTAGTCTCCCGCACCCTCCACTTCGATGAACGTGGTCACGACGTGGTTGCCGCCGTTGACCACCGACGGCTCGTCGAACTGCGGCTCGTTGAGCAGCCGGTAGCCCGGCACATAGGTCTGCACCTCGGCGACGACATCCTTGATCGACTGGGTGATCGCGGCATGGTCCGCATCCTCGGGGATCGCGCAGAAGATGGTGTCGCGCATGATCATCGGCGGTTCGGCCGGGTTCAGGATGATGATCGCTTTACCGCGCTGCGCGCCGCCGATGTTCTGCACCCCGGCGCTGGTGGTCTTGGTGAACTCGTCGATGTTCGCGCGGGTGCCCGGACCGGCCGACGCCGACGACACCGACGCGACGATCTCGGCGTACGGCACTCCCACTACGCGGGACACCGCGTACACGATCGGGATCGTCGCCTGGCCGCCGCAGGTCACCATGTTCACGTTCGGCGCGTCGAGGTGCTCACGCAGATTCGCGGGCGGGATCACCCCCGGGCCCACCGCGGCAGGCGTCAGGTCGATCGCCCGGATGCCGGCCTCGGCGTAGCGCGGGGCCGCGTCGCGGTGTACGTAGGCGCTCGTCGCCTCGAACACCATGTCGGGCTTCTCCGACTGCGCCAGCAGCCAGTCCACTCCTTCGTGCGAGGTCTGCAACCCGAGCTTGCGCGCCCGTGCCAGGCCCTCACTCTCCGGATCGATACCGATCATCCAGCGCGGCTCAAGCCATTCCGAGCGCAACAACTTGTACAGCAGATCGGTACTGATGTTTCCCGATCCGACGATCCCCACGGACAATTTGTCAGCCATTGATGGCTCCTATTCGAAATCCAGTCGTACTGAACCTAACCCGCTGAAGTCGGCGACGAAATGGCTGCCCGGAGGTGCATCTATCGCACGGGTGCACGAACCCGGAAGCACGATGTCGCCGGCCTTGAGCCGGACGCCGAAACTCTCCACCTTGCGGGCCAGCCAGGCCACCGCGGTGACCGGATTCCCCAACACCGCATCACTGCGCCCCTCGGCCACCACCTCCCCGTTGTTGGTCAAAGTCGCCGTGATGCCCCTTATGTCCACGTCCTTCGGCGACACCCTGGCCTCGCCCAGCACCCAGCCGGCCGAACTCGCGTTGTCGGCGATGGTGTCGCACAGCTTGATCTGCCAGTTGGTGATCCGGGTGTCGATCAGCTCGATGGCGGGCGCGAACGCCGCCGTCGCGGCCAGCACGTCGTCCTCGGTGCAGCCGGCGCCGGGAAGGTCGTCGGACAGGATGAACCCGACCTCGACCTCGACCCGCGGATACAGATATCGACCGGAGCGGACTGGAACATCTTCTAAGACCTGCATCTCGTCGAGCAGGTGCCCGTAGTCGGGCTCGTCGACGTTCATCATTTTCTGCATGGCCTCCGACGACAGGCCCACTTTGTGCCCGATCACCCGGGCCCCCTCGGCCACCCGCTGGCGGATGTTGATCAGCTGGATCTTGTAGGCGTCCACCACGTCGATGTCGGGGTGACCGTCGGTCAGCGGGGCCATCGGTACGCGGCTGCGCTCGGCCTCGGCCAGGTCGGCGGCGAGCTTCGCGCGCACCTCGTCGGACAACATTTACGTGAAGTCCCTTCGTTTCGTCGACCGGCACAGTTGTTAGTCGGCCGGGCAATTCTATAACGTGTTCTACATGACGGAGCAGGAGTATGACGTCGTCGTGGTCGGCAGCGGAGCGGCCGGCATGGTCGCCGCCCTCACCGCGGCCCATCAGGGCCTCTCGACGATAGTCGTTGAGAAGGCCCCGCACTACGGTGGTTCCACTGCGCGGTCAGGTGGTGGGGTGTGGATTCCGAACAACGAGGTCCTCAGAAGCGCAGGGGTCAAAGACAGCCCAGCCGCTGCCTCCGAATACCTGCACTCGATCATCGGTGACGTAGTGCCGGCGGAGAAGATCGACACCTATCTTGAGCGCGGTCCCGAGATGCTGTCGTTCGTGCTCAAGCACTCTCCGCTGAAGCTGTGCTGGGTCCCCAACTACTCCGACTACTACCCGGAGACGCCCGGCGGCAAGGCCACGGGCCGCTCGGTGGAACCGAAGCCGTTCGACGCCAAGAAACTCGGCGAGGACCTGCCCGGGCTCGAACCGCCGTACGGCAAGGTGCCGATGAACATGGTGGTGATGCAGCAGGACTACGTCCGGCTCAACCAACTCAAGCGGCATCCCCGCGGCGTGTTGCGCAGCCTCAAGGTCGGCATCCGGTCGGTATGGGCGAACACCACGGGCAAGAACCTGGTGGGCATGGGCCGCGCGCTGATCGCCCCGCTGCGCATCGGCTTGCGTGACGCCGGGGTTCCGGTGCGGCTCAACACCGCGATGACCGACCTCTACGTCCAGGACGGCGCGGTTCAGGGGATCTACGTACGCGACACCACCGCTCCGGAAAGCGCTGAGCCGCAACTGATCCGCGCGCGCCGAGGAGTGATCCTGGGCAGCGGCGGATTCGAGCACAACGAGCAGATGCGGGTGAAGTACCAGCGCGCACCGATCACCACGGAGTGGACCGTCGGGGCCAAGGCCAACACCGGCGATGGGATCGTCGCCGCCGAGAAGCTGGGTGCGGCGCTCGACGTGATGGAGGACGCCTGGTGGGGGCCGACGGTGCCGCTGGTGGATTCGCCGTGGTTCGCGCTGTCGGAGCGCAACTCCCCCGGCTCGATCATCGTGAACATGGCAGGCAAACGCTTCATGAACGAGTCGATGCCGTATGTCGAGGCGTGCCACCACATGTACGGCGGCCAGTACGGTCAGGGCCCCGGACCGGGCGAGAACATCCCGGCCTGGCTGGTGTTCGACCAGCGCTACCGCGACCGCTACATCTTCGCCGGACTGCAACCGGGACAGCGCATTCCGAAGAAGTGGCTGGAGTCCGGCGTCATCGTCAAGGCCGACACCCTCGACGAACTGGCCGCCAAGACGGGTCTGCCGGTCGACGCGTTCAAGGCCACCGTCGAGCGCTTCAACGGGTTCGCCCGCTCCGGGGTGGACGAGGACTTCAAACGCGGTGAGAGCGCCTACGACCGCTATTACGGCGACCCGACCAACAAGCCCAACCCGAACCTCGGTGAGATCAACCAGGGTCCGTTCTATGCGGCGAAGATGGTGCCGGGGGACCTCGGCACCAAGGGCGGCATCGTCACCGACACCCGGGGCCGCGCGCTGCGCGACGACGGGACGGTCATCGAAGGGCTCTATGCTGCGGGCAATGTCAGCGCCCCGGTGATGGGACACACCTACCCCGGCCCCGGCGGCACCATCGGACCGGCGATGACGTTCGGTTACCTGGCGGCACTGGACATCGCCGGGGCAGCCCCGGCGGCATCGAAGTAAGGGAAGGACACAAGGCGTGCCCATCAATCTCGACGAGGCCATCGGCGCGGAACTGGACCCGGTCGAATTCTCGTGGACCAGTAGCGATATCCAGCTCTACCACCTCGGTCTCGGCGCCGGCACGGATCCGATGGACAAGGCGGAGCTGCGCTACCTCCTCGACGACACCCCGCAGGTGCTCCCGACGTTCGGCAACGTCGCGCAGAGCTTCCACTTGACCGAACCGCCCGCGGTGAAGTTCCCCGGCATCGACATCGAGCTGAGCAAGGTGTTGCACGCCAGCGAGGCCGTCACGGTGCCAGGACCCATCCCGGCGTCGGGCACGGGTATCGCGGTCACCCGGTTCACCGAGATCTGGGACAAGGGCAAGGCCGCCGTCATCTGGTCGGAGACCACGGTCAACGATCCCGACGGGACGCTGCTGTGGACCCAGAAGCGGTCCATCTTCGCCCGCGGTGAGGGCGGTTTCGGCGGTGACCGCGGACCGTCCACCTCGGCCACTGCACCGGACCGTGCCCCCGATCTCGAGCTCACCGTCCCGACGTCACCGCAGCAGGCGCTGCTGTACCGCATGTGCGGCGACCGCAACCCGCTGCACTCCGATCCGGACTTCGCTGCGGCAGCGGGCTTTCCGCGTCCGATCCTGCACGGGCTGTGCACCTACGGCATGACCTGCAAGGCGCTCGTAGACAACCTGTTGGGCGGCGACGTCTCAGGACTGAAGTCCTACGGCGCCCGGATGGCGGGCGTCGTGTTTCCCGGCGAGACGCTGCGGGTGAGCGTCTGGAAGGACTCCGCAGACACTCGGGGCGCCTACACCGCCGTGGTCACCGCACCCGAGCGCGACAACGCGGTGGCGCTGACCGGCGTCGAGTTCGTCCCGGCCTGACGCCATCTACTGGCACAGCTCGGTGCCGTCTACTCGCAGAGCTCGGTGATCCTCGTGGACGCTGCCTGTGCATCGTTCATCCGCGTGGTCTGCGTGGGATCATTACCCGGCGCGCCCGCGAGCTGGCTCATCCCGATGTACTCCAGGTTGGTGGCGAAGGTGCGCACCTCGCCGGCGAGATCGGACGGCACGTCACCGTCGAGCCGGGACAGCAGGAACTGCCCGCCGCCCAGCGTGGCCAGCCGCGCGTTGGCCGCGACTGCCTGCACAGCGACGGGGTCGTCGCCGAGATTGGCGTTGGTCTGCAGCGACACCGCGTTACGCACCAGGTCGAACGCGGCACACACCCGCGCCTTGGGATCGGTGGGCTGGTCGGCGGGGGCCGAGGACGTCTCGCTCGACGGGGAACTCACCAGCGCCCATACTGCGACGGCCAGCGCCGCGACGGCGATCACCAGGGCGGCGATGACGAGCTGATTGGTGCGGCTGGACGGGTTTCCGAACTCGGGCATCGGGCGATCATAGCCCGGCACCAAAGCCACCCTTCGGCAATGACTTTCAACGGACCTTCGGCGTCGCTTTCCTCGCCTGATCCGCCGGCGGCAGAGCGTGCCTTCAAGCTGGATCAGGCGTCGGCGGCGCCGGCATCGCCTCCTGGATCGGGGCTTCCGTTGGCCCCGTCGCTTCCCCCCGAGGTCCCTGACCCGCCGGTGCCACCAGTGGCGGTGCCACCGTCGGAGGCTGTGGCGTCGCCGCCGTCGCCGCCGTCGCCCCCGCTACCGCCGAGCACTCCACGGGCACCACCGTTGCCGCCGTTACCGCCGATGGCCTCCTCGTCACCGGTCGCGTCGCCACCGTCGCCGCCGTCACCACCGTCGCCGGTGAAGGTGCCACGGCCGCCGTCGCCGCCTCCTCCACCCGTCGCTGTGCCGTTGTCTGAGGTGGCGTCACCGCCGGCACCACCGTCGCCGGCGTCCCCGGTCGAGGTGTTGCCACCAACACCGCCGGCACCGCCGGTGGCCGAGCCGTCCGTATTGAACGCCGCGCCGCCTTGGCCGCCGGTACCTGCGACCCCGCCGCTGGAGAATCCGCCGGCACCACCGGCACCGCCGACTGCGGACGAGCTTGCCGCACCACCCGTGGCGTCACCACCCTCGCCGCCGGCACCGGCTTGGACTCCCGCGCCGCCGGCACCACCGGCACCGCCGGTCCCCGTGCCGAACTCGGAATAGGCCCATCCGCCGTAGCCTCCGGTCCCGCCGCTGCCACTCCAGGAGCCACCGGCGCCACCCGCCCCTCCAGACCCGCCGGTGGCGCTGGTCAGTTCGTTGACTCCGTCCTCCGGCGTCGGGTCGTCCAGGTCGTTGTTGTTGAACGTGCCACCGCCGTTGCCACCGTTGCCACCGTTGCCGAACAGCAGGCCACCGCGACCGCCGTTGCCGCCGTTGAACGGACCTGAAACGAGGGTGCCGTCCGCCGCATATATGGCATCACCGGCGTTGCCGCCGGCGCCGCCGTCGCCGAAAAGGAAACCGCCGCGGCCGCCTGCCCCGCCAGCGCTGGCTGCGTACAGGACCTCCTGGGTCTCCTCATCGATGACCTCCAAGCCGTCACCGCCGCGGCCGCCGTTGCCGCCCCAGAATCCGGCATTACCGCCCTTGCCACCGTGCAGACCATTGCCGCCGTTGCCCCAGAGCAGACCGCCGTTACCTCCGTTGCACGCGGCCCCTTCGCAGCCTTCGACCGCGTTGACGCCGTTGCCGATCAACCATCCGCCATAGCCGAACATCGGCCGCCACACCGGATTGGCACTCACCTGCCCAAGCACCTGAAGCTCGTCCTTCTTACGGTCGCTGCCTCCGTTGAGCGACAGGAACAGACCGTCATCGAGCAGGAGTTCCTCGTTTGACACCAACTGCACGTTTATGGCGCTTGGCGTCGGTGCTTGCTCGCTGGTCACCATCAGTGCACCACCGCCCGCGAGGGCCGCCCCGGCGATTCCCGCCGTGATGAATGATGTGACCGGCAGAGCGTGCGCACGCTTCATTGCGTGATTGGCCATAAGTCCCCCTTGTGAGTGTTTTGCGATATTGATCCACCTCATGCGTCCCCCGATGAGCGGCGCACATCAACCCCAGAATGGCAAGGCGCAACCGGACTGTACGACTTTGCTGAAAGCAGCGTCAATAGGTAATCGGATCCAGTTCTTCGGTACGAAATTACCCATTTGAATCCAACATAATCTGCTCGCAGAGCTCACCTGGAAAGCATTGCCGATATTCGCTCCTCGGCTTAGCGAGGCGACTTTGGTAGTGGTTTCCTTCGCAAAATACTTAGCGGACAATACGTTTGACGACGGAAAGAAACTGGCGAGCCGCCACAGAGCGTTCCGGCTTCCCAGGAATACCGAACCGTCCTGGTCGTCACCGACCGGGCCTTCAACCTCATGACGGTGATCGGTGACGGCTACCACGCAGAATTTGCTGCACTATTCAAATAGTGACTCTGACACGGACCGGACATCGGTCACCCTGCGCCTCTGGCCCGTCGGCATGAAGGCCAGAACCGCGATGTCGCGCCTGAAACCAGCATGGCATCTGCACAGTCACCGCGGCGATGCCCGGTAACGGCTGCGGGCGTCGACTCCGAAGAGTCGACGCCCGCAGGTCTCGTGTGGGACGGGTCAGTCGTCGCCGTCAGTCGCCGAACCGTTGGCGCCGTCGTCGCCGCCGAAGGCGCCTTCGCCGCCGGTGCCGCCTGTTGCGCCGCCGTCGTCGTCGGACACGGCGTCCCCGCCGTCACCGCCGTCACCGCCATCGCCACCAAAGCCGCCGCCGCCGCCCGCGCCGCCGTTCCCGCCGGTGGCCTTCTCATCGCCGTCGGCGTCGCCACCGTCGCCGCCGGTACCGCCGCCGCTGCCCGTCAGGTCGACCGAACCACCGTCGCCGCCCCGGCCGCCGGTCGCGTTGCCGCCCTCACTGACGGCGGTGCCACCGTCGCCGCCGTCGCCGCCGGTGCCCAGCCGGACACCGCCGCCCGAGCCGCCGTTGCCGCCCACGGCGTTCGCGGCGTCGCCGGTGGCATTGCCGCCGTTGCCGCCATTGCCACCCTCGCCGGTGCCGCTCGTGCCTCCGGAACCACCGTTACCGCCACGGGCGGTCTTGCCCGACGCATCGGCTTCGGCGTCGCCTCCGTTGCCGCCGTCGCCTCCGGTGCCGCCCGCATTCGAGTGGGCCACGCCTCCGCGCCCGCCGCTGCCACCGGTGGCGTTGCCGTTCTCCGAACTGGCCGCACCGCCGTCGCCGCCGTGACCGCCGTGTCCGTTGAGCACACCCGCGGCACCGCCGGCCCCCCCTGCGCCGCCTGCGGCGTTGTTCTTGGCCGACTCGTCGACGTTGGGGGTCGACGAGTCATTCGGGATGTTCAGGTTGTTGGAGTCCGACCCGCCGCTACCGCCGTTGCCCCCATTGCCGAGCAGGTAGCCGCTGTCACCGCCCTTGCCGCCGGCCAACGCGCCGTTCTTCTTCTCGTTGCCGGCGTAGACCGCGTCGCCGCCCTTGCCGCCGTTGCCGCCGTTGCCACGGACCCAGCCGCCCTTGCCGCCGGCACCGCCGGCCGTTGCGGCGCGCACGATGTTGCCGTTCGCATCGAGAACGGCATCGCCGTCGCCGCCGTTGCCGCCGTTACCGAACCAGAAGCCGCCGTTGCCACCCGTGCCGCCGTGGGCGCCGTTGCCGCCGTTGCCCCACAGGATGCCGCCGTTTCCGCCGTTGCAGGCATCGCCCTGGCAGTCGTCGGCCGCGTTCAGGCCGTTGCCGATCAGCCACCCGCCGTCACCGATCATCGGGCGCAAGGCCGGGTTCGCGCTGAGCAGCGCCGCATCCGACGGTGCGCTCTCGCGACGGTCGCTGCCGCCGTTGAGGGAGAGCCAGTAGATCTCTTCCTCGTCGGCGACGAGCTGCACCTCGATCGGGGCGCGAACCGCGGCCTCGCTGTCCGCCAGCAGCAGTGTGCCGACCCCGGCCAGCGCTGCGCCGGTCACCCCGGCCGTCAGGCCGGCGGTGAGATAGGTACGGATCGCCAGCGAGCGGTTGCTTTTCTTGGCATGCCTTGCCATGGGTTAACCCCCTGTCTAGTTACGTCGAATCCCGCCACCAAGCCCCGCTTTGGCAACGACTAGACAGTCTTACCAGAGCAAGCCGGGTAAATCTGAGTTTTGCTGTAGCAGACCGCAGGGTTCGCCCGCACGACGCTTCCCGTCCACTGTCACGATCCGGCGCCGGCGCATGCGCGTCGGGACCACACGCAGGTCGGCGACGCAGATCTGAACTGACGTGCCGAGCCCGGCCGCGCGGATGGCGTAGGTGATCTGCGCAAACGCCGAGCGACACCCGGCGGTGCCATATCCTTGCACTTACAACCGCGAATCGACACTTCGGCTATTTATTCGGCTACACATCCAGAGGCCGCCCAGTCCGGCACGCTCGCAACCCGCAACAGGCGGTTTGCTGACCTGTTGAAGAATGCTCCGGCCAGCTATTGCCAAGCTCAAGTACCAAGACCAGTGGAGAAAACTGCAGCCGGTCTGCCCAGTGCTGTGCGCCGGCGCCGCCCCCTGCCGAGTTCCGCTCCAAGTTCCGCTTCAGAGGTCGCATACGGCGTCCCGTCACGAGCCGTCCGGCGCTTCGGGATCATGCTGCGAGAAACTGCCCGCGGGTCCGGATCCTCGCCCCGCCGTCACGTCGGTGCCGCAAACCTCACGGTGTTCACCAGCCGTGCTCCGATAGTCGTGCTGTCCAGGATCAGCCACCCTCCACGATTTCGCGGAGCTGGAGCCGGCAAAGGCGGCGGGGCCGTTCAGGTCCGTCGTAATCTCCTCTGGAGCAGGCTCCGACTGACGTCCCGACCTGCGCCGATCCCGGTGGCACGCGTCTGCACAATGTCATGACCTGCTACTTTGCCCACGGGGAACCACCTCGCTGCTCGATCAACGAACACAGGAGGAATCGCGTGAAATTCAAGCCCGCTCTGGCCGCCGTCGCCGCCGCCGCTGCCGCCACCGCAGCTGTCGCCGGCGCTGCGGTCGCATCGGCCGACGCCGAGAACGAGGCCAAGTATCTCGGCCAGCCCGGCGAACTGGTCAACGGGAGCATTGTCCAGCACTGGACGGTCACCGACCTGAAGCCCAGCTCGGACGTCATTCCGTACCAGCCGGTCGGAACCCTGTGGGAGGCCACGGCGACCGACGAGGCGATCTCGGGCTCGGCCACCCCGATCGTGTCGAACTTCAACGCCCGCGCCGAAAACGGCGACACCTACCGTGTCCTGTTCGGTGTGCCCACTGAACAGGGGGTCAACCCGTCGACCCTGGCCCAGGGCGACAAGACCACCGGCAAGATCTACTTCGACGTCACCGGCGCGGAGCCGGACAGCGTGTTCTACAGCGACGGCGGTCCGAACGTCGTGCTGTGGCTGGAGGCGCCGCCCGCGCCGGCCACGGGCTCGGCCGGCGCGTCGTCCTACGGCAGCGGAACGTCGCCGTCGTCGACCGGCTCTGCCGAGACCGCGACGCCGTCGCCTGCCGCTGAGCCGGCCGCGGACACCGCAACCCCGGCAGAGCCCGCGCCCGCGGTCGCGCCCGCGGGAAGCTCCGGCACCCCCCTGCCTGAAGGCAGCTCCGGCACGCCGCTCCCTGAAGGCAGCTCGGGCACCCCGCTGCCGGCCGGCTCGGTCCCGGCAGAGCCCGAACCGGCCGCGGTGCCGGCTGCGGTCGCGCCGACGCCGCATGGCAGTTCCGGCACGCCGCTGCCCGAGGGCGCACAGCCCGCGACCGTCCCGGGTGCACCCGCGACGACCGTGGTCCCGGCACCGCCGGCCTGACCTCCGGCGAGTTCACGATGCCGTGCCGCCTGCGATCGCAGGCGGCACGGTTCATCTCACGAGTGCGACGTCCACCAGGTGTAGAGCTGGACCATGTTCGGTCCCTGCGGCCCGGACTGCACCTCGCTGACCATCAAATCGGCGTCGGTGGTCCACGCCACGGTCGGCTTGCTCTGCTGGAACCCGCACACCAGGGTGCCGGCGGTCCGGTCGGGCGTGGCGTTGCGCCGCCAGGGTCCCGGCGTTCACTCACCCACTCGACAGTTGTCGACGGATCTACCACGATCGCCTGATATGCGAGACAGAACGGGACAGCGGCTGGAATCAGGGGATCCGCCTCTGCGATGTGCGGGCCGTGCGAAAGACCGGTTCAAACGCGGTGACTGGGCCTCAGCGTGACTGACGTCTTCCCCTGTCGCGCGTAGGTCCGTTACTGAGTCCACCCAGTTCCAGAGTCAGTTAACTCAGGTCCATCAGCGAACGTGACTTCACTTCGAGCCTGATCCGCGTGATCGAACGCGGTGGATCAAAAAGCCTAGACCGCCTGTTGTCAGCACGGCCACTGCTGCCGCGGCGCTGACGATCACGGCGTGTCGGCGCTTCTCAACGATCATCGCTGCGCACTGGTTTTCGTAGTCCGTGGCAATGAAGCGATCAGGGCTGCTGTCGTTCAGGCGCCGATTATAGTCGTCGGCAGCTTCCGCGGCGGCACTGTCTGCCCGCAGCGCATCGCCGCATGCAATCGGCCGCCCGAGGTGATCCGCACTGGCTAACTGGATCGGCGTACTGAGCGCGATCGCCGCGCCGACTGTGATTGCCAGCGCGCTGCCGATGGCCAGCACCCACCGCAACGGATCATCCCTTCTGTCTCTTGAATGGTCGCGACAACCAACCAGCGTGATGGCGGCCGAACGCGCACGACGTAGTTAGCTTCTCTCCGCGTTGGCTTTGCCGGCCACCCGCAATCCCCTCCTCGTTGAGACGGCCGTGATCTCCGGTACTACCAATCAGGTTGTGCTAACCATGTTCGTCCAGGAAGGTGTCATAGGCTGCGGCGATGATCTGGGCGCTGGCGTCGGGGTGCTCGGCGGCAATAAGCGCTACTGCAGCTAAGGTTCGCGGTCCAAGGTCGATGGCGCACTCGGGTGGCCGACCCACGACGAGGGCAGTGTTGAGGGCGGTTTGGAAGCGCTGCCGTAGTGCAGGCAGCAGGGGATCGACGCCGCTGGAATGACTCAAACGGTCGAGCCTTCCGGCGAACACCCTCGCGATCCACTTTCCGTTGGCGACGAAACGTCGGCGCGTTGTCGAATTTGCCGGCGGATTCCGTTCAACGCGCCGTCTTCTGTTGTTGCCTGCCACGACAGATGCGGATACGAATCGCACAACCCGAGGTACATCCAGGAATCAGCTGACCATAGAACTCGGTAAACCACGCCGTGGTCGTCAGCAGTCTCGCTCACCACTGACCAGTCAGCGTCGCGATCAACCCGCAGGGCGCGTCCCCTCGGGGAGCGACTCACCGCGAGTCCTTCGGGGTGCCCACATCACCCTCCTGATAGCAGAGCCGACGTCAGTTAGCGACGGCCGACAATCTCGCCTTGGCAAACACTTGGACCCGATTCAAACACCAACAGGTTGCGTCCAGCAGAGTGGTGTACGAGTCGGACCTGATCAGCGGTACCGGCGTGTCGTAGCCGACTGATTGAGGGTCATCGCGTGATTCTTCGAGAGACCGACCAAAGTCACTCGAGCAAAGGAAT